>NZ_JAEPVT010000006.1:0-468311 GCF_027109195.1 Rhizobium sp. AG207R
TTGACGGATGGATCGAGGACTACAACGAAATCCATCCCCATTCCGCGCTCAAGATGGCTTCCCCACGGCAGTTCATCAGGGCTAAATCAAACTAGCCGACATGTCCGGTGAAACGGGGAGCACTCCAATCGGGCCTAGCGAATTCCACGACAAATTCCCGATCCGGAAATTGCCACTGGAGCTTTGCCGTGAAAATTTCAGCTAGTCGCTCGCCGAGAAAGATGAGCTTATCTCTGGATATATCTGTACATCCCGAATGCTGGATATCCGCGACGTGGAGATGGTTCATGACCCGTTCAACAGACTGCCGCGTCGAGGTTGGGTCATTTTCGAAGGATCGCAGCACTTCTTCGGAGAAACCCTGCACCAAGATATATTGCCGATGCGCAACAAAGCTCGGCCAGAATATAGAAGAGTATCCGACGGCAAGTGAAAAGTTGCCGACGCATCCCGTCCAGCTTTCAATATCGATACCACGACCATTATTCCATTGGCCCAGTTCCAATTTCATGCTTTCGGGAATTTCAGTCATGGAACTCCATCTTTCATGATCCTATCGGATTACGAGGAAGATACGATAATGACTTGACGGTCGGCTCCGTAGTGCAGCCGAAAGGCATCTTAACGTAGATCATCTGATAACAAGCACAACGGAAGTGATACGTTCGTTATAATGAACCGTGCTAAAATGCACAAAGATGGAGCAGGAGGAGCGGCAATTAAAGAAATGGAACGAAGCGATACTTCGCCCAGCATTGGCAAGGCTCTCCTCGCTTTTCTGATGGCTTGGGGCCTTCTCTGGCTGGTTTATGCTGTTCCAAGGATTACTCAGTCGCTTTGGTACTACGGTGAGCCGTCTGTATTTTTCTATAATGTGCGTTGGTGGTTGGTGCCGTTGGCAGGGATGCCAATTACCATGGCACTATCAGTACCGATCACTTTCCTTCTCCATGTGGCGGTTCTGCGCCAACTGACACTAGGACGGCTTTTACCCCTTCTTGTCATCATTGGCGGATGCGTAAGCGCCGCGCAGTTTTTCGGCGCTATGATGGCGTTCAATGGGTCCGATATCACGAATGGCCAAAACATTGCCGTTCTCGGTACTTTAAGCCTGATTCCTGGCGCGGCATGGGGTGCACTCTACGGCTGGCTGTTAGGTCAGCGGCAGACAAAATCAGCCCGATAGTGACAGCGCATCCGCTTATCACGCGTGCACGCCGCTATCTCACCAACGGCAGATCCCGCCGATCAAACCACCTGCCCGCAAGCCCGGCGGAAGCGCCGCACCGTTTCGGCCATGCCATATTCCAGCGCGTCGGCAGTCAGCCCATGACCAATCGAAGTCTCCGCAAGTTTCGGAATGCGCTTCAACAGCGCCGGCAGGTTGGCGACTGTCAGGTCGTGACCGGCATTGACGTCAAGGCCATTGGCGAAGGCTGCATCGGCGGTCTTCCCCAGCGCTTCGAGAATGACGGCAGCCTTCTGCGGATCGTCGTAGCAGCCACCGTAAGGGCCGGTATAAAGTTCGATGCGGTCGGCGCCCACTTCCCTGGCGATCTTCACCGCCTCGGCATCGCCGTCGCCGTCGGCAAAGAGGGACACGCGGCAGCCGATCGTCTTGTACTTGGCGACGACTTCGACCAGCAAGTCGCGGTTCTTGCGAAAATCCCAGCCGTGATCCGACGTCGCCTGCGCGGGGTCGTCGGGCACGAGCGTCACCTGTTCGGGCTCCGCCGAAGCACAGAGATCGAAGAATTCGTCGCTCGGATAGCCCTCGATATTGAATTCCGCTTCCGGAAACTCGTCATCGATCAGCGCGCGGATATCGGGCAGGTCGGAAAAGCGGACATGCCGCTGATCGGGACGCGGATGAACGGTCAGACCGCTGGCGCCGGCGGCAAGCGCGATACGGCCCAAACCTGTGACGCTCGGCCAGGGAAGATCACGCCGGTTGCGCAGCATCGCGATAGCGTTGAGGTTCACGGAAAGCTTGGCGGGCATGATCGAAATCCCTGATTTTCAAAGCGGATGGCAGTGTCGTTTTATGCCATTATGCGCAGCAAAACCAACGAGATTCCGACATCAATCCATGCAAAACTTTGATGGAGAAGATCGAACCAAGTCACCGGGGCGCGACATCACTGAGCCAAGACTCAGGATGTCCTGTTAACGGACAATCGTCAGCGTCTCAGCGGCACGGGTGATCGCCGTGTAGAGCCAACGCTCCCGCGTATCGCGAAATGCCCAGCTCTCATCGAACAGCACGACATTGTTCCACTGCGAACCCTGAGCCTTATGTACGGTCAGCGCATAGCCGTAATCGAATTCGTCGTAGCGCTTGCGCGTCGACCACGGGACCTCGCCCTCGACATCCTCGAAGGCCTGCTTCAAGAGCTTGATCTTCGCTGCCCCGCGATCCATGTCGTCATCTTCCGGACGCACCAGCAGATTGATGCCCGGCTTCGTCGTTTCCCTGGAAGAGGTCATCACCTGCCAGAGGGAGCCGTTGAGCAGCCCCTTGGCGGGGTCGTTGCGCAGGCAGACCAGCTTATCGCCGGATTGCGGATAATCGGCTGTAAAACCCTTGAGCTCACGCAGACGCTGATTGTAGCGCCGGCGCGTCCTGTTGGTACCGACGAGCACCTGATCGGCCTCCAGCACCAGCGGCTGCGTGACCTCGTTCTTCGAGATCACCTGTGCGGTGCCATAGTCCCCATGCATGATTTCCTTGCCCTCACGCACCTGCATGGCGAGCTGGATGATCGGATTGTCGCGTGCCTGGCGGTGAATGTCCGTCAGAAGATAATCCGGTTCTTCATTCGTGAAGAAACCACCGCCGGAAACGGGCGGGAGCTGGCCGGGATCGCCGAGCACGAGAATGGGCGTACCAAAACTCATCAGATCCTTGCCAAGCGCCTCGTCCACCATCGAGCACTCATCGACGATGATCAGCGCGGCCTTGGCAACCGGGCTCTGACGGTTGATCGTGAACATCGGGGCAATCGATGTCTTGCCTGTCTCTTCGTCCTCAACAGCTTCCTCGCCGCGCGGCCGGTAGATCAGCGAATGGATGGTCTTGGCATTCGAGGCGCCGCGTGAGCGCAGCACCTGCGCCGCCTTGCCGGTAAAGGCAGCGAACAGCACTTCGCCATCCACATGCTCGGCGAAATGCCGCGCAAGCGTCGTCTTGCCCGTGCCGGCATAGCCGAACAGACGGAACAACGGCGAGCGCCCCTCTTTCAGCCAGTTTGCGACGGCCTTGAGCGCTTCATCTTGTTGCGGCGCGAATTGCATGGTTCGACTTGGCAGGATTCGGTTGATGGAAGCAAGCGGTAAAAAGCCGTCGCCGCCACCACGCGCTTATGTCGTGTATTGAGGATCGTTTTCAAGCACAATCGGCTTACCATGCGGCGTGGCCTCCGCCGCACGCTGCCAGCTTTGTTGCAGGGCCAAGATCGCGTTGGCATCCGCGATACCCTTTGACACCAGCAAGCCGGACAGAGCCGCCACCCAGCAATCGAAATAGTCGCTGCCGTCAATCGCGCGGCCGGGCTTGTGCAACTCGCCGGACAGCCGTTCCGCCCATTCGCTCCAGTCAAACAGGCCCTGCTCATGCAAATGAACTGTCATGGCGAAAGCCTCTGCCGCCCAAGGTTCCGGAAAGATCGGCTCTCCATCGACAGACTTCGGCAATCCGGGGGATTGTGCCAGAGGCGACGTCACCTCACACGCGCTCAAGATAGCTCTCCCAAGCGTCGATCGAGACGGTCAACGAGGGATCGGCGCCCTCGCCCCAGATCTCGGCACCGTCGAAGACGACCGTATAAACCCATTGCGGATTTTCGCCGCGGCCATGGGCATTGTCGTCAGGGAAGACGAAGGAGCCCTGCACCGCTTCGATGACACCCGTCTTTGCGCGGGCATAGCGCGGTAACCTTGTGTGGCCGGTCGGGTTGAAGTTCTTGGTGCGGACATGATCGCCGACGGCAAAGAGCGGTGCAGTATCGACCGGTCGATCGCAAGGGCCGCCCTTGGCCAGCACACCGTCGACCATGTCAGCCGTCAGAACCCGCTTCGGCACCCTGCCCTGTTCGAGCGAGTGACCGCTGCGCAACTCCTCGGCCGTCGCAAAACCATGCCGCTCCAGGAGCATATCGACGGCACGAGTCCAGATCTCATAATAGCTGGCGCCGAGATAGCTCGCCGGCGGAATGTTTTCGCGCGCATGCCGGCTTTCATCGATCGTCCAGGCACCGAAGGCGCCGCAGGAAAGCGTGATACCGAGCGCCCGCTTTTCCCATTCGGCATGGAAATAGGGCTCATTCGGCTCCGGGGCGACCGGGCCGAACCCCATCTGACCGCCGAGATCGTGTGGACCATTCATAGCGTTGCCTCCGGCGCCTTTGCGAGCGCGGTTCCGATCATGGCGTCGCGGCTGACGAGATCCGCAAGCGCCGCCTCGTCCATGCCTTCGGAACCGGCCGGCCGCTCGGGGATTACCAGGTAGCGAAGTTCGGCCGTCGAATCCCAGACGCGGATCTTCGTCTCCTGCGGCAATGTCAGGCCGAATTCGGCGAGCACGCCACGCGGATCGATCACCGCGCGGGAGCGATAGGCCGGAGCCTTATACCAGACCGGCGGCAGCCCGAGTACGGCCCACGGATAGCAGGAGCAAAGCGTGCAGACGATCAGGTTATGCGTTTCCGGCGTATTGAACACCGCACGCATATGCTCGCCTTGGCGGCCTGTAAAACCGAGGCTTGCAATCGCCGCCGTCGCGTCACGCCGCAGCCAATCGGCGAAGTCGGGATCGCTCCAGGCTTTCGCCACCACCTGCGCCCCATTGCGCGGCCCGACCTTCGTCTCGTAGGTCTCGACGATGCGGTCGATCGCCGCCGGGTCGATCAGCCCCTTTTCGGTCAGCAGCGTCTCCAGCGCCTTCACGCGCGCCTGCATATCCGAATAGTGGTTGTCGTGGTGATGGTGATGATGATCGTCATCATCATGCGAGTGCCCGTGGGACATGGCCGTCTCCTGTCTCTTTGCACCTACTTTAGCATCGGCCAGAGACTGAGCACCAGCAGAATGGCCATGGTTATATTGAACCATTTCAGCCTGATGGGATCGGAGAGCCAATCGCGCAGGACGGAGCCGAAGCCGGCCCAGGTCGATACGCTCGGGACGTTCACAGCGGCAAATGCCAATCCGACGACAAGGACCGTGAAGAGATAGAGTTGTTCGTTGGTGTAAGTGGCCATAGCGGTGACAGCCATCACCCACGCCTTGGGATTGACCCATTGGAACGCAGCAGCGCTGATGAAACTCATCGGCTTTGCATCGCTTTCCGCCTCGCTCAGGCTACGCGAGGTGCCGATCTTCCAGGCAATCCAGAGGAGATAGGCCCCGCCGGCAAATTTCAGCGTGGTGTAAAGCACGGGCACCGTGTGCAGAAGTGCACCCAGTCCCAATCCCACAGCAATCAGCAGCACAAAAAAGCCGACACCGATGCCGAGCATGTGTGGAATGGTGCGCCGGAAACCGAAGTTCACACCGGAGGTAAACAACATCATGTTGTTCGGTCCGGGCGTGATCGAGGTCGTGAATGCAAAAAGTAGAAGAGCCAGAAATGTATCCAGCGCCATGATGCCTCCCAGGACACCGTATCGTGACAAGGCGGCATCCAAAATTCTTCGCGCGCGCAAAAAATGCGACGGCGCATGACGATGCGACATTAGTTCGCCGGCCATACGAAAGCCATAGGATGATTGTCACCGTGACAGGACGGATGCCGATTGAAATCCGGTCGAATGCCCCTATCCTTCGGTTTTCTGTAGCGAGGAAAAACCATGCGCGAGCCCATTCCAACTGTCGCCCTTCCCTCCGGCATCCAGGTTCCGGCGCTTGGCCAGGGCACCTGGAATATGGGCGAGAATGCAGCAACCGCCAGGGATGAGATCGCCAGCTTGAAAACCGGTCTCGATCTGGGCATGACGCTGATCGATACGGCTGAGATGTATGCCGATGGCGGCTCGGAGGAGATCGTTGGCAAGGCGATCGAAGGCCGCCGCGACGAGGTTTTCCTCGTCAGCAAGGTCTATCCCGCCAATGCGAGCCGCAAGGGCGCGGTTGCGGCCTGCGAACGCAGCCTGAAGCGCCTGAATACCGATCGCATCGATCTCTATCTGCTGCATTGGCGCGGTAACTATCCGCTGGAAGAAACAGTGGAAGCCTTCGAAGGCCTCAAGGCGGCGGGCAAGATCGAGGCTTGGGGCGTGTCGAACTTCGATGTCGCGGATATGGACGAGCTGCTTTCCGTGCCGAACGGCGGCAATGTCGCCGCCAACCAGGTACTCTACAATCTCTCCCGACGCGGCATCGAATACGACCTCTTGCCCTGGTGCCAGGAGCGCAGCATTCCGATCATGGCCTATTCTCCGATCGAGCAAGGCCGCCTGCTCCACCATCCCGAGTTGATCCGCGTCGCCAAGACCTATCAGGCGACACCGGCGCAGGTCGCGCTTGCCTTTCTGCTGGAACGCGACGGCGTGATAGCAATCCCGAAGTCCTCGAACCCTCAGCGCATCGAGGAAAACCGTGATTCTGTCGATATTGATATCACCGACGAGGATTGGGCCGTGCTCGACGCCGCCTTCCCGCCGCCGTCGCGAAAGAAGTCATTGGACATGCTGTAGGTTCAGGCAGCCGCCTTCTGCTGCGCGACGATCAGCTCGATCGCCCGAAAGACATCGATCTCTCGCCAGTCGGCCGGATCGCGGTAGGTCGGATAAAGTGAAAATGCGGCGGCGGCGATCTGATCGACCGTCCTCCGCTTCGTTCGACGCCCGGCAAGCGCGGCCTTGGTGTAAACGCCAAAATGATCCTCGGTCACTCCCCAGCCCGCATAAAAGGGTGCGGCATAGCAGCGAACCGGAATGCCGCGCAGAAGCGCATCAAAGCCAAACTGGCTGGAAACAGTCCAGACTTCGTCCATGACTTCGAGGATGGAGGCCACCGACACGGCATCGCCAATCATGACCACATCACCCTTGGAAGTCGATCCGGTAAGATACCCCTTACGAAGACCGGCCATGACATCCGGATGAGTACGAATGAGGCATTGTGCATCGGTTGCCAGCGCATCGGCAAGCATCTTCTCGAAGGAGACTTTTGAGCCGAGCGCCCGACCGACGGAAACGTCGCCAACGACCTGATCGACCAGCAGAATGCGCCGCTTGATCGTCCGCTCAACGCTGGGCGATCGATGAGGGAGATGATTATACTTCGAGAGCTTGTTCAGAACGATCTGCTCGCGGATGGTGCGGCCAAGCTCTTCAGCCTCTTCCGCTCCCTCAATTAGCCGCTCAAGCCGCGAGGACCTGCTTACATCGACGGGCAGACCGAGATCGTCGATAACGATGGACAGCGGAATGGCGCCGGACTTGCCAAGCCCCATCGACCGCAAGAAGCCGTCCTCGAGGTGCCAGTGGCGCAATCCGCGAAACCGCGCAATCCCGTCCGCCACCTTGGCCGGCGCACGGCCGCCCCAGGAAACAATGCCGCCGATTCCGGGAGAAAGGATCGATGCCAGTTTCTGCGAGCCGAAATAATGCCCAAGCCAAGGAAAGTCACCGCGCACGAAGGGCGCCGCGCCGAGACGCATGCCGGCTGGCGGATGCCACGGCTTGTCGCCGATCTCAGCCATTGTTGCCGCGTTTCCTCTTCTCCCCTCGGGGAGAAGGTGCCGTCAGGCGGATGAGGGGGTGCCTGCCAGGAGTGCGAAAACCCGCGAATTCAAATCGGAAAGCCCCCCTCATCCGACCCTTCGGGCCACCTTCTCCCCGAAGGGAGAAGGAATTTGCAGCGCCGATTTGCCTCATATGCGAGTACCCCCTCAACACTGCAGGCCCTTACATTCCCTGCGAGCCGCGGTTCATCGCAGCGATGCCGGTGCGGCAGACTTCGATAAGGCCGAGCGGCTTGACGATGGCGATGAACTGATCGATTTTCGAGGACTTGCCGGTGATCTCGAAAATGAAGTGCTCGACGGTCGCATCCACGACCTTGGCGTGGAAGGCGTCGGCCAGCCGCAGCGTCTCGGCACGAGTCTCGCCGCTTCCGGTCACCTTCAGCAGCGCCACTTCGCGCTCGATCGGCCGCTCCTGGCCGAGTTCGCGGGCGCGCACCGTCAGGTCGACGACGCGGTGAACGGGAACGATGCGCTCAAGCTGCGCCTTGATCTGCTCCAGCACCTGCGGCGTGCCGCGCGTCACGATGGTGATACGCGACAGATGCGCCTGATGTTCCGTCTCGGAAACCGTGAGGCTCTCGATGTTGTAGCCTCGGCCGGAAAAGAGGCCGATGACGCGGGCGAGAACGCCTGGCTCGTTATCGACGAGCACCGAAAGCGTATGGCTCTCGGCCGCCGCGGTTTCCGGCGAAATGAAATAGGCGGAGCCCGTGGGTTGAAGGTGTGCGTTCATGATCCTTGTTCCGTTTCCTCGGTTCTTATTCGGTATGCCAGCGAGATCCGTTGGGGCGCGGCTCCTGCTGCACCCAAGCTATCGATCAAACCAGCTGGCGACCCTTGGCGTCGATGGCGTTGGCGACGGCCTCGTCGGTCGCCTCATCAGGCAGCAGCATTTCATTATGCGCCTTGCCCGAGGGGATCATCGGGAAGCAGTTGGCGAGATTGGCGACGCGGCAATCGAAGATGACCGGCTTCTTGACGTCGATCATCTCCTGAATGGCGGCATCGAGATCACCCGGCTTTTCGCAACGCAGGCCGACAGCGCCATAGGCTTCCGCAAGCTTGACGAAATCGGGCATCGCTTCCGTGTAGGAATTGGAGAGACGATTGCCGTGCAGCAGCTGCTGCCACTGGCGAACCATGCCCATGTACTGGTTGTTCAGGATGAAGATCTTGATCGGCGCATTGTGCTGGATCGCAGCCGACATTTCCTGAATGCACATCTGGATCGAGGCATCGCCGGCAATATCGATGACCAGGCTCTCGGGATGGGCGATCTGAACGCCGAGCGCTGCCGGCAAACCATAGCCCATGGTGCCGAGGCCGCCCGAAGTCATCCAGCGGTTCGGCTGTTCGAAGCCGTAGAACTGCGCCGCCCACATCTGATGCTGACCGACTTCTGTGGTGATGTAGGTATCGCGATGCTTCGTCAGCTCATAGAGACGCTGGATCGCATATTGCGGCATGATGACATCGTCGCTCGGCTTGTAGGCGAACGAGTTGCGCGCGCGCCAGCGGGCAACATCAGCCCACCAATCGCCCAAACGCTCTGCGGCAGGCTTCTGCGGCAGTGCACGCCACAGGCGAACCATATCTTCCAGAACATTGCCGACATCGCCGAGAATGCCGACATCGACGCGGACATTCTTGTTGATCGAGGACGGATCGATATCGATATGGATCTTCTTCGAATTCGGCGAAAAAGCATTCAGGCGGCCGGTAATGCGGTCGTCGAAGCGTGCACCGATGCAGACCATGACGTCGCAATCATGCATCGCCATGTTGGCCTCGTAGGAACCATGCATGCCGAGCATGCCGAGCCAGTTCTTGCCGGAAGCCGGATAAGCGCCGAGGCCCATCAGCGTCGAAGTGATCGGGAAATCGGTCAGCTCGACCAGCTCGCGCAGCAGTTTGCAGGCTTCCGGACCGGAATTGACGACGCCGCCACCGGAATAGATGACCGGACGACGAGCATTTTTCATCAGCTCGATCGCCTGCGTGATCTTGTTGAGATCGCCCTGCATCTTCGGCTGATAGCTCTTCTGGACGTGATGCGCTTCCGGCGGCGTGTAGGTGCCGGTTGCGAATTGGATGTCCTTCGGAATGTCGACGACGACGGGACCTGGACGACCCGACTGGGCGATGCGGAAGGCTTCATGAATGACCGCTGCCAGCTCATTGACGTCCTTGACCAGCCAGTTGTGCTTGGTGCAGGGCCGCGTGATTCCGACCGTATCGCATTCCTGGAAGGCGTCAGAGCCGATCAGCGTGGTCGGGACCTGACCGCTGAGACAAACGAGCGGTATGGAATCCATCAAGGCATCCTGCAGCGGCGTAACCGCATTGGTAGCACCAGGACCCGAGGTAACCAGCATGACGCCGACCTTACCGGTGGAGCGGGCATAGCCTTCGGCCGCATGACCGGCGCCCTGTTCGTGGCGGACGAGAATGTGCTTGATGTCGTCCTGCTGGAAGATTTCGTCATAGATCGGAAGCACAGCGCCGCCCGGATAACCGAAGATGTGCTCGACGCCGTTGTCCTTGAGCGCCCGCAACACGATCTCCGCGCCTGTCATTCGATTGCCGCTCGCCTGATTATCTGTGCCGGTCATACGTTTGTTCCGCTGTCTGCTGGAGGTTTGGAAAGATGAAATCTCGATTTCGGGCATAAAAAAAGGCCCCTTCGGGAGCCTGTCATCTAGCGCATGGGTGGCTGTCGCCGGATGGTTACACCATCCTGCCCATGCGCCTTCCCACCACGATAAGAACGATCGAGTTTTTCATGGGCCGAAGTGATAGACAGAAAATTTCGAAGCGTCAACGCGTGAAGCAATAAAAAATCGCGACCGCATCATAACCCTATAAAAAGCATGGGTAACAGACAGGGTTTTGTTAAGCCCACGTCTCTATGCTCCGGCATCTATTAGTTGGGGTAACTGTTTGCTGAATAAAGACCTGCAGACATCAGGCAACGCTGGAGATTTTGATCGCCGCGACAAGCTGAAGCCGGGAAATCGCTTCCTTGGCCGCGTTGTCGCGTGCAACGGTTCCAGAGCGACGATCGCCGCCGTGGCCGAGGCCGGCGGCACGGACCTGACCGAACTCTGGTCGGTCGGCCGACTGATTTCCATCAGCGTCGGGAAGAACCGCGTCGCAGCCCTCGTCTATTCCATGAATACGCAAAGCGTCGGCTGGGGCGAAGGGCAGGACAATCTCTTCCGCATCGAGGTGGAACTGCTCGGCGAAGTCCGCGTCGGACCGGATGGCCGCGAGGAGTTTTCCAGCGGCATATCGGCCTATCCCTATCTCGGAGCGATCGCGCACCGCATCCGTGCGGCCGATCTGATGCGCATTTTCGATGCCGGCAAGGGCAGCAGCTGCGTCATCGGCAAACTGACACAGGACGAAAGCATCGATGCTGCCATCCATATTCCCTCAATGCTCTCGAAACACTTCGCTGTCGTCGGCTCCACAGGCGTCGGCAAATCCACTGCGGTCTCGCTGCTGCTGCACAAAGCGATCGCAGCCGATCCAAAATTGCGCGTGCTGATCCTCGATCCGCACAATGAATTCGCCGCCGCCTTCCCGAGGCACGCCGTCGTCATCGACACCGATACCCTAGACCTGCCCTTCTGGCTGATGCGGCTGGAGGAGTTCAGCGAAGTCGTTTTCCGCGGCCGTCCTGCAGTGCCGGAAGAGCTCGATGCGCTGCGTGACCTTATCCCCGAAGCGAGACGCGCCTTCCGCGGCAGCGATTCCGCCCTGATGCGTCGCCAGACGGAAAAGGCTTCGGTGACAGCGGACACGCCGGTTCCCTACCGCATGGCCGATCTGCTAGCATTAATAGACGAGCGCATTGGCCGCCTCGAAGGCCGTCAGGAAAAGCCCCATCTGCGCTCCCTAAAGATGCGCATCATCTCGGCGATCAACGATCCCCGTTATCACTTCATGTTCTCCAACAACACGATCACCGATACGATCATGGAGACCATCGCCAAGATCTTCCGCATTCCCGGTGACGGCAAGCCGATCTGCACCTTCCAGCTCGCCGGCATCCCTTCGGAAGTCATCAATTCTGTCGCTTCAGTGCTTTGCCGCATGGCCTTCGAACTGGCGCTCTGGAGCGACGGCGCAATCCACATGCTCGTCGTCTGCGAGGAAGCCCACCGCTATATTCCCGCCGACCCGACGCTCGGCTTCTTCCCCACGCGCCAGGCGATCGCCCGCATCGCCAAGGAAGGACGCAAATACGGCGTATCGCTTGGCATCATCACGCAGCGGCCGGGCGAACTGGATCAGACGATCCTGTCGCAGTGCTCGACGCTCTTTGCCATGCGCCTTGCCAATGATCGCGACCAGGAAATCATCCGTTCGGCCATCCCGAACTCCTCGATCTCGACGACAAGCTTCCTGTCGTCGATTGGCAATGGCGAAGCCATCGCCTTCGGCGAGGCCATCGCAGTACCGATGCGGATGCGCTTTTCCCAGGTCGAACGGCATTTGCTGCCAAAAGCCAGCGGCAGCGTCGCGAAAACCAGTGAGGATTCGCCGGATACGGTCGATTTGCGCACGATCATCGGCCGCATGCGCTCGATTACAGGTCCCGATATCAGTCCTCTGCAGCAGAGCTACAATGCTGTGCCGATGACCGATATCAGAGATGATTTCGACGACGTGCCAGTCCCGCAAACAATTCCTCATCAGGCGGAACCGAACCCACCGCCGATCGAACCTTATCGTCCGGACATGCTGCCGCGCACCGCCGCACCGCAACCTGCGGCCGCCTCGCAAACATCGATCGACAGCAAGCTTGCGGAACTGCGCCGCGAATTCCGGAGCGATGAAGGAGGCACGCGCTCGGTGCCAAGAGAGGCCGCGCCATCTCTGCGGCGAGAATCCGGCTTGTCCTTGCGGGACAGCATTCTGAAAAAGCCACTCAGCAGCCTTTACGACAAGGACTGACTCCCGAACTACGGGCTCAAACGCTCCCAACTCTCGTCCATCTGATTGCGGAACCAGGTCATCTGCCGCTTGGCATATTGCCGCGTCGCCGCAGATCCGGTTTCGATGACCTCGGCACGTGTCATCTCCCCCTTCAGCATCCCGGCAATCTGCGCGACCCCGATCGCCTTCATGACGGGCATTTCCGGTGGAAGATCCAATGCCAACAGAGCCTTCACCTCCTCTTCCGCTCCCATCGCCAGCATTTTCTCGAAACGGCTGTTGATGCGTTCGTGCAGAATAGCGCGCTCAGGCAGAACCACGATCTTTCGTGCACGATCGGGATCGATGACCATTGGCCCGTTCTTCCCCTGAAAAGCGGCGATGGACCGGCCCGTTGCTTCGATCACCTCCAGGGCGCGAACGATACGCTGCCCGTCCTGCGAGTTCAGCGTTTCCGCGACGGCGGCGTCGCGCTCCGCAAGCTCACGATGCAGCGCTTCCGCCCCTTCCGCCACCAGCCGGCTGCGGAGACGATTGCGGATACCAGGCGGAATTTCCGGCATGTCGGACAGTCCGCCCGTCAGCGCCTTGAAATAAAGACCCGTACCGCCGACGAAGACAGGCATTCTGCCCTCGACGCGCAGGCGCTCGACCAAAGCGTCTGCCTCGCGCAGCCAGACGCCAGTCGAATACGCCTGTCCCGCCGGGACGTGGCCGTAAAGATGGTGTGGAATGCCCTCCATATCGGCCTCGGAGGGCCGTGCGGTCAGCACGCGCAGGGTATCATAGACCTGCATGCTGTCGGCATTGATGACGACACCATCATGCGAACGGGCCAATTCTACCGCCAGTGCGGACTTGCCGCTGGCGGTTGGCCCGGTTATCAGGATCGCGTCGATATTGCTTATAGGGTTTCTGCTCATGGCCTTCGTTGCCACGCTTATTGCCAATCCGTCAAACCCCGTTCTCGTTCCGGCTATCGCCGAACAGGCGGCTGATGCTGTCAAAGCGTCCGGGCTCTATTGGCTTGCCGACGGCATTGCCTGCGATATCGCGCTTCGCGACGACACCGATATCGAGGCAGCAGAGGCCAATATACTGGCGGTGATCGGCAGCGAACCTATCGATCTCGTCATCCAGCAAGCCGAGACCCGCCGCAAGAAATTGCTGATCGCCGACATGGATTCCACGATGATCGGCCAGGAATGCATCGACGAACTCGCCGCCGAAGTCGGCCTCAAGGATAAAGTAGCTGATATCACCGCCCGCGCCATGAATGGGGAAATCGCCTTCGAGCCGGCGCTACGCGAGCGCGTCGCTCTCTTGAAGGGACTGCCGCTCTCCGTTGTCGACGATGTCATCGCCAAGCGCATCACTCTGACGCCAGGCGGCCCCGAACTCATCGCCACCATGAAGGCGAAGGGTTATTACGCCGCCCTTGTTTCCGGCGGCTTCACCGTCTTCACCAGCAGGATCGGCGCCACCCTCGGCTTCGACGAGAATCGGGCAAATGTCCTGCTGGAAGAAAAGGGTATCCTGACCGGCCTCGTCGAAGAGCCCATCCTCGGTAAGCAGGCCAAGGTGGACGCGCTGAACGATATCGCCGAAAAGCTCGGTATATCCACCGATGACGCCATGGCCGTCGGCGACGGCGCCAATGACCTCGGTATGCTGCAGCTTGCCGGTTCCGGCGTCGCGCTCCATGCCAAGCCAACTGTTTCGGCGCAGGCCAGGATGCGCATCGACCACGGTGACCTGACTGCCCTGCTCTATATCCAGGGCTACCGCAAGACGGACTTCGTCAAACCATAGAGCAGCGCAAATCGCCGAGCTCGAGGACCGCAGATGATCATTACCGAAACCGAACGCCTCATCATTCGCAATTGGCGCGAAGGGGATCGCGACCTGGCCTTGGAGATCAATTCCGACGAGGCGGTCATGGAATTCTTCCCGTTTCGCCGCAATCGCGCGGAAGCGGACGCCTTCTTCGATCGCGTCCAGTCGATGATCGCGGAAACCGGGCTCGGTCTCTATGTGCTGGAGCTCAAAGCCAGCGGCGAGGCAATCGGTTATTGCGGACTGGTGCGCACCGATCATCTGGAACCGTTCGTCGCGATCGGAACCGTCGAGATCGGCTGGCGGCTGGTGGCGCGGCACTGGGGCAAGGGATTGGTCAGCGAGGCGGCGCGGGCGCTTCTTGCCCACGGCTTCGAAACGCGCGGCCTCGACGAGATCGTTTCCTTCGCCGTGCATAACAATGTCAGGTCGACCGCTGTCATGGAGCGGATCGGCATGCATCGCGTCGAGGGCGGCGATTTCAACCACCCCAATGTGCCCGATACCCATCCACATCTGCAGCGCCACGTCCTCTACCGACTGACGGCAGCTCAGTGGCGCTCCCGGCAATGACCCCGATCGAAACGGCTCGACTGATCCTGCGCCCCTGCGCGGAAGAGGATCGTGGGTTGTTTTATGAACTCAGCTCGGACCCAGCCGTCCTCGAATTCTTCCCCTTTGCCCGCAGCCGCGAAGATGCCGACACCATCTTTTCCATGATCCGGAACGTAACGCCGGAACCCGGCTTCGAGCTTCTCACCACTGTCTTGAAGGGTGATGGCACGGCAGTCGGTTTCTGCAGCCTGTCGAGAGTGCAGCTTGAACCGCATTTACCGAGGGATGCCGTGGAAATCGGCTGGCGGATATCAGCGTGCCATTGGGGAAAGGGCTACGCAACCGAGGCCGGTATAGCTCTTGTGCGTCATGCTTTCACCGTCCTGAATCTCCGCGAGATCCTGTCGGTTGCCGTCCATGACAACAGCCGCGTCCTCGCGGTAATGCGCAAGATCGGCATGCATCCAGATCCGGCCTTCGATTTCGACCATCCGCAAATTCCGGAGACGCATCCGCACCTGAAGCGTCATGCTGTCTACCGCCTGAGCGCCGCAAAGTGGCGGGCGCAGCAGGCGATGCAGACCGGGAGCTGAATTCTACTCCAGCGCGACGGCGATAAAGCGCAAGTCACCGTTCGGAGACGCAATCATCATCTGCGCATTGCGGCGGCCTTCCCGCTTCAGTGAGGCCACTTTCTCCGAGGCGGCACTCGGAGTCTGGACGAATTCCTGCGCGACCTCGACGACGACATCGCCGGGCTTCAGCCCCTTCTCCGCGGCTGCCGAACCTGGCGCCACTTCGGTGATGACGACGCCATCGACACTGTCGGCGATGCCGAAGCTCTTGCGGTTTTCGGCAGTCAGCGTCGAGAGCTTCATTCCGAGAATATTCGAGGTCGCCTGAACCGGCGGCTGAGCCTGCGGCGATTGCTGCGGGTCGCCGCCCTGATCCTGTCCATCCATACCGTCGTCGTCACCATCGTCTCCCTGGTCGGGATTGATGACGCCGTCACTGTTGCCCTTATCGTCAGGCGCAAGCTGCGGCTTCTTGTTCTTGTCGGCGCTTGCCGCTGCCGCTTGATCACTGTCCTCCAGCCGACCGAGCGTCACCTTGATGGTTTGCTGCTTGCCATCGCGATAGACGACGACATCGACTTCCTTACCGACGGGGCTTTCCGCGACAACACGCGGCAAATCGCGCATCTCGTCCACATCCTTGCCGTCGAACTTCAGGATGACATCGCCCGCCTTGATCGAGCCGTTATCGACAGGGCCGCCCTTGATGACACCAGCCACAAGGGCTCCCTTGGCTTCTGAAAGACCGAGACTATTGGCGACATCGTCCGTGACCGGTTGGATGCGCACGCCGAGCCAGCCGCGGCGCGTCTCGCCGAAGTCACGGAGCTGATTGACGACGCCCTCAGCCAGTTCGGACGGGACGGCAAAGCCGATACCGATCGAGCCGCCGCTCGGGGAGATGATAGCGGTGTTGATGCCGATCACCTCGCCCTTCATGTTGAAGAGCGGACCGCCGGAATTGCCTTTGTTGATCGCCGCATCCGTCTGAATGAAATTGTCGTAGGGGCCGGCGTTGATGTTGCGGCCACGCGCCGAGACGATGCCGACGGTCACCGAGCCGCCGAGGCCGAAGGGATTGCCGATTGCCATCACCCAGTCGCCGATCCGCATCTTCGAGGAATCGCCGAACTTGACGGACGTCAGCGGATGCTTGGGTTCTACCTTGAGAACTGAAAGGTCGGTCTTCGTATCCGTTCCGATCAGCTTGGCCTTCAGCTTCGTGCCGTTCGGGAAGATTGCCTCGATATCGTCGGCCCCTTCAATGACGTGATTGTTGGTGACAATATAGCCTGAGGGATCGATGACGAAGCCGGAGCCGAGTGAGCTCACCTTGCGATTGCTGTCGTCGTCTTTCTTGTTATTGAAGAAATCGTTGAACTCATCCTGCCAGGGCGAATTGTCCGGCACCTTCGGCGTCGCCGGCCCATTCCCCTCATCCTTGACCTTCTGCGACGTGGAAATATTGACGACCGCATCGAGCAATCCGGAAGCGAGATCGGCAACCGATGCCGGGCCGGCATTCATGGCCGGGTTCGTCGTGACCGTTGGAGATGCTGCCGGCGGCGTCTGATTGTTGGTCGCGGTCGGCGGCTGGGCACCTGCGGCTGCACCGCTGTTCTGCGTCTGCGCATAAGCCTGTTCGGTGACGCCCGCAACGGGGCCGGCAATCAATGCGATGCTTGCAAGCAAGGCAAACGAACGGCTGAAAGGCAGGCGATTGGTCGAAGCCATCAGGCATCCTCATCACGATAGGGGAAAACTCGTATAAGCATCAACATAAGGCGGAATGATGAAGCGTGAAATCACCTTTTTGAGAAATCCCCGAAGCTCCTCGCTGCCGATGCTTGCAGGCGAAAGGTGATACAATCCGTCATAAAGAAAGGGCCGCCCTGAGGCAGCCCTTTCGTTTCAATGTATGACGCCTCAGTTCGCAGGCGGCGTCGGATTGGCGAGTGCCGGCGCCCCGGAATTGGGTGCGGAACCGGCAGGACTGTCAAAATATTTGAAGAAGTCAGACTGGTTCGGCGGCAGGACAAGCGTCTTGCCACCCGAGGCGAGCGCCTTATTGTAAGCCGCCATCGAGCGATAGAACTCGTAGAAGTTCGGATCGCGCTTCGAGGCATCCGCGAAGATGGCGTTGCGCTCAGCTTCGCCTTCACCACGCAGCACTTCCGAATCCTTCTGCGCATCGGCAACGATCTCGACGACCTGACGGTCAGCAACTGCCCGGCGGCGCTGGCCCTCTTCGTTACCGCGCGCGCGGATCAGCTCGGCTTCCGCCAGACGCTCGGCCTTCATACGGTCGTAAGTGTTCTGCGACACTTCCTGAGACAGGTCCGTGCGGCGTATCCGGACGTCCTCAATGTTAAGGCCGAGTGATTCCGCATCGCGATGCAGATCGTTGCGTACTTCCGTCATCATCGCAGCACGTTCGTTGGAAAGCGCCGCTTCGAAACCACGCAGACCATAGACGCGACGCAGAGCAGCGTCGAGGCGGGTCCTGAGACGCGATTCAGCCGCATCGCGATCACCCGAGACGGTCTCGCGGAACTTGCGCGCATCCATGATCTTGTAGACCACGAAGGCATCGACTTCGTAGAACTTGCCGCCGGAGACCTGGACACGGATGTTGTCCAGATCGAAGCGGAGTTCCTGTAGTTGCACATACTGGACGCGATCGGCATCCATGAAGGCGAAAGGCAGCTTGAAGTAGATGCCGGGCTCCGTCTTCACGTCACGAATCTGGCCGAAGCGCAGGACGATCGCCTGTTCACGCGCGTTGACCACGAACACCGACGAATAAATAAGCAGCAGCACTACCGCGAGCGCGATAAGAATGGCTGGCAAACGGCTGGATGTCATTATTTGGCCTCCGGCTGAGTTGCAGCAGCGGGCTTGCCCGCCGGCATCGTGGACTGTTTGCCGACTTCGTTCAGCGGCAGGTAAGGCACGACGCCCTGCTTGTCGTCGATGATGATGCTGTTGGAATTGCCGATGACGGACTCCAAGGTTTCCAGGAACAGACGCTTGCGCGTGACTTCGGGCGCCTTGACGTATTCGTCGTAGATTGAGATGAAGCGCTGCGCCTCGCCCTGCGCTTCCTTCACGATACGGTCCTTGTAGGCAGCCGCTTCTTCGCGGATCTGAGCCGCGCGACCGCGGGCCTGACCGAGCTTCTGGTTGGCGTATTGATTGGCCTCTTCCACCTGCTGGTCTTCGTTCTGCTCCGCACGCTGCACTTCTTCGAATGCATCAGCTACTTCGCGCGGCGGCGAGACATCCTCGATCGGAACAGCGTTGATGGAGATACCGGAGCCGTAGCGATCCATTGTATCCTGGATGATGCTTCTGACCTCGGTCGCGATTTCCTGACGCTTGTCGCGATAGATGTCCTGAGCCGGACGGCGGCCAACGACCTCACGCATAGCGCTCTCCGCAACCTGCTGCAAAGTCTCGTCGGGGGTCTCGAGATTGAACAGGTAGGATTGCGGGTTGGTCACAGTATAGAGGATCGAGAACTGCACGTTGACGATGTTCTGATCGCCCGTCAGCATCAGACCAGCATTCGAACCGGCCGAGGAGCGGCCGCCGATATTGCGCTGCTGTTCGGTGACCTTCACGAATTCGATGCGGTCCATCGGCCAGAAATGGAAATGCAGGCCGGGCATGGAGACTTCCTCGCGCGGCTTGCCGAAGCGCAGCTCAACGCCACGTTCGTCCGGCTGCACGGTATAGATGCACTGGATCAGCCAGAAAACGGCAATCACTGCGATGATGATGAGTACAACGCCCGCATTGAAGCCACCAGGTACGAAACCTTTCAATCGGTCCTGACCGCGGCGAATAATATCCTCAAGGTCGGGTGGCCCGCCGCTGCCTCGCGGCCGGTTCGGTCCCTGCCCCCAGGGTCCCTGATTATTTCCGCCGCCACCGCCGCCCCATGGGCCACCGCCGCCGCCATTCTGATTGCTCCAAGGCATCAAAACCTCTTTGTTTGTTGACTCCCGATATCGCGCCACGCCCACGAAATTCGCGGGTGGCAGCGATTGTTTCCCGTTATAGGTATCGAAGCACCTGCTTTCAACGCGACTTCAGGAAGTTCGTCGGATTCATTGGAAAATATTTGCTTTTTGGGGGCAGCTCTTATGCTTTTCGTCTGAAATAGCGAACGAAACGCGTCGGATAAGTGTCCTTTTCTCCAGCCGGAACGGCAAGCTCGCTGTCCGCCTGCCAGATGCCGGGATCGATCTTTGGAAAGGACGTATCGCCCTCTACGTCCGCCTCGACATGGGTGATCAGCAGCCGGTCTGCCAGACCGATCGCCTGCCGATAGATTTCGCCACCGCCGAGGATACAGATTTCGTCGACATTGCTCTCATTCGCCAGATGCGACGCAACCGAGATCGCTTCATCGAGCGAGTGCGCCACCATTATTCCCTCGGCCACAAAATCGGTATCCCGAGTAATAACGACATTCGGCCGGCCCGGCAGCGGCTTGCCGATCGACTGGAACGTCTTGCGACCCATGATTACGGGTTTGCCGAGCGTCATCGCCTTGAAGCGCTTGAGATCGGATGACAGCCGCCAGGGCATATCGCCTTCGCGCCCGATGATGCCGTTGCGCGATACGGCAACGACGATGGTTTTGATCGGCTGGGTCATGCGTCTCCCTCAGTCTGCCTCACCGACGCCAATGCGAGTCGGTCCGACGACTTTATATCATCATGGCCGCAACGGCAGATGGAACGCACCTGCCACGGCCCGGTATCAGGCGCCACTATTCAATTTATCGAGTTGGTCGGCCAAAACGGCCCCGCCTTCTCGATCATTGGCCATCCTCCGATAGAGCCCGGCCATACCTTTGAATATCAAGGCAGCTGGATCGTCCTCGCCGAGGAATTCGGAAATCTCCTCCATCTCCGCGACCCAGCGATAGGCTTTCGGATACATATCCGGAATTCCCTGGACGAATTTCGCATCGAGATCCGGCAAGCTTTCCTGAAGTTCGCGTTTCAGGGCGGCATCGGCACCCGAACGGATCGCCGCAAGCAGCATGGCCGTGCCAAGGCCCGTCACACCCTTGTTGATGCCGGCGTAGCACATCTTCAATGCCGAGGCCGCGCCGATTGCCCCATCGATGCGGCGGACCTGAAGCCCATGATCCGCAAGCACGCTGCTGTCGTTCGCTGTATCGCCGCTTACATAGAGTTTCGGTCCCTTCTGGCCCGGTTTCGGCGGACCGCCGATGATGGAGCCGTCGAGAACTACGCCACAATCGCCGCCGAAGATCGCCGCAACCTCCGCCATCGTCTTCGGCGAGATCGCGTTGCAATCCATGAATGTGGTCTTGCTTCCGCTCCGCCGAAGCTCGCCGGCAATGTGCCTGGCGACGGCCACTGCTTCAGCAGGCGGAACGATAGAAAGAATGAGACGCGATGCGGCAACATCGGCCAGATCGACCGGTTGCATGCCGGCTGCTTTCGCCCGCTCGACAGTCGAAGCCGAACGTCCTTCGAGATAGGTGAGCACCCTCGCCCCGTTTTCGACCAAACGCCGGCCAATGGCACTTCCCATTGCGCCAGCTCCGATGACTGCGATCTCCACGGCCAACTCCTTCTCCGATCGAGGAAGACGGCAGCATATCGCCTATCGTCCGGCCGGACGAGCATAATGCCTTGTGGTAACGCTAAGTTTAGCGCTGCCCCTCAGGCGTTACGAAGCACGAGGACGGCATAAATACAGGGCTCGCAGCTCTCATTCTTGAAGACGCAATCCGTCGGCGGACCGAGTTCGAGGCAATCGCCCGCCGACATCGAGTGCTTCGTATCTCCCTCGAGAAACGTTAGCCGTCCCGCCAGCACCCAGATAAGCTGCCGCATGAAGGCATAAGCCGACGCGGGCATTGGAACCACCGCGCCCGCAGGCAATTCGATGCGGACGAGATCGAGCGGCAGGTCCGACTTCGGGGAAACGTGCCTGCGCTCATAACCCGTCTGCGGATCAATCCAGACGGGCTGCTCTTCCTTCCGGAGAAACCGGCCCTGCTGCATCTCCGCACGCGCCATCAGGGTCGACATGCTCAGGCTGAAGGCACCGGAAAGCTTGCCGAGCAACGTCGCCGTCGGGCTGCTTTCGCCGCGCTCTATCTTATGGATCATGGCACGGGATACGGTAGAGCGGTCCGCCAGCTCCGTCAGCGACCAGCCGCGGCTTTCCCGTTCGATGCGAATGCGTGCGCCTATGCGCCTGTCGATATCATCAAGGTGAGGCATGCGTTTTAATATAGTGGACTTCCACAGAGCTGACAATTAGCGCCCTGCACATCCGAAACCTGACCTCATACGAGCCTTCATAGCACGGAAGAACAGTCGAACATTCCTCAAAGCCGTGTAACCTTGAGAATTCCGGCATTCATCGCGAGCCGGCCCGGCGCTTTTTATCCGCCTGATATTTGTAATAATATAATAGACAGATATGGAAATCGATGTATGACAGGATAGAGTAACAAAGACATCTATCCGATTTAGTGGATGCCCTATGGAGCTGCCGATGCAAATTCGCGATGCGGGGGACGAAGATCTCGCGGGCATAACCGCGATCTATAACGACGCCGTCGCCAATACCGCCGCAATCTGGAACGAGACGCAGGTCGATATTGCCAACCGCAGACAATGGCTGCAGGACCGGCATAAGCTCGGCTATCCCGTGCTGGTCGCAACCGATGAGCATGGGGAAGTAGTCGGCTATGCCTCCTTCGGCGACTGGCGTGCCTTTGACGGCTATCGGCACACGGTCGAGCATTCAGTCTACGTGCGCAACGATCAATATCGCGGCGGCATCGGCAAGGCGCTGATGATGGAGCTGATCGAGCGTGCCCGGGCGATCGGCAAACATGCGATGGTCGCAGGCATCGAGGCCGGCAACGTCGCCTCCATTCGGCTGCACGAAAAACTCGGCTTCCAGCAGGTCGGCCTCCTCCCGCAGGTCGGCACGAAGTTCGGGCGGTGGTTGGATCTCGCCTTCCTGCAGCTGCTGCTGGACGAACGCGTCGATCCCGATCCCAAACCATAACCTGCAGGCATGGGGATAATGCCGATTACGGTGCCAAAACTCATTCTCGCCGGCGTTGCCGGCCGAAACGCCTAAACCGCAACTTCAGCCGCGATCGCCGCGTGCGGCTCATATCCGAGAACCTCGAAATCCTCGATATGATAATCATCGATGCTGTCCGGATGGCGCAGCAGGCGCAAGGTCGGGAATGGCTTCGGCTCACGGCTGAGCTGCTCGCGAATGGCATCCAGATGATTGAGATAGAGGTGAACATCGCCACCTGACCAGACCAGCTCGCCCATGTCCATATCGACCTGCTGCGCGACCATGGCGAGCAAAACCGCCTGCTGGCAGATGTTGAAGGGATTGCCGAGGAACAAATCGCACGAACGCTGGAAGACCATCAGGCTGAGACGCGGGCGCTTGCCCCCTTCAGCCGAGATGTTTGATACGTGGAACTGATAGACCATGTGGCAAGGATGCAGCGCCATATCGGCAAGCTCGCCGACATTCCAGGCGTGGAAGATCATGCGGCGGCTGCTGGGATTGGTCTTGAGATCCTTGATAACAGCGGCGAGCTGGTCATGCACCCGGCCTTCGGCATCGCGCCATTGCCGCCACTGCTTACCATAGACCGGGCCGAGATCGCCCCATTGCAGAGCAAAGGCCTCGTCCTCAAGGATACGCTTTTCAAAAGCAACCTGATCGATCTCTTCGCCCGTGGCCTTGCGATATTTGGCGAGCGGCCAGTCGGTCCAGATCCGCACATTTTCCTTCAGCAGATTGCGGATATTGGTGTCGCCGGTCAGGAACCAGAGCATCTCCTTGACGGCGAGCTTCCAGTAGACGCGTTTCGTCGTGAAGATCGGGATCTGCCCTTTCGAAAGATCGAATCGCATCATCGCGCCGAGGCCGCTCAAGGTGCCGACGCCGGTGCGATCGATCCGGCGATCGCCGTGCTCGAGCAGGTGCGCCATCAGGTCGAGATATTGATACTCTGGGTGACGAGCCATCTTCTGCTCCGAAATCGCTTGAAATTTCCAGCCGTAAGGCTTGCCCGAACGGCAGCCCGCCGATTCCTTTTTCGCAATTTTAATGACAAGCCGCTGTGAAACCAACCGCAGGGAAACGTAATTCAGGTAAATCTCTGAGCTTCGCGGACAAACCGATGTTTCCGCGACGTAATTATGACAATTGCCCTTCCCTTCGCCGGCGGAAAACACTATATCAGCTTTGCCGGTCTTCGGGCCGGCTATGGCGATAAATGAGCGGTGTAATAAACCTATTGGACCCGGGGGCGGTACCCGGCGCCTCCACCAAAAACCGGCCGGCAAGACTGGCGTCAGACCGGCTTTTGATGGGGGCGAAACAGGATCGACAAGGGTGTAAAGATCGACTTTTCGCTCGGCATTGTACCGCCGTTATCGGGCTAAAATTGTAGTTGCAAACGACAACTATGCGGAAGCTCGTCTCGCTGCTTAATCGCGGTGTGACACTTCAAATAAAGTCCTAAGGGGTCGCACTCTTAGGCGGGGTTCGAAGGCACCTGGCAACAGAAGCCTTCACCTTCTTCTCCAGTGCTATATTATAGATCGACAGGCGGTGACTCGCGCATAGGGCTTTTCCGGCGGCGTTCAGCGTGGCATAAGCCTATAAAAAACATGGCCAACGAAAGACAGGAAAGCATGGGGCAGGATCATATCCGCTACGACATTTTGGCACAGGACGCCCTGCGTGGAGTGATCCGCAAGGTGCTGACCGAGGTCGCCGCTACAGGCCGCCTGCCCGGTGATCACCACTTCTTCATCACTTTTCTGACCGGCGCTCCGGGTGTGCGCATTTCGCAGCACCTGAAGGCGAAGTATCCCGAGCAGATGACCATCGTCATCCAGCACCAGTTCTGGGACCTGAAGATCAGCGAAAGCCAATTCGAGATCGGCCTTTCCTTCTCCGACGTTCCGGAAAAACTGGTCGTCCCCTTCAACGCAATCCGCGGCTTCTATGACCCATCGGTGAATTTCGAGCTGGAGTTCGACGTGCCGCTGGCTGACGAGGAAGAGGAAACCTCCTCCAGCGAGATTACGGCCTATCCGGTACCGGCCGAAGGCGAGGAAGCGCCGGCGGCGGCAGCCAAGGAAGGCGAAGAAAAAAAGCCGGGATCGGTCGTCTCCCTCGACGCATTCCGCAAGAAGCAGTAGGCATTGGAGGGGAAGCATTCGCTTCCTTTTTTCGTATCGGTAACGGAAGAGATCGATGAGCGCCGAAATCGTCAATCTGCGCCAGTTTCGCAAAAAGCAGGCCCGCTCGGACAAGGAAAAGCAAGCGGAGCAGAACCGCATCGCCTTCGGGCGAACCAAGGCAGAGAAGAAGCTGACGTCGGCGCTTAACGAAAAGGCCGAGAAGACGCACGAGGCCGGGCGAATCGAAACCAAGAAGACCGAAGACTAGTTTAGACCCCGAGATAAAAAACTTCAGAAATCAGTTGCTTACTTCCGCATTTTGAATCACTTTCAGAAATATCCCGCCATTTCCGATTTTTGATCGATCCGCCGATGATCCGCAAACATTCCGCGACGCTGCATGGCCATCGCACAAGCTTTTCCCTTGAAGATGCCTTCTGGACAGAACTGAAGGCTATCGCCAGCGCGCGCGGCATGTCGCTCGCAGCACTGATTTCCGAGATCGACGACGGGCGCGAAGCCGGCAGCAATCTCTCCTCGGCACTTCGCCTCTATGTCCTCAGATGGCTGAAGGATCGCAACTGAATGGCTGCAGAGGAGTTCACGACGATATCGTGAGCGCTGCGCCTCACCTACCAGATGTGGATCGATCCACAACCGCCCTGTTTACTGGGCAACTCCCGGCAGTTCATTGAAATTCAGAGGTCCCGCCGGCGGATGCTGCGCTTCGGCCTTGGCTCGAGCTTCGGCCGCCGCCTTGGCCTTGGCCGCTTCCTCCGCCGCCTGCTTGGCGCGCGCCTCTTCCTCCGCCTGCTTCTGGGTGGCCGCTTGCTGGGCTAAATTGCGTAACCGTTCTTCTTCTGCACGACGCTGCTGCTCGATAGCGGCATCGCGCTGGCGCTGAGCCTCGCGCATGCCTGCAACATACTTGTACAGCGCCACTTCACGCCGCAGCCTCTGCTTTTCAAGCACATTGGCCTGCAGGCGCTCGACACGCCGGCGTTCACGCTCGAATGCCCGAACCGACAGGAAGCTGGTCACATCCGTCACGTCCATTGTCCGGCCCGGGGAGGCTAGCGGGCCGGCGAAATCGAGGCGCAAGGCCGGTTCCGCCCCGCTCTGGGCTTCTGAGCCGGCGTTGAAATCGATGCCAAGAGAGCCGCGCATACGCTCATCCGGCAGACTGATTTCGGCATTGCCCGAAAGCTTTGCCAGATCGTTGCCGGCGGCAATATTGGTCGCCCGCATCACACCGGCGGAAATGTTGAAAGGAATGCTCGTCGCCGGAAGGACCGCTTCGCCATTGTTGAGCAGCGTCTGCACGATCGGCAGCACCTTGGCGGCAGTGATATCACCCTGAATCTGATCCGTCGCCGAGAGGAGCGGCGGCATGACGGAGAGATTGAGGCCACGCACATGCGTCTCGCCGAGCTTCATTTCACCCGAACCGCTGGCATTGGCCGCAAGGTCGGCAATGCTCTTGCCGCTCGCTTCGGCATTCATCGCAAGGCCGAAGCGACCGGTGGCAAGCTGCGCACCGTCACGTTGCCAGGCGACAGCGGCGAGATCGCCGTTGGCCAGGCTAAGCTTCGTCTGCAGCAGGCCGGTACCGTCGGAATTGGCGAACATTGCGCTGCCGGTCAGCGTGCCGCCGTTCCAGCCACCCGTCAGATCGTTAAGCCGCAATTCTTCGCCCTTGTAGGTCGCATTGGCGGCGAAATTCGAAATGGGACCGAATATGCCGGGCCATACCTGCTTTGCGGAAAGCTTGACGCCGATATCCATTCCGGTGAAGGCAGGCAGCCCAAGTTTATCCTGGTTCAGAGTGCCTGTTTTCGGATCGCTTATCGGCCCGTAGATGGCTTCCGCCAGCCAGTCGAGATCCGCCTTGTCGAGCGACAATTCGCCCGACGCCTTGAGATTCGGCGCCTTCCGATCAACGGTCAGCGTGCCGGACATGTTGTTGTCGGCGAACAACCCTTTCATGTCCGAAAACACGATCTTGTCCGGGTTCAGTGCGGCATTGGCCTGGAACTTCACCGGCAAGCCGGCACCCATCTGTGGAACGCCGATGCCGTTCATCACGAAATAAGGATCGATATCAGCACTTTCGAGCGACAGCGTTATGTTGCCATTGAGGAAGGTGGCGGGACGGACATCCACCTTGCCGTTTGCGGTAAACGATGTCTTGTCGGTCGCAAAGGTGAGTGCGGCATCCGCCGGATCGGTGCCGCTTGCGGACACTTTCAGCGTCAGACGACCGTTGGCATCGGCTTCGACAGGCAACGGATCGAGACCCGCCTGGCCGAACAGGATCGACGTCACCGAATTTTCCAGCGTTCCCTCGAGCGTCGTGGTGCCCTTGCCCGTGAACGCCGAAAGATCGGACATGCGATAATCGAAATTGACGCGGCTACCGTTGGAAACGCCGGCAAGCGTCACCGTCAGCGCATTGTCCTGATCCCCGCCGAGCGTCACCGCCCCGCGAAGAGCAGTGTTTCCATACCATGCGGCATTGCGCACCAACCGGTCCATGACGGGATGATGCGGCAAATGCTGGCGCAGCATTTCGAAGAACGGCCCGGGATCGGCAGCCTTGAAGGTGATCTCGCCCGATCCCTTGTAGTCGGAAGGCGAGCCGTCGGCGCGGCCGGTTGCGGTAATTTCGGCGCCGGCGACATTGTGCACCGAGAGCTTATCGATCGTCAGAGCGCCGTTGGCAACGGAGAAGGACGTATCAACATTCTCCGCCGGCACGCCGAATGCCATGAATTTTCCGGCCTGGAGATGCGCCGTGATCCGATGATCAAAGAGGGATTCCCCCGTATCCTGACCTGTGAAGAGCCCCGTGAGCGCCCTCAGTGCGTCTAGGTCGAGGGCATCGCCGATCAGGTCGACCGCAAGCTTTGGCGGGGCCTTGTCTGTCCCGCTCTGACGATCGATCCGGCCTTTCAGCGTGGCCGAACCGATTGCAATCTCAAGATTTTCGAAGCGCTGTTCATCATGCTTCAGGCTGACATCGGCAGAGAAGCCGGCCTGACGCAGCTGGCGTATCGCCGGGTCGACGGACCCTACAAGCCACGAGGCCAATCCCGACGGCTGGTTGGATGCGACAACCAGATTGCCGATGAAATTCGGCTCGCCCATCAGCATCAGATTGCCGCGCGCTTCGACCTGCGTGCGACCGGGCATCGTGCCGATCGCATGATCGATCTTCCATCCCGTTCCCGCCGGTTCGAGATCGAGCTGCACGTCGCGTATGGTCGTGTCGCCCGCGACGATCGCCGGCAGGCGGAAGGTCGCCTTGCCGGGAACCTGTGGCACCGGGATTTCAGCCGCGATCGCAATCAGAGTGTTGAGGCGCTGACGCGCCGAGATTGCAGGGTTGCGATTGGTCTTGCCATTGGTGCCCTTATTGTTGCCGAGACGATTGACGTCGATCTGCTGGCCGTCGGCCGTCAGCAGGAATTCCGGCTTGGACCCCGTATCCAGCGTCGCCTCGCCAGTGACGACATAGGGATCGTCATCGGCGCCGACTTCGAGACGGTATTCGGGAACGCGAATGCGGTCATTCGTCAGCTCGAAACGGCCCTTGATGCGGGGCTGCGCCTTCTGGTCGGCGGAATCGCGCGTCTGCTTATCGTTGATCCCGGCTGTGAAGGAGCCCATGTAATCGGGCTTGCTGTTGACGAGTTTCAATTCGCCGTCGAGATCGACATTCAGCGGATGGCGATCCGGCATCAGCCGGGTGCGGACACGCAGGACGCCGTTGTCGTCAGGCTGGCTGCTGGAAACAGTGAAATTGCCATGCTCGTTGTCGAGTGCCGCATCGCCCTCGATACGCCAGGGGCCGGCAAGCGATCTGGCCGACATCTGGGCATTCAGGCCCGTGACATGCCGGGCCCTGCCCGTCTGCTCGTCAATGAAGAGAATGTCGCCGTCTTCGACATGAACGTTTTCGAGCACGACGGACTTTGCGGGAATTTCCGGCTGACTGCCGCGCATCCAGTCAAGCGTGCCATCCTTCAGCAGCCGCAGCCGTACCTTGGGCTTGGACACCCGCATATCAAAGATCAACGCTTCCCCGGAAAGGAAAGGCGCAAGTTCCGCATCCATTGAGAATTCAGCCACCTGCACCAGCGGTGTGCCATCAGCCTCCTGGCCGACACGGACATCGTGCAGCGTTACCGACGGAAACGGCAGAAGGCGGGCATCGACCGTGCCGTGAACGGTCACCTTCTTGCCGATGATGCGGCTCGCCTGATCCTCGAAGTTCTTGCGAAAATCGGTCCAGTCTATGAAGAGCGGAGCGAGCAGCGCCACGAACAGCACCACCACGAGCAATCCACCCAGAAAAACCAGGACCCTACCTAACAACGCGTATCGTCTCCAATCTTCATTCCCAACACATGCAGGCGTCGCTTGTCAGAGCGCATATGCATGGTTCTACCCGATCTCCGCCTGTTACAGCAGCTCTTTTCGGGAGATATGCCCCATCTAGCGCATATCGGTGGCTTTTCATGGCAAAAACCGGAAAAGTGCGGATGCAGCCTAGCGCCATTCGCGGCCGTAGCAAGCCAACATCATGAAAATATTCCATCTTTCAGTGCCTGCGGAATATCTTCCCTGGATTGAAAATGGCATCCGGATCGAGCGACTCCTTGATCTGACGCATCAGATCGACCGCATCGCCGAGTTCCTGCTCCAGAAACGCCATCTTCCCCTGCCCTATGCCGTGCTCGCCCGTGCAGGTGCCATCCATGGCGAGCGCACGCGCGTTGAGGCGCGCGACGAATTCCTCGACAACGGCGATACCTGCCGGCGTCTTGTCGTCGAACAAGACGAGCACATGGAAATTGCCGTCGCCGGCATGGCCGACGATGGGTGCCAGCAGGCCGTGCGCCTCGATATCGGCCTGGGTTTCTGCGACGCATTCGGCAAGCCGCGAGATGGGCACGCAGACATCGGTCGATAGCGCAGCCAACTCCGGCGCCAGCGCCCGGCAGGCCCAATAGGCGTCATGTCGAGCTTTCCAGAGCTTGTTGCGCTCTTCCGCATTGCTTGTCCAAAGGAATTCGCCGCCGCCGCATTCGGCTGCGATCTCGGCAAATTGCGCCGACTGCAGCGCAACAGTTTCGTCGGTGCCATGAAATTCGAGGAAGAGCGTCGGCTTCTCGTCATAGGTCAGACCAGAATAGCGATTGCAGGCCCGCATCTGCATGGCATCGAGCAGTTCGATGCGCGCGACCGGAACACCCATCTGGATGGTCATGATGACCGCATCGCACGCAGCCTTGATATCCGGAAAAGCGCAGGCGCCGCCGGCGATCTTCTGCGGAATGCCCTGGAGGCGCAACGTGATCGAGGTCAGCACGCCGAGCGTGCCTTCGGCGCCGACGAAAAGCCGCGTCAGATCGTAACCGGCGGATGATTTCTTGGCGCGTCGGGCGGTGCGGATTTCCTCGCCATTGGCGGTCACTACGGTCACGGACAGAACATTGTCCTTCATCGTACCATAGCGCACGGCATTGGTGCCCGACGCGCGCGTCGATGCCATGCCGCCGATCGAGGCATTGGCGCCGGGATCGATCGGAAAGAATAAGCCGGTGTCGCGCAAGTAGGTATTAAGCTGCTCGCGGGTGACGCCGGGCTCGACCGTGCAATCCAGATCCTCGGCATTGACTTCGAGAATGCGGTTCATGCGGCTGAAATCGATGGAAATGCCGCCCTGCGGCGCATTCACCTGTCCCTCCAGCGAAGATCCAGTGCCAAAAGGAATGACCGGAACCTTATGTTCGGCACATGCCTTGACAACAGTCCGCACATCCTCGCTCGTTTCGGCAAAGACCACGCCGTCCGGCAGCTGCGATGGGATATAAGTGGTCGTGTGGGCGTGCTGGGCGCGAAAACTTTCGCCGGTCTGGAACCGCTCGCCGAAGGCCTGCTTCAGAATACCGAGAACGGCGGATATGCCGGCCTCGTTGCGTGTTCCCGCCTTTGCATCAGCCAAAACCATAGTCCGAATCTCCCATCGCGGTCGTCCAGGGCGTTAACCCCTCCCGGTTCTATGGGGCATTTGGGGCGGCGCTGTCCAGTGATGAAAGTGAACCGCTATCGCGCATAAGTTCAAGTTTTGTGCGATTGATCAAAGGTACGACAATCGGTTGGTAGGAAAAAGCATCGCGGCAGAGTTTTGCCTATATTTTAATCAGAACACCAACTCAACGATCACCGAGCATTCACTTTCATCCAGATCATAACACCGCGACGCAGTTTTCCGTCGACTGGCATATGTCTTGCCTATCGCCTTTCAGCTTTCACATAGCCACGATTGGAAGGACATTCGATGAAGCGCAGACAAATGCTCATGGCACTCGGAATTGCGATGCTCGCAATGGGGTCGGTTTCCGCCCCTGACGCAGCTCGGGCGGATGCCTTGAGCGACATAGCCTCGCGCGGCACACTCCGCGTCGCCGTCCCCCAGGACTTTCCGCCCTTTGGCAGCGTCGGCACGGACATGGCACCCATGGGCTATGACATCGATATGGCCAATCTGATCGGCGAAAAACTCGGCGTGAAAACGGAACTCGTTCCCGTCACCAGCGCCAACCGCATTCCCTATCTGCAGACGAACAAGGTCGATCTGGTGATCTCAAGCCTCGGCAAGAATCCGGATCGTGAAAAGGTCATCGATTTCTCTGAAGCCTACGCGCCCTTCTTCAACGGCGTCTTCGGCCCCGGCGATGTCGCGGCAACAAAGGCGGAAGACCTTTCCGGCAAGACGATCGGCGTCACCCGCGGCGCGATCGAGGATCTGGCATTGACCAAGATCGCGCCGCAGGACGCGACGATCAAGCGCTACGAGGACAATAACGGCACCATCTCCGCCTTCTTGTCCGGACAGGTCCAGCTGGTTGCGACCGGCAACGTTGTCGCGGCGGCCATTCTCGCCAAGAACCCTCCGAAGAAGCCCGAGATGAAATTCCTCATCACCAACTCCCCCTGCTTCATCGGCCTGAACAAGAACGAGCCGGCGCTGCAGAAGAAGGTCAACGACATCGTTGCCGCCGCCAAGGCGGACGGGACGCTGAACAAGATGTCGCAGAAGTGGCTGGGCGCCGACCTGCCGACCGGCTTCTGATCAACGCAGGACCGATCGTACCGTCATTCGGCGGCGTGATCGGTCCGAGCAGGGCTTTCTCCCATGCGCTATCATTTCGATTTCGGCTGGCTGGCCGAATACTATCCCACGCTGATCAAGGGCGTTCTCGTCACGGTGGAGTTGACCCTTATCGGCGCTGTGCTTGGCATTCTCCTTGGGATCGCCTGCGCCTGGGCGCGAGCACTGGGTCCAGGGTGGCTCAAACCCTTCGTCGCTGCCTATGTCGAGCTCATCCGCAATACGCCGTTTCTGATCCAGCTCTTCTTTATCTTCTTTGGCCTGCCCGGCATCGGCGTGCAGATGAACGAGATGACGGCTGCCAATCTCGCGATGATCATCAATCTCGGCGCCTATAGCTGCGAGATCATCCGCGCCGGCATACAGGCAACGCCGCGCGGGCAATTCGAAGCCGGCGCCAGCCTGGCCATGACCCGGTTCGAAACCTTCCGGCATGTCGTCCTCGTTCCGTCCCTGCAGCGCATCTGGCCGGCCCTGTCATCGCAGGTAGTCATCGTTATGCTCGGCTCTTCGGTCGTCTCGCAGATCGCCGCCGAAGATCTGACCTTCGCGGCAAACTTCATTCAATCGCGTTCTTTCCGCGCCTTCGAAGCCTATTTCGTCTCCACGGCGATCTACCTCGCGCTGGCGATCCTGCTTCGACAGGTACTCGCGGTCGTGGGCAAGATGATCTTTCCACGCAGGGTCCGCCAATGATCCAATTCACCACATGGGATATCCTGCGCGGCCTGCTGCTGGCCGCGCGCTGGACGGTATTGCTGTCGCTCGTCTCGTTCGCCGGCGGTGCCATCGTCGGCGCAATCTTGCTGTTCCTGCGGATCGGTAAGGCAAAGGCCGGCCGCATTGCGGTCAGATATTTCGTCGAGCTGTTCCAGGGCACTCCGTTGCTGATGCAGCTCTTCCTGGCCTTCTTCGGTCTCGGGCTTTTCGGGATCGACGTGCCGGCCTGGCTGGCTGCCGGCGTCGCGCTCACCCTCTGGTCATCAGCCTTCCTGACCGAAATCTGGCGCGGCTGCGTCGAGGCTGTTGCCAAGGGGCAATGGGAGGCTTCGGCCAGTCTGGGGATGGGCTATCTGCAGCAGATGCGTTACGTCATCCTGCCCCAGGCGCTGCGCATCGCCGTGCCGCCGACCGTCGGCTTCTCCGTGCAGGTCGTCAAGGGCACGGCCCTGACCTCCATCATCGGCTTCGTCGAGCTATCGAAGGCCGGCACCGTCATCACCAATGCGACCTTCCAGCCGTTCACCGTCTACGGCTTTGTCGCGCTCATCTATTTCGCCCTGTGCTGGCCGCTGTCAAAAAGCAGCCAGATCCTGGAGAGGAAGCTCAATGTCGCTCATCGAAATCACTGAAGTCCGCAAGAGCTTCGGCACCAACGAAGTCCTGAAGGGCATCAACCTCGATGTCGAGCCCGGCGAAGTCATCGCCATCATCGGCAAGAGCGGTTCGGGAAAGTCAACGCTGCTGCGCTGCATCAACGGCCTGGAAACGATCAATGACGGCTCGATCTCCGTCGCGGGCGCACAGCTCCTGCCCGACGATCTGCATTTGAAGGCCCTCCGACTGAAGGTCGGCATGATCTTCCAGCAATTCAATCTTTTCCCGCACCTGAGCGCGGGACGCAATGTCATGCTGTCCCAGATGGTCGTCAAGAAGACCGCCAAGGCCGAAGCCGAGGCCATGGCGCGGCGCATGCTCGACCGTGTCGGCCTCGGGCACAAGTTCGACGCCTATCCGGATGAGCTCTCCGGCGGCCAGCAGCAGCGCGTCGCCATCGCCAGGGCACTTGCCATGCAGCCGATCGCGCTGCTCTGCGATGAAATCACCTCCGCACTGGACCCGGAACTGGTCGCGGAAGTTCTCGCCGTCGTGCGCGAGCTGGCAAGCGAAGGCATGACGCTGCTGATGGTGACCCATGAGATGAAATTCGCCCGCGACGTCTGCTCGCGCGTCGTCTTCATGCACCAGGGCCGCGTGCACGAAATCGGACCGCCCGGCGAAGTTTTCGCCAATCCGCAAACCCCAGAGCTCAAGCAGTTCCTCGGCATTCATTGAGAGCCGACAAGTCCCGCTAACCGGTTCTTTGAACCATGTTGTTCCAAGCACCTGGAGCAATGCCGAACGCCTTCTTGAAATGCCGGGTCAGATGGCTCTGATCGGCAAAGCCGGTTACGGCTGCCACCTCCGCGATCGACTCTCCCGCGCCGATCATCGCCTTCGCCTGCTGCAGCCGCCGCATCAGCAGGAACCGATGCGGGCTTGTTGCAAAGGCGGCGCGGAAATGCCGCGCAAGCGCAAAGCGATCGAGACCGGTGATGCGCTCCAATTCCTGCGAGCGCACACCTCGTGTGACATGCGCCTCGAGATAGTCTCGCGCAATCTTCACCTGCCCCCACGCAATGCTGCCCAAGCGCCGTTGCGGCAAACGGGCATGCTGGACAAGTCCGTCGGTGAGCCGCGAAACGAAATCGTCGACGAAGAGCTCATCCAGCTCACGATCGAGCTCGCCAAGCGCCGCCAGCAACAGGCCGGCAAGACGATTGTCTTCCACCACGGGATCATCGACGAAAGGCAGGCCGACACGCGCCGCCTCAAGGCATTGAAACAGCACCGACGGTTCCAGATACAGCATCCGGTACACGAGGCCGTCCTCGGTCGCTGCCCCGCCGTCATGCAGTTCGTCCGGATGAAGAATGATCACCCGCCCCGGCAGGCTGTAGCGCTGTTCGCCACGATAACGGAATGTCTGCACGCCGCGCATGGTGACGCCAAGCGCATAGGTATCGTGCCGATGCAGTTCGAAGGCATCGCCACGAAACTGCGCCTGGATGCGTTCGATGCCCGGATAGGCAGGCGCAGACAGGATGCGGTTGGCCTCCGGTGTCACGCACAAATGTTCAAGACCCTCGAAGATCTGTCCGGCTACATCCTCGTGCAATGTCCCATTTCCAGACTGCATGAAAGTGACCATCGATGTTCGATACCAAAATCGCGATCGTTCTGCGAAACGACCTTCAATCCTGGCAAAAGCTGAATGTAACGGCCTTCCTATCCACAGGCATAGCCGGACAACATCCCGATATCATCGGCGAAGCCTATCGCGATCGCACCGGCAACGTCTACAACGCTTTATCGATCCAGCCCATCATCGTGCTCTCGGCTGACAAGGAGAGCATTGCCGCCATCCACCGCCGCTCGCTGGAGCGAGGCGTCACCTCTTCCATCTTTATAGAAGAAATGTTCTCAACCGGGCATGACGCGGCCAACCGCGCCGTCTTTGCCGAATTTACGCCGGAAGATGCCAAGGTCGTCGGCATCGCCTTGCGCGCCGACAAGAAAATCGTCGACAAGATCACCAAGGGCGCAAGCATGCATGCGTGATCGGACGCGCAAAGAAAACGGCCGGATCGCGAGACCCGGCCATTTTTGTCCAGAAAGGCTTAGCCGTTCTGCGTGATCGGTGCGATCTGGATCTCGACGCGGCGGTTCTGCGCGCGGCCAGCCTCGGTGGCATTGGTTGCGACCGGCTGCGACGGACCGAAGCCGATGGCCGACATGCGGCGCTGATCGATGCCCTGGCTGCCGAGGTAGGACGCGACCGATCCGGCGCGGCGCTCGGACAGATCCTGGTTATGCTGCAGGCTGCCGGTCGAATCCGTATGGCCGTTGACGTCGATCAGCGTGCGGTTGAACTTGCGCAGAACGATCGCGACGGAATTGAGCGTCGGGAAGAATTCCGGCTTGATCGCATCCTGGTCGATATCGAAGGTGATCGCCGAAGGCATGTTCAGGATGATGCGGTCGCCGACGCGGGTAACCGAAACGCCAGTGCCCTGCAGCTGTGCACGCAGTTCGGACTCCTGCTGGTCCATGTAGTTGCCGATACCGGCACCCGCGAGCGCACCGACGCCGGCGCCGATCAGCGCGGCATTGCGGCGCGAGGCCGGCGAATGACCGATCAGAAGACCGGCAACGGCACCGACGCCGGCACCGATCGCCGCACCGCCTGCGGTATTCGATACCTTCTGCTCACCCGTATAGGGGTCGGTGGTGGTGCATGCGTTCAAAAAGGCTGCCGCAAGGGCAAGAATGGCAATTTTCTTGATCATAGAATCGTCGCTCTCCGGTTCGATGGCCGCAGCAGATATGAAGCATTGCGGCAATATCATGAAGAGAAATCTTATCCAGACCCTTGTCCCCTGTGCATAGAGCGTCAGCAGAGCTTTTGCAGAAGCCGGCGCATGCGGACGTGCGGAGCCATTCACCCGCCAGCCTGTCAATTTCAGCCGTTCGCTGCAATCAATGGTTCTGGAAGAGTTGCAGAACCGTATTGTAGCTCGCGTTGGCAATCGACAGAGATTGCAACCCGAGTTGTTGCTGAGCCTGCAGCGCCAGAACCTTGCTCGACTGCTGTTCCATATCGGCATCCACGAGTTTGCCGACCCCGCTGGTCAGCGAATCATTGAGATTCCTGGCAAACTCGGTCTGAAGATTGATACGCGCCTCGAGGGAGCCGAAGGCGGATCCGATCGTCTTGAGCTGGTTCAGCATTCCCGTCACGGTGTTGACCATGTCGACAATAGCGCCCCGACTCGTATTCGCATCGAGCGAAATCTCCACCTGGCCGCTCGTATTGCCGTTTTTGCTGCTGATGAGCACATAATTCTTGGCCGCTCCGGCTTCGGTGGCGAAAGATGTCGACGTCAGCACGCCATATCCGCCGGTGCCGCTTGACTGATCGTCGATCAGATAACGCGCATCGGCCGAGGTGATTGGCCCCGTCGTCGAGCTGACGCCCGCATAGCTCAGCATGCCGATCGTTACGGTGCCGTTGGTACCCCGGATAAGGGAGCCTGGAATCTCATGGGGGTCAGTCGGGTCCGCGCCATCTTGCAGCACGGTCCAGTTGACGCCGTTGAAGGTCGCCGACTCCCCAACGCTGCGCAACTGCTGCTTGAGCTCGGTGATCTCGTCGTTGAGTGTCGTTTTGTCGACGCTGGTCTCATAGGCGCTGACGAGCTTCGTCCTGATCTCGGTCACGACATCGATCGCGCTACCGACACCCGTGGAAGCGGTGCTGACGGTCGAGGCGGCGAGACCGAGCGCATCCTGAACCGACGAAATCGCGCCGATGTCGGTATGCGTCAAAGTCGAGATTTTCCAGTAGGTGGCATTGTCTCTGGCCGACTGAACCCGCAGGCCTGACGACATCTGTCGCTCGGCATTACCCAGTTTGGTCTGGGTGTCCCTCAGCACTTCCAGTGCTGTATTCACAGAGGGACTGACCCTGATGAAGGTCGAAAAAATACTCACGGCACATGAACTCCGGACGCAACAATACGCAACAAATACAAGGAGACATCGGAACCTTGCCGCGGGCGCTCATGCGCGCGGGCCGAGCGTGTCGGCGAACGGGGAGCGAGGCAAAACAACACCTGCGCTCCAGCGGTTACATACCGACATGATTAGCAAACATGCTTAAAAAAGCGCTAAACGATACCCCTGATTTACCATAAATAAGCGCAACGCCTGCAACGGACCAACCTGCCGGTGCCGACCTACTCCGCCGCGCGAAGATTGGCGAGCTTCGCGCGCAGCGCCGCATCCGACATCTCGTCATGCAGGCGCTGCTCCTCATGCGTCTGTGGCTTCGCAAAGCGGGCGATCAGCAGATAGGCGACGGGTGTGATGTAAAGCGTGACCAGGGTCGCAAACCCAAGGCCGCCCACAATGACCCAACCGAGAGCAACGCGCGCTTCTGCGCCGGCCCCCTCGGCAAAGACAAGCGGTACGCCGCCAAGGATGGTCGCGATCATCGTCATCATGACCGGGCGCAGACGCAGTGCGCAGGCCTTTTCGATCGCCTCGCGCACGCTTTCGCCCTTGTCGCGAAGCTGATTGGCGAACTCGACGATCAGGATGCCGTTCTTGGCCATGACACCGACAAGCAGCACCAGGCCGATCTGGCTGTAGATGTTGAGGCTCGATCCGGTGATGACGAGCGCAAAGACGGCACAGGCAAGGCCGAGCGGCACCGTCGACATGATGATGACCGACGACAGCACGCTTTCGAACTGCGCGGCAAGCACCAGGAAGATGATGACGATGGCAAAACCGAAGGTCAGGGCCATGCCGCTGGAATTTTCCTCCAGTGTCGCCGCTTCGGCGAGCGGCATCAACCGCGAACCAGGCGGCAGGAGTGGCGTCGCGATCCGTGTGATCTCCTCGACCGCCTGCCCGAGCGACATGCCGTTCTTGAGCCCGGCGGTGATCGCAACCGAAGCCAGCTGCTGCTCGCGGGTCAGCTGCGGCGCAACCGCATTCTCCTTCAGCGACGCGATGACAGACATCGGCACGATCTTGCCGTCGCCGGTCTTCAGGAAGACGTTTTCAAGATCCGTGGGATCATCGATCGGCCGCATCGTCGACGTCAGAAGCACCGGATAGGATTCGCCGGCGACGAATACGTCGACGACGGAGCGGCCCTCAAGTAGCGACTGCAAGGCCACTGAAAGGCCTGAAATGTCGACCCCGAGATCGGAAGCGCGCTCACGATCGATGGTGACGGAGACCTGAGCCTGTGTCGGCTCGTTGTTCAGCCGCGGCGTATCGAATTGGCCGGTTTTGTCGAGTTCCTGCACGAGTTTCAGCGCTGCATCGGTCAGCGCTTCGTGATTGTTGCCGATGAGCGCCATCTGCACGCCGCTGCCGGCGCCACGAATGCGCAGGCTGTTGGCCTGGATGACATTGCCGCGAAGAGCCGGCACGCCTGCCATGGCCTTGTTGATATCGGTGACAATATCCTGCTGCGTACGATGGCGCTCGCTCCAGGGGGCCAGCGTCAGCACCATGAAGCCGCTGTTCTTCTGGGTGTTCATGCCTGAAATCGCGTAGATATTTCGTATGTCGCCGCTGTCCATCAGCGGCTGCAGCCGCTCTTCGACGCGCTGTAATTGATCCTTGGTATAATCGAGGCCTGCGCCTTGCGGCGTGGTGAGACGCAGCATGACCATCGCCCTATCCTCGCTCGGCGTCAGCTCGCTCTTGACGTTTATGAACGCCAGGACGGCTGCAGCCGAAAACACGGCGCAGAAGACGATGACGACGAAAGGCGCATTGAGACAAGCCTTGAGGGTACGACGATAGACACCGGAGAAAAGCTCGCCGAAACGCCCGAGCGCGCCATGCTCCTCGCGCATCTCCTTGGTCAGCATGCGCGAGGCAAGCATGGGGCAGAGCGTCAGCGCCACGATCGACGACAGGCCGACGGAGAAGGCAAGCACGAAGCCGAATTCGCGGAACAGACCGCCCACCTGCCCCGGCAGGAAGGAGAGCGGAATGAACACGGCAGCAAGCGTGGCCGTCGTCGCAATGACGGCGAAGAAAACTTCGCGCGTGCCAAGCACGGCGGCAGCGCGAGGCCCGATCTTCTCCGCCCTGCGCCGCACGATATTCTCGAGCACGACGATGGCGTCATCGACCACGAGGCCGGTCGCAAGCACGATTGCCAGCAGCGTCAGGATATTGACCGAGAAACCGACCATGTAGAGCGCGGCAAGCGTGCCGATCAGCGCCACCGGCATGGTGACGACCGGTATCAGCGTCGCCCGCCAGTCGCGCAGGAAGAGATAGATGACTGCGGTGACGATCAACGCCGACAGGACGAGCGCCAGCACGACCTCGTGGATCGCCCCCTGAATGAACAGGGCATCGTCGCTGGTGATGACGATGCGCGTACCCTCGGGCAGCGATTTAGACAGCTGCGCGACGACGGCCTTCACGCCTTCGGAAATATTCAAGGTATTCGACTGCGCCTGACGGATGATGCCGAGACCAACGCCCTGCACACCGTTCGAACGCAGCGCGGTCGTGCCGTCCCTCGGTCCGAGCGTCACGGTGGCGACATCGGAAAGCCGCACGCGGTTCTTGATGATCAGCCGGGAGAAATCCTCCGGCGTCTGTAGTGCCGCCGTGGCGCGCACGACGATATCCTGCCGCGCACTCTTCAGCGATCCGGCCGGTACATCGAGTGCTGCGGTCGCAAGCGCCGTCGTCAGGTCGCCGATGGTGAGACCTCGGCTCGCAAGGGCGGCCTGATCGACATCGATGCGGAAGATCTTCTCCTGATCGCCGTAAAGCTCGACATCGGCGACGCCCTCGACCGAAGCCAGCCGGTCGGTGATCTCCTTGTCGACGAGCTGTGTCAGGTCATCCATCGTCAACGTGGTCGAGGTGACGGCAAGCCGCATGATCGGCTGCGAATCCGAATCCGCCTTGACGATCTGAGGCGCATCCGCCTGATCGGGCAATTGTTCGGTGATGCGACCGATGGCGTCGCGGACATCATTGGCGGCAACCGAAAGATCGGTCGCGTCGGAAAATTCAAGCGTTACCCGGCTCTGACCGAAGGAGGAACTGGAGGAAACCGACTTCAGGCCGCTGACGCGGGCAACCGCCCCTTCGATGATCTTCGTCAGCTCCTGATCCACCGTCTGCGGCGATGCGCCATCGAATACGGTCCTGACGGTCACGACGGGACGGTCGACATCGGGCAGTTCTCGCACTTCGACGCCGAAATAGGCGGCAAGACCGGCGACGACCATCAGCGTGTTGAAGACCAGCGCCAGGATCGGCCGGCGCACGAAGAGTGCGGTAAAGGATTGCTTGGCCGCTGCCGAGCCGGCATCCGCCACATCGTTGCCATCGGTCATCATTGGGTGATGACCTCCTTGGCCTGGGCGACATCGCGGGCAAAGCGAACCTCGCCACCTTCGGTCACGCGCTGCAATCCTTCGATGACGATGAGATCGCCATTGCGGAGATCGCCACGGACCAGCACCGCATCCGGATTGCGCTGCACGATGCTGACGCGCACCTTCGAGGACTTGCCGTCAACGACGCGCCAGACATGCGCACCCGCCCCATCCCATTGGACGGCGAGCGGATCGACGGAGGGATAGGATTCGCCGGCAAAGCGCATGCCGACATTGAAGGACATACCGGCGCGCAGAACATCGGAAGCATTATCGATGCGGGCGCGCACGCGCAGCGTCCGGCTTGCGCCGTCAACACGATTGTCGACTGCCTCGACAACGCCCGAAAATACGCGCCCCGGCAATGCCACCGACGTCGCTTCCACCGGCTGGTCGACCTTGACTGTGTTGGCGAAGCGCTCCGGCACCCAGTAATCCACCAGGATTTCCGAGCGGTCGTCTAGCATCACGATATTGGTCGTTGTCGTCACATTGTCGCCGACGACCACGGGCACGATACCGACAATCCCGTCGATCGGTGCGACCACATCGCGGCGCTTCAGCGCCAGCTCGGCCGATTGCAGCGCTAGCTTTGCGCCCTGCTCCACGATCTCGGCATCGAAAACATCCATGCGCGAGACTGTGGATTTGATATTGCGGTAGAGCTGGGATTTTTCGACAGCACTCTTCAGCGCCACTTCCGCCTGGCCGCGAGCGATGATCTGCTCGTCGTCGTCGAGACGCGCCAGCACCTGCCCCTGCTTCACTCTGTCGCCTGACTTGATGAGAATTTCCCGGATCGTACCCGCCGCTTGCGGCATGACGACGACCGAACGGATGGCGTCGCCGGTACCGATCGCGCTCAGGCGATCGTTAACAACACCGCTGACCACAGGCTCGGTGACGACAAGCGGTATGTTCTGACCGCGCCGTCCACCGGAGCTTGCCTGCGTCTCCGACTTTCCGTCCGCCGCGCCATCGCGCGGAGCAATCCAGGCCACGACAGTCTCGGGAACGCCGACCTTCTGCAGCAGGCCCGCTGCGCTGGGCATGAAGGCCACGACAGCGGCGATGCCAGCTGCCAGCAAGAAAAAAGACAAGGAAAGCTGCTTCCAGGCGGTCATGCACGTCTCCGGCTCGTTGTGTCAGAGGCGATGAAATCGCGTCGTTGGTTTTTGTGACCCCTCATCCACCCAGCGCACTTAACCGGGGGTCAATTTCGGCTCGGACGGCTCCATAAAGCAAGATTGTGCCCGATTTGCTGCAATATCGTGTTTTTGAGCATATGCCGCAAGTTTCGCCACAGATTATGACAAAGTTGTAATCTTAGTGCGGACAACGAGACGTTTTACCCGGTGAATGGGCCGACCCATTTCCACATGAAAACAGCCGTCGATCGAGTCTTATGCCCTGTGAATGTGCACTTTTTGTTCTAGTTTCGGCCCGTTTCTTTTGCCTTTCGGGGTAGAATCATTACATTGGGCGGCATGACCATTGGACATGACGATATTCCCTTCTTTGACGAGGAGCCGGAGCACGTGGCGCCGCGCCGTTCCGCGCCGGCTGCCGGCAGCATTGGCGGCGGCATTGCGGCCCGCGCCATGGCAGCACGCGACAGCGGCCGCCGGCCCGATTATCTCTCAGGCCTCAATGCAGAACAGGCGGAAGCCGTGGAAACGCTCGACGGCCCCGTTCTGGTGCTTGCCGGCGCCGGCACAGGCAAGACGCGAGTGCTCACGACGCGCATCGCGCATATCCTGTCCACCAACCGCGCCTTCCCCAGCCAGATCCTCGCCGTCACCTTCACCAACAAGGCAGCCCGCGAGATGAAGGAGCGTATCGCGCTGCTGGTCGGCGGCGCGGTCGAAGGCATGCCCTGGCTCGGCACCTTCCACTCGATCGGTGTCAAGCTGTTGCGCCGCCATGCCGAGCTGGTCGGCCTCACCTCGAGCTTCACCATTCTCGATACCGACGATGTCGTCCGCCTGATCAAGCAACTGATCCAGGCCGAAGGGCTCGACGACAAGCGCTGGCCGGCCAAGCAATTTGCCGGCATGATCGACACATGGAAGAACAAGGGCCTGAGCCCCGCCGATATTCCGGAAGGTGATGCCCGCGCTTTTGCCAATGGCAAGGGCCGCGAACTCTATGCCGCCTACCAGAACCGCCTGAAGACGCTGAACGCCTGCGACTTCGGGGACCTTTTGCTGCATCCGATCAATATGTTCCGGCAGAATCCTGATATCCTCAAGGATTATCACCAGCGCTTCCGCTACATCCTCGTCGACGAGTATCAGGACACCAATACGGCGCAATATATGTGGCTACGCCTGCTGGCGCAGAGACAGAAGGGCGAGCCGCAGAATGTCTGCTGCGTCGGTGACGACGACCAGTCGATCTATGGCTGGCGCGGCGCGGAGGTGGACAACATCCTCCGCTTCGAGAAGGATTTTCCGGGCGCCAAGGTCATCAAGCTCGAGCGCAACTATCGCTCCACCGAACATATTCTCGGTGCTGCCGCGCATCTCATCGCCCATAATGAGGGCCGGCTCGGCAAGACGCTGTTCACCGACCGCTCCGATCCGGACGACATCAAGGTGCAGGTGCACGCTTCCTGGGATTCCGAGGAAGAAGCGCGCGCCATCGGCGAAGAGATCGAGCAGCTCCAGCGCAACAAGCACAATCTCAACGACATCGCCATCCTCGTGCGCGCCTCCTTCCAGATGCGCGAGTTCGAAGACCGTTTCGTGACGCTCGGCCTGAACTATCGCGTCGTCGGCGGCCCGCGCTTCTACGAGCGCCTCGAAATCCGCGACGCCATGGCCTATTTCCGCCTCGTCTGCCAGCCGGCCGACGATCTCGCCTTCGAACGCATCATCAATACGCCAAAACGCGGTCTCGGCGACACCACTGTCCGTGCGCTGCATGATTACGCCCGCGTGCGCGATATCCCGATGCTGGCGGCAGCGGTCGACATCATCGAGACGGATGAGATGAAGCCGAAGGCGCGCAAGGCGCTGTTCGACGTCGTGCAATCCTTCCGCCGCTGGCAGGGCCTGCTCGAAAACACGCCGCATACTGAGCTTGCCGAGCAGATTCTCGAAGAGTCCGGCTATACGGACATGTGGAAGAACGACAAATCGGCAGAAGCGCCGGGGCGGCTTGAAAACCTCAAGGAACTCATCCGCTCCATGGACAGCTTCGAATCCATGCGCGGCTTCCTTGAACACGTCGCCCTTGTTATGGATGCCGAGCAGAACGAAAATCTCGACGCCGTCTCCATCATGACGCTGCACTCTGCCAAGGGTCTGGAATTCGACACGGTGTTCCTGCCCGGCTGGGAGGAAGGCTTGTTTCCGCATCAGCGCTCGCTCGACGAAAGCGGGCGCGCCGGCCTCGAGGAAGAGCGCCGCCTCGCCTATGTCGGCATCACGCGCGCCAAGCGCCGCTGCCACATCTGGTTCGTCTCCAACCGCCGCATCCACGGCCTATGGCAATCGACGATCCCCTCCCGCTTCCTTGACGAACTGCCGGAAACGCATGTTCAGGTCGCCGAAGTAGAGCAGTCCTATGGCGGATATGGCCGCGGCGGCTACGGCCAATCCCGCTTCGACAAGGCCGATCCCTTCGCCAACACCTATTCCACCCCCGGCTGGAAGCGCGCCCAGGCCAACCGCAACGATGCGACCCGCGACAACTGGGGCAGCCGCTCCGGCCACGCCGTCGAACGCATCGGTTACGGCGAAAGCGGTCCGAAAGTGCGCACCATCGACGGCGAGCTGGTGGCCAAATCCACCTCCTCCGAACCCTCCAAATTCGCCATCGGCGACCGCGTCTTCCATATCAAGTTTGGCAACGGCAATGTTTCGGAGATCGAGGGCAACAAGCTGACGATCGAATTTGATCGCGCTGGGCAGAAGCGCGTGCTGGACGGGTTTGTCGAGCGGGTATAAGGGAACGAGTTCTTTTTAGCTGACTGCCGCAAGATATAGAAAATGCATGATCCGAGAGCTATCGCTAACTACGTCCTAGAGCTCGCAGAAGAAGATGCGCGCCCGGTGACAAACATTGTTCTGCAGAAGCTAATATATTTCTGTCATGCATTCTTCTTGCTTGAACATGAGAAACCGCTGGTAAGCGGTTACTTTGAAGCTTGGACTTATGGCCCGGTTCACCCGGCTTTGTACAAATCCTTCAAAGAGTTCGGTGCTAATCCAATTAGAGGCAGAGCTTCCAGGTATGACGTTATCTCTGGTGCCAGCTTTGTGATCGAGCCAATTTCTGACAAATCTGCTCGAAGAGTAATTAGATCGGTAATGGTGAATTTCTCTAGTTTATCAGCAGGGCAATTGGTCGATCTATCACACGCACCAAATGGCCCTTGGCATTATACTGTGGAGAACTCAAAAATTAATGCAAATCTTGGGTTACGAATCACCGACGATGTTACAAAAGAAAGATTCAAGTTCTTAAAATTGGCAATTGGAAAATCGTCGAGACAAAGGGAACCCGATGAAGACACGCCGTTTGGCTGAGACTGATCTTGCGCGAATCGCTGTTTTACCGATTTCCCACCAATGGATTCTCTTGCGGAAACATAAGTTTGGACGCCCTCCTCATACTTACGATCCCGTTCGAAGGGCGCAGCCGGATATTCTCAATCGCCAAATACCTCTGTTTGGCAAAGCCGAGCCGACGCCTTGGCAGAAGGTTTGCGAGATTGTTCAAAAGCACTCCCGTCATATTGCTGAATATGAGCACAATCTAAGTGTCGCAAAGGCCCTCTACGATTTTGCTCAGCATGAACAGATATACTCGCGCGACCGCTTGATGCCCAACTGGGCGATTGGTTTCGGACAGACCGTACGTTTTTGGCCGGATTACATCTCAATTGTGGGCGAGCAGCCGGAAGTTAGTTTTCACGATTATCGCCTTACCAAGCGTTTGAATAAAGAAGCTAGACGCTTTGCCTTTTCCGTTATGCATGAGCGCACGCGGGCCCTTGATCCAGACTTGCAGAATGTAGCCCTGGCCATTTATCAGTTTAGAAAATTGGATGATGGAACCCGGATATTACAGCGCCGTACCGATGATGGATTGGAATTATTTAGCTTCGATCAGCTTAACGAAATGATCTCGACGACGTATCGCATATGGGAACAGGTACTTGTCGAGAGAGAAGAAGATAATAGAAGAGCGGCGAATAGTAACAGCAACCCAATGGGTTTCTGACACCGAGCTTTGCTTGGAAATATGGGATGCACACGGCTCGTCTGGTATGAAGACCACGCCGACATCATTTCAATACAACGCGAAAAATCGCTGAAACGCTGGTATCGCCAGTGGAAAATCGAGCTGGTTGAAAAGACAAATCCGGATTGGCGGGATTTATACCACGAGCTCTGGTGAAGCCGCACGCTCTTCAATTCCCCCGCGCATCCTGATCCTTGAGCCACAGCCCAAACTCCTTGACCACGGCCACCACCTTCTCCAACCGCCGCCCATCCTCCGTCAGCGAATATTCCACCTTCACTGGAACCGTCGGATAGACCGTCCGCCGGATCAGACCCGCCTCCTCCAGCGCGCAGATCAAGCGTCAGCATCCTCTGCGAAATGCCAGGCATCAGCCGCCTCAGCTCGTTGAAACGCTGGGGTCCATCGACCAGATAAGACACAATCAGCAGCCGCCAGCGGCCGCCCAGCAAATGCATCGCTTCCTCGACGGAGCAGCCAGTTACGGTCTTTTTCATCGCACCTACCTCATGTGCATGGCGGTATAATTTTTGTACGAGACAGTCCCGGTCTCGCAGCGGCATCATTCGGTGTCGCGATTTGTGGCAAGAAACGATCCTTCTGCCGCAAAGGCTTCTGCACCTCGCGCTACTCGATCTCAGTTGCGTCCGCCATTTGCCCTGATGATCTGGCCGTTGACCCAGCCGCTCCGCGGGCCGGCCAGAAACGATACGATCTGGGCGATGTCGTCAGGAATCCCGAGGCGCCCGAGCGGAATGTCGTTTATCAGCCGCTGGATCAGCGCCTCGGACCGCCCCTTGAACAGCAATTCGGTAGCGATCGGCCCTGGCGCGACCGCATTGACGGTGACGCCGCGCGGGCCGAGTTCCTTAGCAAGAATATGCGTCATCGCCTCCACCGCCGCTTTGGTCGCCGCATAGACGCCATTGCCGGGGGAATAGTGACCGATGATGCTCGTGGAAAGATTGATGATGCGGCCACCATCGCGCACCCGCTTCGCCCCTTCTCGCATCCCGTTGAAAGTGCCTGTCAGATTGACGGCGATTTGCTGCTGAAAATCCTCATCCGAGACCTCAGCCAGCGGCGAAAATTTGCTGATACCTGCATTGTTGACGAGCACATCGACCCTGCCGAACTCTGCTTCGGTGCGATCGAACAATGCCGTTATTGCCGCAGCGTCGCTAACATCGGCACGGATTGCAATCGCGCGGCCGCCTGCCGCCGTGATGCCGGCAACAACATCGGAGGCCTCTCCGGAACTCGATGCGTAATTGACGACGGTCTGAAAGCCGTCTTCGGCAAGCTGCCTCGCAATGGCTGCCCCAATCCCTTTGGATGCGCCGGTTACGATCGCCGTTCTAATTTCGTTGGACATGCGTCAATCTCCTTGTCGTTCGCACACGCGCTCTCGAGCATGCCTGGGAACTCAATCCCGGCATGTCGCTTAAACGCTTGTTTCGTTGGGTTGCGAACTGTAATATGAGCGATAATTCGCTTTTTGCTACTCGCATTCCAGGAACATGTCCGAAGGCCCTCTCCATAGCCGTGCCGCGCCGAGAAAAGCGCCAAGACAAGCCCGCTCGCTCGCAACAGTCGAGGCGATCGTGGAGGCTGCAGCTCGCATTTTGGAGGAGCACGGCCATGAGGCCTTCTCCACCAATGCCGTTGCGGAAAAGGCCGGCGTCAGTGTCGGCTCGCTCTATCAATATTTTCCGCGCAAGGATGCGTTGATCGGAGCCTTGATCCTGCGCGAGACTTCGCGTCTCGTCGCAGAGGCGGAAATTGCCGCCGACAAGCCCACGGGCAGCGAGGCCTTGTCGGCGCTCATCCTCCCTTGCGTCGAGCAGCAACTTCGCCGGCCGGCGCTAGCCCGCTTGCTCGATTTCGAGGAAGCGCGCCTTCCGCTTGATGCCGCCACCGAAGCGGTCAAAAGGCGCTTCTTCGAGCTCACGCGCGCAACCCTGCTGCGGCCAGATTTGCCGCCGCAGGCCGATATCGATGTGGCGAGTCGCGACGTGGTCGCCATCATCAAGGGAATAGTCGATGCCGCCGGGGAGCATGGCGACCAGGATAGATACCAGCTGGCTCTGCGCGTGAAACGCGCCGTTCTTGGCTATTTGCACAGCCTCGACTGACGTCGGCAGACATTCCGCCCTTGCAAGTGATTGCATTGCAGCATTGCAAAATCCGCATGCCTAGCAAGCTACCAATAGCGGACCAATCGATTATATCGATTGAAGCGGCTTCGGGATTCTGCGTTTCCCGCGGTATCTCGGTAAGCCGCCGCCAGTTTCTTCTTTCGGCCCGTTCGGGCTTTCGTCCGGCTCGAATCTCGAAGCCTGGCAACAACAAAAACCGAGGATAAAAAAGTGGCTGGCTCAGCAACAAGCTCTGCGCCCACCAGCGCGCGTGCATCCGCACACCAAGGCCAGGGCAATTACCAATTCGCGCTTATCGCACTCACCTCACTCTTTTTCATGTGGGGCTTCATTACTTGCTTGAACGATATTCTGGTCCCGCACCTGAAAAGCGTCTTTCAGCTCAATTACACGCAGGCAATGCTCATCCAGCTTTGCTTTTTCGGCGCATACTCCATCATATCGCTGCCTGCCGGCACACTCGTGAAGCGCATCACCTATAAATGGGGCATCGTCGTCGGCCTTGCGATCGCGGCTGTCGGCTGCGCCCTGTTCATTCCTGCCGCCACGTATCGCGTCTACGCCCTTTTCTTGGGCGCACTTTTCGTGCTCGCCACCGGCATCACGATCCTGCAGGTTGCCGCAAACCCCTATGTCACCGTATTGGGACCTCCGGATACGGCCGCCAGCCGCCTGAACCTGACGCAGGCCTTCAACTCGCTCGGCACGACGATTGCCCCCTACTTCGGCGCGATGTTGATCCTGTCTGCCGCGACTGTTGCAGCCACCAACGCGACACCGGAACAGCTCGACGCCATGCGGCTTGCGGAAGCCGGCGCGGTCAAATTCCCCTATCTGCTCCTTGCCGCCGCTTTCCTAGTGCTCGCGGCCGTCTTTGCGGCGCTGAAACTCCCGCAAGTCGAGGATGAGGAGACTATCGAGCCGATGCGCGGCGGCGGCTCTGCCTGGCAATACCGCCATCTCGTGCTCGGCGCTCTCGGCATCTTTGTTTATGTCGGAGCCGAAGTCAGCGTCGGCAGCTTCCTGGTGAATTTCCTCAGCCAGCCCGATATCGCGCATCTTTCCGAAGCGGACGCCGCCCATTACGTCTCCTATTTCTGGGGCGGCGCGATGGTCGGACGCTTCGTCGGCTCGGCAATCATGCGCCACATCGATGACGGCAAGGCGCTTGCCTTCAATGCTGTCGCCGCGATCATCCTCCTGCTGGTGACGGTGCTGACGACAGGCCATGTCGCCATGTGGGCCGTGCTGGCGATCGGCCTCTTCAACTCGATCATGTTCCCGACGATCTTCAGCCTCGCGCTGCACGGTCTCGGCAAATATACGAGCCAGGGCTCGGGCATTCTGTGCCTTGCCATTGTCGGCGGCGCGATCCTGCCTGTTATCCAGGGCGGCCTTGCCGATACGATCGGCATCCACCTGGCCTTCCTGATGCCGATTATCTGCTACATCTACATTGCCTTCTATGGGCTCAAGGGCCACAAGCCGGCATAAGCCTTCACAAACCATCGCGCCTCGCCGCCTTCATCGGCGGGGCGCAAAGGGCTTGATCCGAAGCGCGCCACTTGGCATCGTGCAGCGCAACAAAACGGAAGGACAGGTCTCATGAAAGCGCTGCTGCTCATCGACATCCAGAACGGCTTCTGCCCTGGCGGTAACCTTCCAGTTCCAGAGGGAGACCAGGTGGTGCCCGTCGCCAACCAGCTCATTGATAGCGGCAAATACGATCTCATCGTCGCGTCACAGGATTGGCACCCGCCTGGTCACGGCAGCTTCGCCTCCTCCCATCCCGGCAAGAAACCCTTTGAAATCGGCATGCTTTCGGGCAAGCCGCAAATGATGTGGCCCGACCACTGCGTTCAGAACAGCAAAGATGCCGAGTTCCGTCCCGATCTCCATATGGCCGCCGTCGATTTCATCCAGCAAAAAGGCCAGAATCCCGCCGTCGACAGCTACTCCGCCTTCCGCGACAACGATCAGGCTGCCCTCACCGGACTGGCCGCCTATCTACGCAACAAAGGCGTCACCGAACTCGACCTTTGCGGGCTGGCAACCGATTATTGCGTCAAGTTCTCGGCGCTCGATGCCGTTGAAATGCTGCCCGGCGTCACAGTCCGCTTCATCGAAGACGCCAGCCGAGGCATCGATCCCGCCGGCGTAAAATCGGCAATCGACGAGATGCGAGCCCGCGGCGTCACCATTGCCAGCAGCAAGGACGCGCTTGCGTAAAATCGCGCGAAGCAAGCTAAACCTTCTCTAAATAAAATGGTGCAAGCTATTCCCTGTCAGTAAGATATCGGGATCTTTAGCGTGCAGTCGATTGTCATCAACGGGCGTTTTCTCGGCCAGCCTCTGTCCGGTGTACAGCGCTTTGCGCGCGAATTGACCCTGGCGCTCGATCGCAAGATCTCCTCAGGCGCACTGCCTGCCTCCCTGAAAGGGGTGCGCTGGCGTTTGGCGGTGCCGCGCAATACGCCTGTCGATATGAGGCTTTCGGCGATAGAAATCGATAGTTTCGGTTCCGGCCCCGGCCATCTCTGGGAGCAAACAGCGCTGCTTTCACACTCGCGCGGCAGTCGGCTCATCGGCTTTGGCGGCAGCGGCCCACTTCTGCATCGCCGCCAGGCCGTCGTCATCCATGACGTGACGATCTTCCGCCATCCGCAGTCCTTCAAGCGCAGCTACCGCCTGCTGCATGGCGCCCTTGGAACCGTGCTGACGCGCACCGCTAAGATCGGTACCGTCTCCGAATTCTCGCGGCAGGAGCTCGCCTCGGTATTCCGGGTGCCATCGACTGGTATCGATGTCGTCTACAATGCCGTCGATCATTATGCCGCCATCGAGCCGGATGAGGCCGTCATGCAGCGGCTTGGTCTGAAAACCAACGGCTTCTTCCTACTCGTCGGCACGATGAAGCCGAACAAGAACCTCGATTTCGCCATTCGCGCTTTCGAGGCGCTCAAGGATATCAATCAGAAGCTCGTGGTCGTCGGCGGCTCCGCACCGACCGTGTTCAAATCGGACAACCAGCAATCGAGCGACAGCATGCTCTTCCCCGGCAGGCTCGCCGATGCAGAAATCGCCGCCCTGGAGCGCCATGCCACAGCTTTCGTTTTCCCGAGCCTTTACGAAGGTTTCGGTATCCCGCCGCTGGAGGCGATGACCCAGGGCTGCCCGGTGCTCGCGGCCGATATTCCTGCCGTGCGTGAGGCGTCGGGCGATGCCGCGCTCTACTTCGATCCCTTCCGACAGGACGAACTTGTCTCCGCCATGCGGCGGATCGCGACGGACGAGACATTGCGCCAGGATCTGCGTCGACGCGGCCATGAGAACGTTACGCGCTTCTCCTGGGATGGCAGCGCAGATCGCGTCCTGTCCATTTTGGAAGATCTCTAAGAGATTTCAGGACCGGGACTGCGGCCGGAACATGGTGACAAAATAGCTGTAGAGGCCGAGCAGGCAGAAGAGCGCACCCCCGACAACGCCGATAGCCACAGATGTCCAGAGCGAATAGCCAAAACCGGCAGTTGCCAGCACCGGCAGGGCCAGCCCGATGCCCGACAGAACGACGGGCGGCCAGACGAAATCGAAGGCAAGAGACATCATCACCTTGACGCCGATCGTCATGGCACAAAGCGCGCCAATCATGCCGCCGGCCATGAGGGCAGCATCGCCGAAGGAACCGAGATAGCCTCCGATGAGCGTGCCCGCATTCAGCAGCGCGCAATCCAGCGCCGCGAGCAGGAAGATCGTCAATAGCCGATGCTGCAGATGCGCCGGGGTGGGCATCATGTTGGCCGTCAGCGCGCGGCATGTCGCAAGGCCGATGACAAAGGGGGCGACGGCAAGAAACTCCTTGCGCAAACCGGCGGCAATGACCAATTGCCCGACCGGCTGCAGCAGCGCGAAAATGCCGGCGGCGGTTATCAGCGTCAAACCGGTCAGCAGCGAGTAATATTCCCCAAGCTGCTTGGCAAAGGCAGGGGTTCGCCCATCGCGATCATAGGTCGTGACGACATCGGGATATTGAATGGCCTGCAGCGCAGAGACGATCAGGACGAAGGGTCTCTGCAGCAGATCAAGCGCCAGAAGTGCGCCGGCAGCGCCACCCGCTCCCAGCGAGGCCGTGAGGATCGATTTCAATCCCAACGGCGTCAACATGCCGATAATGGAGGCGCTCGCGGCAACGCTGCCATAGACGAAATGCTTACGTACCAGCGCCTTCTCGAACGAAGCCGCCTCGTGAAGACTGTTGCGGCTCAGAAAAGCGGCAAGGAGCCCATAGGCAAGATAGCCGGCCATCAGACCGATGACGGTGCATGTGAAAGTCGGAGCAACGGCGGTGCCCGCAAGCGTACCGATTGCCAGAATCGTCGCGCGCGACCCCTGCAGCCGCGAAAAGACGCGAAATTCCTGACGGAAGCGCAGCATGGTGAGATGCAGGTCGCTCCCGCCCTGGAAGATCGCAACCAGGCCGCCAAGCACGGCAATCTCTGCCGAGACCGAAAAGAGGATCGAGACGGAAGCGGCGATCAGGCAGATTGCCGAGCATGCCGCGAATTCTACCGTCAGCGCCTTGCGCTCCAGTGCCTCGCTCCCTGGCCCCTGCCCCGGATAGAAGCGACTGCAGGCAAAGCGAACCCACTCGAAGCAGAGGATCGCCGCAAACTGGCTGATCGAGATGAACAGCGAATAGGCCGCATAGTCCGCCGGAGCCAGCAGATGTGCCACCACGATCAGCAGCCCGAAAGCCACTGCAGCCTGATAGAAATATGCAGCCAACGCCACGATCTTTGCCATGGTGGCAGCTAACAGGAAAAGATTGAGGAAAGCGCTAACCCCGGAAGGCAATTGCAGCATTCGGCAGCGCGATCGCGCTTGATGCGCCACGTTGCCAGCCGGCGGCCTTCCAGCGATGAAAACTTCCACGGTCGCACCACCGAGCAGTATCCACTATTACCTGCTCGCTTCTCCCCTCATCCAGTCGATCACCGTCTCAAGCGCTGCGGATTTGCGATAGCGCGGCCAGACGAGATAGAAGTCGGATGGACCGCTTAGCGACCCCTGGATAACCTGCGTCAGACGGCCTTCCACCATATCTCGCGCCACGAAATCGCGGTTGGCGAGGACGATTCCCTGCCCCGCAATGGCCGCTTCGATCGCATGCGATGTCTGGTTGAAGCTGATCCCTTTATAGGAGGCGTGGACTGCCCGCCCGAAATGCTTGTCGATAAATTCTGGCCAGGAATTATGGGCGTCATGGAGAAGCGCGTAGTCGGCGAGTTCTTCCGCCGTCTTCGGTGACTTTCGGTGATGCAGCAGCGTCGGGCTGCAAACGGCGATGATCTCTTGCTCGAAAAGCAGTTCGGTCGCCAACCCCGGCCCGAAAGGCGGTCGCCCATATCGAACGGCAAGATCCACTCCATCCGCTTGAAAGCCCGACATACGGTCCGTGGCGAGGATATGAAGATCGAGATCGGGATGACGAGCCGTAAAATCCGGCAGGCGTGGGATCAGCCATTTCGATGCGAATGTCGGCGTGGTGCTGATGGTTAGCCTTACGGGTTGCGGCTCGAGGTCGCTGGTCGCTTGAGCGATGATTTCGAAAGCGCGCCTGATATCGGCGATATAGCCCCGCCCCTCGCCCGTTAGCACCAAAGACCGCGGCATCCGCTCGAACAGCTTTACGCCCAGCTCGGCTTCCAGCCCTCTCACCTGTTGAGCCACCGCTCCTTGCGTAACCCCCAGCTCCTCGGCCGCCAGCTTGAAGCTGTGATGGCGTGCAGCCACTTCGAATGCCTTTAGGCCATTCAGAGAGGGAAGTTTACCGGGCGAACCATTCATGCGATAGTTTTTCTACTGGCAAACGGGAATTTATCTGCTTCGCTCTCGCGCGAGGGTAATGATATTTCATCGGTAGTTTCGAAGCAATCGGTTCCAGTGGAACGAGATGAAGGAGGAAGGACCCATGTCGATAGAAAAAGTGGCTGTGATCACTGCCGGCGGCAGCGGCATGGGCGCTGCAAGCGCTAGGCGCCTTGCGGCCGATGGCTTCCATGTCGCCATCCTCTCCTCCTCCGGAAAGGGTGAGGCGCTGGCTCAGGAGCTTGGCGGTATCGGCGTTACCGGCTCCAACCAATCTAACGACGATCTCAAGCGCCTGGTCGATGCGACGATGGAAAAATGGGCGCGCATCGATGTGCTCGTCAACAGCGCCGGCCACGGCCCGCGCGCCCCGCTCCTCGAGATTACCGACGAGCAATGGCACACCGGCCTCGATGTCTATCTCATGAACGTCATCCGTCCGACACGCCTCATCGCCCCCATCATGCAGAAGCAGAAAACCGGCGCGATCATCAACATCTCCACGGCATGGGCATTCGAGCCATCGCCAATGTTCCCGACCTCGGGGGTATTCCGGGCTGGCCTTGCCTCCTATACGAAGATTTTCGCCGACACCTACGCCGCCGACAATGTGCGGATGAATAACGTCCTACCCGGCTGGATCGACAGCCTGCCGGCGACCGAAGAACGCCGCGACAGCGTGCCGATGCGGCGCTACGGCACCAGCGCAGAGATCGCCGCCACCGTCGCCTTCCTCGCCTCAGACGGCGCCGGCTACATCACCGGTCAGAATCTCAAGGTCGACGGCGGCCTGATGCGCTCGGTCTAGCTACGCAAGACAGCATTATCTCGCTTTCGCTCTCGCAGGCACCACTTGGGAGAGCGATTTTGTTTGGAGCGGGATAGCGGAGATTATATCGCCTTGGTTGGCCGGCCGCGAGCGAATTGCCTTTCTGCACTGCACACGTTAGAAGTCCCGGCAATTTTTAGGGATGGAAACGGGCAATGCGGAAACGAATTGCTTGGGGAGGAGTGCCACGATGGAGATCGTTCACACGATAGCCGCTCTACGCGAACGGCTTGGCGAACACCGCAAAGCCGGCAGGCGCATCGGCCTGGTGCCTACCATGGGCTACCTGCATGCCGGCCACATGGAACTCGTCTCCCGCGCTAAGGCCGAGAACGACGTCGTCGTCACCTCCATTTTCGTCAATCCGCTGCAGTTCGGCGCCAATGAGGATCTGGCGAAATATCCGCGCGATCTCGAACGCGACAGCGCCATGTTGTGCGATGCCGGTGTCGACTATCTCTTCGCACCTGGTGTTGCAGATATGTATCCGCGTCCGATGCAAACTGTGGTCGATGTGCCGAAACTTGGCGCGGAGCTGGAAGGCGCGGTTCGCCCGGGCCATTTCGCCGGGGTTGCCACCGTCGTCACCAAGCTCTTCAACATCGTCCAGCCGGATAGTGCCTATTTCGGCGAGAAGGATTATCAGCAAGTAACGATCATCCGCCGCATGGTCGAGGATCTGGCCCAGCCCGTCCGGGTCGTACCGGTGCCGACCGTTCGCGATGCGGATGGCCTGGCCCTCTCCTCGCGCAATGTCTACCTGTCGAAGGAAGAGCGTGCCGCCGCGGTTATCGTTCCCAAGGCATTGGCGGAAGCCGAGCGACTATATGATCTCGGGGTGAATGACCCCGCCGCACTCGAAGAGGCGCTGCGCGCTTTCATCGAAAAGGAGCCGCTCGCGACCGTGGAAGTCGCCGCCGTTCGCCATCCTGAAACGCTGGAACCATTGAGCAAACTGCAGGGGCAGCCAATCCTCATTGCCTTGTTCGTCCGCATCGGTACCACTCGTCTGCTAGACAACCGGGTCATCGGCCGCAAGCCATCAAACAACGAAAAGGCCGCCTGAGATGAGCACTGTCGGACATGCCAAGCGCATAACGCCCGCCGCCATCGAGGCGATGAAGGGCACGCGCCCGATCGTCAGCCTGACGGCCTATACGACACCGATCGCCCGCCTGCTCGATCCGCATTGCGACCTGCTTCTCGTGGGCGATTCCCTCGGCATGGTACTCTACGGCATGGAAACGACCGTCGGCGTCACGCTGGAGATGATGATCGCCCACGGCAAGGCCGTCATGCGTGGCGCCAATCATGCCTGCGTTACCGTCGACCTGCCTTTCGGCTCCTATCAGGAATCGAAGGAGCAGGCATTCCGCAGTGCCGCGCGCATCCTGAAGGAAACCGGCTGCGATGGCGTGAAGCTGGAGGGTGGCGAGGAAATGGCTGAAACCGTGGCCTTCCTGACCTCTCGCGGTATTCCGGTCTTCGGCCATGTCGGCCTGATGCCGCAGCAGGTGAATACGACCGGCGGCTATCGCTCTCTTGGCCGCTCGGACAAGGAAGCAGACAAGATCCGGCGTGACGCCAAGGCGATCTCGGAGGCCGGCGCCTTCGCAATGGTGATCGAAGGCACAATCGAGCCGCTCGCCCGCGAGATTACCGCCGCCGTTGCCATTCCCACCATCGGCATTGGTGCATCTGCCGCCTGCGATGGCCAGATCCTCGTTTCCGACGACATGCTCGGCCTGTTCAACGATTTCAAGCCGCGCTTCGTCAAGCATTTCGCAGAGCTGGCGCCCATGATCTCGAAAGCCGCGGAAACCTATGCCGAAGAGGTGAAGGCTCGCACTTTCCCGGCTATTGAGCATACGTTCCAGCCGAAAAAGTGAACCGCCCTCAGCTCTTGGCCGGCTCCTTCTCCAAAAGATAGATCGCTTCGCCGAAATCCTCCATCTTGCTCATCAATGCCGCATGGGCATCCCGCAAGCCCTGATTGTAGTAGTAAGGCCCGATCTCTGCGGTGAAGAAGTCGAGCAGGAATTCGGCCGGCAACGAGCCGAGCGTCTGATCCAGCTCGTCGGCGAAATAGCGCTGAAGGCGGGCGACCATGGCTGCCTTCTCCTCCTTCGCAAAAGTGATCTTCTTCATCTTTCCATCTCCCATTTTTGCGAGCGGCTCCAAGTACTGGATCAAGGAAATCAATTGATCCATCAAGGAAATTCAATTGCTGGCTCTAAAGGCACGGCTTACACCTCCGGCCATTGAACCGCGCGGCAGCAAATGCGCAAGGGTGCAACCATCGTTGCTTCCATGCGGAATGCCCGCCCTCGACACGACATCTTGGCGAGAGCGCCGGATTTCCCACAAAGGACAAAGCGGACCATGAGTCGCGCGGAATTTCTTGAAGGCTTGAAGGGCGGCATTCCCGTCGGCCTCGCTGCTGCACCCTTTGGCGCCCTTTTCGGCGCGCTGGCGCGCGATCAGGGCATGTCCCTTGGCGAACTAACCCTGATGAGCAGTACCGTCTATGCCGGCGCCAGCCAAATGGTGGGCATCGACCTCTTCGGCCACAGTGTTCAGGCTTGGCTCATCGTGCTGTCGATCCTCGCCGTGAACTTCCGCCATGTGCTCTATTCGGCGGCGATCGCTCGCTACATCAGGCACTTTTCCGCAGTGGAGAAATTCTTCACCTTCTTCCTGCTGGTCGATCCGCAATTTGCCGAGACGATCAAGCGCCATGAAAGCGGCAAGCCGGTGACTTTCGCCTGGTACATTGGCTTTGCGGCGGTGATCTATATCCCTTGGGTGGTTGTGAGCCTGATCGGCGGTCTTCTCGGCAGTTTCATCGGCGATCCCAAGGCCATCGGCCTCGACATTCTGCTGCCGGTCTATTTCCTCGGCATCGTCATGGGCTTCCGTACGCGCGACAACTTCCTGCCTGTCGTGGCGGTCAGTGCCGTAGCATCAGCCATCGCCCATCGCTATGTCGGCTCGCCCTGGCATGTCAGCATTGGCGCATTGGCGGGCGTCGCGCTTGCCGCAATGCTGCCGCCGGTCAAAGCGAATCGCAAGCCTGATATCGCGCACGAAAGCCACGAGGTCTGACCATGTTCGATTTCAATTCGCATATGGTTCTGCTGATTGCGGCCGCAGCGGTGGTGACCTTCCTGACGCGCATCGGCGGCTATATCCTGATCGTCAAGATGACCCGCATTCCGCCACGCGTCGAAGCCGCGCTCAATGCCGTGCCCGCCGCCGTACTCACGACCCTCGTCGCCCCCGCCTTCTTCATAGGCGGCTGGGATACGAAGGTGGCGATGCTCGCAGCCCTTCTTGTCGGCCTGCGCTATCCATCGACCTATATGCTGGTCGCCGGATGGATCGTTGTCATGGCATGGCGCCATTCCATAGGCGCTTGAGACGGACCCCATCCCTTTCGAGATCGGATGAGGTCCATATTTCTCAATGGCTGAGCGCGAGCGTGGCATTTTCCAGCCACGCCCGTACGTCATGATCATGGATCAGCGGCATCAGCGCTTCGCGCGTCCGGGCGTGATACTCGTTCAGCCAATGCAGCTCCTCGTGTGTCAGCAGTTCCACCAGCACCAGACTGCGATCGATGGGGCAGAAGGTCAAAGTCTCGAAGCCCAACATCGGCATGTCACCACCCTCGATCTCCTCCGGCTCACGGATATAGATCAGGTTTTCGATGCGAATGCCGAAGTGACCAGGACGATAATAGCCGGGTTCATTGGATAGGATCATGCCGGGAAGCAGTTCCTGCACGGCGAGGCGCGCAATGCGCTGCGGGCCTTCATGGACGGAGAGATAGGAACCGACGCCGTGGCCGGTGCCATGCGCGAAATCGACGCCCGCCTTCCAGAGCGCGATCCGTGCCAGCGGATCGAGATCGCAACCGCGCGTACCCTTCGGGAAGCGCGCTGTGCTGATGGCAATCATTCCCTTCAGGACCAGCGTGAAGAGACGCTTGTGCTCTTCCGATACGGCACCGATGCCAACGGTGCGGGTGATGTCGGTCGTACCGTTGATATATTGCGCGCCTGAATCGATGAGGAACAACTCGCCTGCCTGGATCAGCCGGTCACTCGCCGTCGTCACGCGGTAATGCATGATGGCCGCGTGCTCGCCGGCACCGGAGATCGTATCAAAGGAGATGTCCTTGAGCGGGTTCTGCATGCTTTCGCCGACGCGGGCACGGCAGGCTTCCAGCCTTTCTGCCGCGGCGATTTCGGTCACTGTTCCCGGCTTGCTTGTCTCCAGCCAGTAAAGAAACTCGACCATCGCAGCCCCATCCTGCAGGTGCGCCGCGGCCGATCCGTTGATTTCGGCGGCATTCTTGCAGGCACGTGGCAGCTTGGCGGGATCACTGCCCTCGACGACCTCTCCACCTTCACGACGGATGATATCGGTCAAGGCATAGGAAGCGAGATCCGGGTCGACTAGGATTCGCCCGCCGTTTGCAGCCGCAGCGGCCAGGCGCTTGACGAGTTCCGAAGGCGGCAGCTGCTTGCAGATCTGCGCGAGATAAGCTTCAGCCTCGACCTTGGTCTTGCGCTTGTCGAGGAAAAGCGCCGCTTCTCCTTCCGCATAGATGATGGCGCGGGCCAGAGGATGCGGCGTGTGCGGCACGTCGCTGCCGCGGATATTGAAGATCCAGGCGACAGAAGACGGATCGGTAATCAGCGCCGCCTTGAGATTCTTTTCCTTGAGGCCGCTTGCAATCGTTGCAAGCTTGTCCTTGGCGAGAATGCCGGCCTGAGCGATGTCCTGAATGATAACATTGCCCAACGGCTCGGCCGGCCGGTCCGTCCAGAGCTTGTCGAGCGGATTATGGGGCAGGAAGACGAGCTTGCCGTCGATCTCAGCCAGCGCCTTTTCCAGCCGGCGCACTTCCGCACCCGTATGCAGCCATGGATCGATACCAAGCCGGAAGCCCTTCTTCGCATGACGCGGCAGCCAGACATGCGGCGGCTCATTCACCAGATCGCCGCCAGTAAAGACGCTGCGGTCCACCTGTTCGGCAAGCTGCGTCACATACCGGCCATCCACAAAGACCACGGCCTGAGAGTGTGTGATAAGCGCAACACCCGCCGATCCTGTAAAGCCCGTGAGCCATGCGAGACGCTCCGAGCATTTGGGCACGTACTCGCCTTGATACTCGTCGGCTCGCGGCACCAGGAAGCCGTCAATGCCGAGATCGCCGAAGGCAGCGCGCAAACCGGCGACACGCTCGCGACCGAATTGCGGGGTGGAAGTGACGTCGAAAGACTGAAACATGAGCTGATCCGAGACTGGTGGAGATTCCGTGAAACCGAATATTGCCAGTATGTTAGAGCATCACAATCGGAAGTGCGACGTGATTTTCGATCCCTGAGACGATATGCGTGATTACAGGCACATCTCACCACATAAGAGCAGTCTATCCCAACTGCGGCCGTTAACGAATCCGCCCATTTCGTGAGCATGCCAGTTCGAATATGACAACTTCACGGCGCGAAACATGCATATCATGCATAGCTCCCATGAAGCTTCCCCCCTGCCACGTCGGCGGGCGAGTCGCTATATCCGCCGCATCAAACGGGGTTCACGAAGAACCAGCTCAAAACCAAGGACTTATGACAATGCCTATCTCTCGCTCCGCATATGTTAGCCCGGCGCTGGCTGGCGAGCGTCGCACCGTACGCCACTCCGTCGGCTCGCTTCGTCAGCTCGAAGTCGAAACCGCAAAGGCAATCGGCGCCAGCCGCGGCGGTCGCCGTTAAGAAGTTTACGATCTACGCGTTCGAAGTCGATCGCAATCCGGTTCTCCTCCTCCCTCTCGGATTGTGATCAGAACGCTTAGAGCCCGCTTGAGCACTCCTCCTCCACACGCTCGCGGGCAAGATCGGTGAAAACCGATCTGAAGGCGGTGCCTCGGCACCGCCTTTTTTATTTGCGATTGTTGATGCGGGAAGTGACCGGCTTAGGGCCGGTCGAGATGGATGGTGACCCAGCCGTTGCGCCAGATCGTGCGCACATGGCGCAGGTTTGCGCCATTATAGGCGGCGAGAACCTTCCAGCGCTGCTCGGCAAGGATACCCGACAGGATGACCGAACCGCCCGGTGCCAGATGCGCCACAAGCTGCGGCGCCATCTTGATGAGCGGGCGCGCCAGAATATTGGCGATGATCAGGTCGAACGGCCCATGACGGGAAAAGGCCGTGGAATGGAATCCCGGTGCCGTCTCCAGCGTGACACCCGAGGCGATGCCGTTGCTGCGGACATTTTCCTTCGCAACGCGGACGGCAATCGGATCGATGTCTGTTGCCAGAACCGGAATGTTGCGCAGCTTGCGAACGGCGATCGCCAGCACGCCGCTGCCCGTTCCGAGATCGAGCGCATTGCGCACGCGGCGACTCGCGACAACCTTCTCGATCGTCTCCAGGCAGCCCGCAGTCGTCCCATGGTGACCGGTGCCGAAGGCCTGCCCGGCTTCGATTTCGATGGCGATGTCACTAGGCCCGACCTTGTCGCGATCATGCGAACCGTGCACGAGGAAACGGCCTGCACGCACCGGCTTCAATCCTTCCAGCGACTTGGCGATCCAATCGATATCGGGAAGCACTTCCTTTTGAATGACGAGATCAGCAAAGGCAGGCTTCAGGAGCGCTTCGAAACGTCCGCGGACCCCATCCTCATCTGCGGCATAGAGATAGATCGACGCTTCCCAGACATCGTTCTTTTCATCGATCTCCGTCGTTGCGATCGGCAATTCTTCGTCTTCGAACACCGGCGTCATCAGGTCCAGAACCTGACCGGCCTTCTTCTCGGTCGTCGTCACATAAAGGCGGATTTCACTCAACTCGTCGCTCTTTCTCGTTCTTATTCAGCCCAGTCGATCCAGGGCGGTTTCGGCGTGTCATAGCCGGCCACACCCCGAAGCAATTGCCGGCGGACCGGGCCAAAGCGCAGCAATAGCGGCGCAAGGAAATTACGCGCCGCAACTGCCAGCGGGCTTTGCATCGTCACCAATCGCGTCAAGCCATAGGTCTGTTTCAAAACCTGCTTCACGGCGGGAACTCTCAAGGCCGAATACTCCTGTTCGCGGCCTTCCGCAATGAGCCAGGCAAGCCAGCAGGCATCTTCGATGCCGAGATTCATACCGCGAGCGCCGGCCGGCGAATGGATATGCGCGGCGTCGCCGGCAAGAAAGACATTGCCCTTGGCCATCGGCTCGACATGCCGAAAGTGGATGCGAAACTGCGAGGCCCATGTCTTTTCGGCAATGGCGGCCGGATGAGCGATGCGGCTTTCGAAATCCTCCAGCGTCGAGATATAGCGAATGATGTCGGTCGTAACAGGCAGGCGCCCGACCATGCCAGGATCGAAGAGCGATATCTCGGCAAAATGCGTGTCGACCGGCTCCGCATAGCGAAAATCGGCAAGATAGAAATAAGCCTCCAGCGCCTCGCCCGGGAAGCCGGCACCTAATGCCTTGCGCACTGCCGAATGGGCGCCGTCGGCGCCGATCAATATGTCAGGCCGCACCGTTTCCGACGTGCCATCTGCACTCCGCAGCGTGAGCTCCGGCTTTTGAGGGTCCGATATGACCTCCGCAATCACTGTCGTCTGCCATTCAGGCGCGATGCCGTAGGCCGAAAGCGCCTCCATCAGCTCACGCTCCGTACTTCCCTGCGGCAAGGCACAAACAGCGCTGAAGCGACCTTTCACCTCTCGTGTATCTAGCCGGATCAGAATCTTCCTATTCGAGCGGACCCGAAACTGCTCGATCGGCTGCGCGGCGGCGATGATGCGCTCCGCAACACCGGAAGGAGATAGCAGCGTCAGCGTGCGGGCGTTGACGCCGAGCGCCCGGCTTTCCTGCAGCGGCGTCGGACCTGTGCTGTCATCGACGATACGCGGCGAGAAGCCGCGACGGGCGAGCTCAAGGGCGGCGGCAAGGCCGACCGGCCCAGCTCCTGCGATCAGGATGGATCTGGATTTTCCCTGTCCACCAGTCCCCTCGCCCATGCAGGTCCTATCCCTTCTTGACCAGGTTCTCCAGCTTCTTCACCGCCACGTCCGGATCCTCCTCATAAGCGATGGTTCCAGCAAAGCGGCCCTGCGAATCCAGCAGGAAGACGGAAGCGGTGTGATCCATCGTATAGTCGCCATTCGGTTGCTTATCGTCGACCGGCACTTTCTTGGCATAGACACGGAAGCCCTTGACCATATCCATCACCTTGGCGGGGTCTCCAGAAATTCCGGTGATGCGCTTCGATACGTTGGAGACATATTGGTCCATGATGGCGGGCGTATCGCGCTCGGGATCAACAGTCACGAAATAGGCATTGAGTTTGCTCCCGTCGGGATCCACTTTCTGCAGCCAGGCATTCAGCTCGAACAGCGTCGTCGGGCAGACATCGGGGCAATGGGTATAGCCGAAGAAAACAGCTGACGGCTTGCCGCGGAACGCCTGCTCGCTGATCGGCTGGCCGCTCTGCGATACGAGGGTAAAGGGCACGCCATAAGGCCCGGATGACGTGACTTCCGGCGACTTGCCGCCGCCAAAGCTAAACCAGCCCAATAGTCCGGCCACGATCAATACGGCCACCCAAACTGCAATCCGCACGCTTCTCATGAATGCTATTCCTCACCGATACGGACAATTGCGCCGAAAGCACGGTGCAATCGACCTGCTAGCCGATGTAACGGCTCGAAGTGGAGGACGCAATTCAAGAAGATGTTCAGAGGAGGCCGAAATCGTCGCAGTATGTGGTTCCGGGGTTTTCCAAGCCTTGATCGCTCCATTTCGCCGCTCTTCTTGGGCCGGAGAAACAAAATCTGTTTTCATGTTAAACCAATCCTAACCAGTCCGCGCCAACATCTGCAGCAAAGGCCGAATTCGACCTCACTCGCCGCCCGAAAGCGCGGCAAACCTCTTTATTCCAGAAGGGCATGACGCCCGCCGGAACGCCAAGCGTATCTTTCGCCGAAGCACCGGACGCTGCCGCTGCCCAAGCCGCTCCAGCCGATCTCTCTCTTCAATCGCGAGCGTCGCTTGCGCGGCGATGCCAAACGGGAAGTTCTCGAATATGACGAACGCCATCAAGCAATCGGGCACCTATCTGGAAATCGTCTCCTTTCACCTTGGCGATCAGGAATTCTGCATCGACATCATGGCCATCCGCGAAATCCGTGGCTGGGCTCCTGTGACGCCGATGCCGCATACGCCGTCTTACGTGCTCGGCCTCATCAACCTGCGCGGCGCCGTGATCCCGGTCATCGACATGGCCTGCCGCCTCGGCATGAAGATGACGGAACCTTCGGAGCGTTCCGCAATCATCGTCACGGATATTGCCGGCAAGCTGGTCGGCCTGCTGGTCGAACAGGTCTCGGATATGATGTCGATCAAAAGTGAAGATCTGCAGCCAGCTCCGGAAATCATCCCCGAAGCACAGCGCGCCTTTTGCCGCGGTATCGTGGCATTAGAAAAGACCATGGTCTGCTTCCTCAACCTCGATACGGTCATTGCGGATCAGTTGGCACAGGCAGCCTGATTTCAATAAGTTAGCTTACCCAAAGAAGATCGCCCTGGAGCCAAGCTCCAGGGCGATCGCTTTTTATACAACCGGTTTTGGCAGGGGTGTAGCCAATCACACGGTCTTGCAGGCCGTGAACAGGGGCGAGAGTCGCCTCCCTGTTCGCCTTCGAAATTGCATCAAAAAGGTGCAAACCGAAAGCAACTAGAAGGAATTCGACAACCCAAGAGTATGACTTTTTTTGGTATTATCTTTCTACGGGTTATTTTTGAGGTGCGTCGATACCGTTATTTCGGCTTGCCATTCTTCCACGTAACCTGCTGGCCGAACAAGGGGATCGTCGAAATGGCCATCTTGGCAGAGCCATCCGTCAGCTGGCGCGAATGGATAAGATAGACGAGCGTGTCATTCTTCTTATCGTAAATGCGGGTGACAACCAGCTTCTTCCAGATGAGCGAAAGCCCGGCACGAAATACCTCCTCACCGCTCTGAGACAGGTTGATATCACCGATCTCGATCGGACCGGTTTGACGGCAAGCGATGGAATTATTGGAAGGATCTTCGAACCAGTTGCCCTTGCGCAACCGGTCGATCACGCTGCGATCGAAATAGGTCACATGGCAAGTGATGCCCGAGACTTCGGGGTCCGGAACGGCATCGACCAGAATATCATTGCCCGTCCAGTCCACCCCGACCTTGCCGACAATTTCGGCGGAAGCGGAAATTGGGGTCACGGCCAGAAATGACGCGGCAATGGCGGCAAAGAGTTTGGGTGAACGCATCGATCATCCTCTAACAACAGCCGCCGGGAGCGAGAGCGGCTTGGCTAAGGTAAGATGGTCCGTGAGCGATGCAAGATGGGACGCCTATATCCGCGTGCAACGCTTCACGATCGATACGGCGGCGATCCACACAATGGACGCCGCCGCCAAAGCAACGGCGTCCGAACACATGCAGGCAGTGCGTCATCTCACTTCTGGTTGATTGCGACCGTTCCGGTTTCCAGCAGCGACTTGAGGTTGGACAGGATCTTCGGCCAGCCACCGGAGACCGCCTCGATAAGCTTGGAGTTTTCAACCTCGATCGTGTGGGCAACGGTCAGCTTCACCACACCGTCCGACGGCTCCAGCTCCATCACGCAGCGCGACCAGCCTTCGGCCTTCAGATCCGGGCGCCACTCGTTGCGCCAGTTGATCGCGAGCCGCCGAGGCGGATCGAACTCGGCAATCTCTCCCGCATCGGCAACCCGGCCATCCGGAAAGAGCATTTTCCACGGCGATCCAACCTTCCACTCGGTGTCGTGGACCATATCGAACCAATATTGCTTGATGAATTCCGGCCTGGTCAGCGCCGACCAGAGCTTTTCCGGCGTGGTGCGGATGAAGGTGACGTAGACGAATTTGCTTCCAGTCATGCCATTTCTCCTTGTTTGAATTTTATTGCTTCTTGAGCTCAGGGCCCACCCTCGCCTTCCAGCGCCTTTTTCAAGGCCGAAAGCGTATTCAGATGCCGCTGTTCGAACTTGTTGATCCAGCGTTCAGCGATGCCGTTGATCGGGACGGCGTTGATGAAATGCAGCTTCTCGCGTCCATGCTTCTCGGTGGAGATCAGATTGGCCTCCTCCAGAATGGCGAGATGCTTGGCAACCGCCTGGCGGCTCATGTTCAGATCCTCGCAGAGCGCGTTCAGAGTCTGTCCATTGCGCTCATGGAGCCTGTCGAGCAATTGCCGCCGGCTGGCATCCGCCAACGCCTTGAAGACTGCATCATCATCATCCACGGACATGAAACCATTTGGTTGCCTTTCTTTTGCTTATAGGCAACCAAATGGTTGCCTGTCAAGTAATATGTGAAACGAAATAACCCCATCGCGCCGCGGGGCGGCGGCGGTTTCATCTAGGGATTTATCCGGGGAGCGATTGACAACCTCCGCGTCGCGTCAGATCATCCGCCCATGATCGCAAACCGCACCATCGTGATGCACCTTCACACCACCTCTCCCTTTGCAGGGCGAGTGGAAGCCGTGTTGCGCTGAGCTGACCGCGATCCATCTCAACCCTGCCGAGGCGAGCAGGGTTGAAGCCTCCTTGCTCTCCTCGTCAATATCAAGGAGAGCCCATGTCTTTCGAAGAGCAAGAACCCGCCAAACGACGATCAGGCAAGGTCGGCCCGGTAACGGTCCGTGCAACCCGCCCATCCGATGCCGAGGCAATCGCAATCATCGCCAATCTTCCGGGTTTCCGCGCCGGCACGCTTCGCCTGCCGTTTCAAAGCGTCGAAGACACGCAGCGATGGCTGGACAAGCACGATCCCAGCGCCACACGCCTCGTCGCGGAGGTGGACGGAAAGGTCGTCGGCAATGCCGGCATGAACCGCCTTGCCGGCCGGCGGGCTCACAGCGCTAGCATTGGCATGGGCGTGCACGACGATTTCACCGGCTGCGGCGTCGGTTCCGCGCTGTTGGGCGCTCTCATCGATACCGCCGATAACTGGCTCGCCATCAAGCGTCTGGAATTGACCGTCTATGTCGACAATGCGCGGGCGATCGGCCTCTACGAGAAATTCGGGTTCGAAACCGAGGGGCGTCTACGTGCCTTCGGTTTCCGCAATGGCGAATACGTGGATGCGTTCACGATGGCGCGGCTGAGATTCTAAGCAATCACACGGCGGCGAATATGATTCCGCCGCCGACTATCATCAGCCGATCAAATCCAGCCACTCGTCCTCGGTCATGACCTGGACATTGAACTCGCGCGCTTTGTCGAGCTTGGAGCCGGCACCCGGTCCGGCCACGACGATATCGGTCTTCTTCGACACCGAGCCGGAAACCTTGGCTCCCAGGCTCTCAGCCTTCGCCTTGGCCTCGTCGCGGGTGAACTTTTCCAGCGAACCGGTAAAGACGACGGTCTTGCCGGCGACGGGACTGCCTGAGGTCACCGGCTGCTCCGCTTCTTGAGGCTGAACCTCCTCCAAAAGCTTCGCGATTACCTGCGTATTGCGCGGTTCCTTGTAGAATTCAACGATGGCTCGCGCCACCACCTCGCCGATGCCCTCGATATTGTTAAGATCGTTCCACGCGTCGCCGGCAAGCGGCGCGGCTTCCTTCATCGCTGTTTCGAAGGCTTCGTAGGTGCCGTAGGAGCGTGCCAGAAGCTTGGCCGTCGTCTCGCCGACGTGGCGGATGCCAAGCGCGAAGATAAAGCGATGCAGGGCGATCTGGCGCCGCTCGTTGATCGCGGCGTAAAGTTTGCCGACACTGACCTTGCCGAAACCTTCGATATTCTCAAGCTTCGTCAGTGACGCCTGCTGACGCTTTTCCAGGGTGAAGATGTCAGGCGCGGTCTTTATTTGCAGCGCCGGATCCTCGCTCTCGAAAAAGAAATCGATCTGCTTGGAGCCGAGGCCCTCGATATCGAAGGCGTTGCGCGAGACGAAATGCTTGAGATGTTCGGTCGCCTGCGCGCGGCAGATAAAGCCGCCGGTACAGCGGGTGACGGCATCGACCTTCCCGGTCTTCTCATTGATATCGCGCACCGCGTGGCTGCCGCAGACCGGACAGACTTTGGGGAACTCGTAAGGCGCGCTCGACGCCTCCCGCTTCTCGAGCACAACGTCGACGATCTGCGGGATGACATCGCCCGCCCGCTGTACGATTACCATGTCGCCGACGCGGATATCGCGGCCATCGCGGATCGGCTCGCCCTTGTTGCCGATGCCCTTGATGTAATCGGCATTGTGCAGAGTCGCATTGGTTACGACAACACCGCCAACCGTGATCGGCTCCAGTCGCGCAACCGGCGTCAGCGCACCAGTGCGGCCGACCTGGATGTCGATGCCGACCAGACGCGTGAAGGCCTGTTCCGCCGGGAATTTATGCGCAGTCGCCCAGCGCGGCGAGCGCGAGCGGAAACCAAGGCGGGCCTGCAATTCCAGGCTATCAACCTTATAGACGACACCGTCGATATCATAATCGAGATCCGGCCGCTGCAGGCCGATCTCCTCGTAGTGGCCGAGAATGTCGGCGACCGAACTCAGCCGCTCCATCAGCGGATTGACGGGAAAGCCCCAGGATTTGAAGGTCTGCACCATGCCGTATTGTGTGTCGGCCGGCATGTCGGACATCTCGCCCCAGGCATAGGCGAAGAATTTCAGCTTGCGGCTCGCCGTCACCTTCGCGTCGAGCTGACGCAGCGATCCGGCCGCCGTATTGCGGGGATTGACATAGGTCTGCTTGCCCTCGGCCTCCATCTGTGCATTGAGCGCCAGGAAATCGCTCTTGGCCATATAGACCTCACCCCGCACTTCGACGACGGAGGGAGCGCCTGCCGGCAAAGTCTGAGGGATTTCCTTGATGGTCCTGATATTGGCCGTAACATTCTCGCCTGTCGTACCATCGCCACGCGTCGCCGCACTGACCATCCGGCCATTCTCGTAACGGATCGACATTGAAAGGCCGTCGATCTTCGGCTCGGCAGTAAAGGCGATCGAATTATCCGGCAAGCGACCGAGGAAACGATAGACGCTGGCGACGAAATCCTCGACATCCTCCTGTGAGAACGTGTTGTCGAGCGAGAGCATCGGCCTTGCATGGACAACAGGAGCAAACGTCTCAGATGGCGGGGCGCCGACCCGTCGCGACGGGCTGTCGGCGCGAATCAATGCGGGAAACCGCGCCTCGATCGCGTCGTTGCGCCGCTTCAGCGCATCATACTCGGCATCCGAAATCTCCGGCGCATCCTTGCCATGATAAAGCGCGTCGTTGCGCGCGATCTCCGCAGCCAAATAGGCAAGCGCCGCGGCCGCTTCCTCCTCGGTCAAATCCTCGACGGGCTTCTGTTCGGTGCTCATGAATCTACACTCCCCGATTTCGAAGATGTTTTAGAGCACTTCCGCGAAAAGTGCGAAGCGGTTTTCAGCTCGGGGCACGTAAAAACAAAGGGAAAAATCTGCAATTCAATTGCCGGACCGATAAAGGTGGCGGCGCTGCTCACGACAACTTTACGCCGTGATCTGTCGTCCTTGGTGTTACAGATGCGGGAAGTATCAGCGTCCAGTTAGCCCCGATGGAATTCCCTATCCAATTCCTGGGGCAGCGGCTCTTCCGCGTCTATCGCAGAGGATTTAAGGTAGGCTATATTATGAGAGCCACATCTCTGGAAGTGATTGGATCATTGGCAGAAATTCGAAATCACGCATGAAGCACCGTCTTACCGTTCTCTCTATTTTCCTCGTCGTTGCAGTCTTGATCATGAGCTCATTCGTCAGCCGCTCCGCTTTGGGGCTGGTCGTCAGAGCCTGTGAAATCAACTCCACCCTGACAGGGTCGCCATATCCGTGCCTCAAGATCGTCCAGTCGCAGGACCCTTTGTCTTCATACGTTGTTCTTCGTGAGCCTGCTGACAAGGAGCGCACCATCCTTGCACCGCTCGCCGATGTACCCGGCATCGAAGACCCACGCCTTCTGACCGCGGGTGCGCCGAACTATTTTGAGGAAGCGTGGAAAGAGCTATCGGCAATCGATCCGCGCTCAACGAAGGCTTCGAGACAGAATTTTGCTCTGGCGATAAACGCCGCCAGCTGGCGCACACAAGATCGGCTTCATATCCACATGGGGTGCGAGACGCCTCGCTTTCGCGCGCTCTTGAAAGCCCATGCGACGGAAATTGAAAGCGGCCGGTTTACGGACTTGAAGACCCGAGCTGGTTGGTGGGCAACTTTCCATACGGCCGATGACCTTTCGAATTTGAACCCGCTGCAGCTCGTCGCAGATGGCGTCGATGGCGCCCGTTCAAATATGGAAAATGTGGTCGTCGGCGTCTTTGGCGCTGCATTGCCCAACGGGCAGCATGGCTTCTATATTCTGGCAAGAATAAACGAGGCCCACAAATCCCGCGGCTCCGCGGAGGACATGATCGATCCCAAATGCCGGCTCTGATGCATGTCGCTCAGAAGTTCGTACGTCGGCGGAACTCATTCACAACCTACCGTCCGATTTCGTAAGATGACACGGCCAAGGCTGGCCGCCCAAGTCGTCAAAAGCGGATCAGGACCAGCGCTCGCAAAAGGCTTCGATGTCGCTTGATTGAAAATCGGCAAGCCGCTCCATGATGGTTTCGAAAGGCCAATCCCACCAGGCGATGGACGTCAGTCTTTCTGCGATGGTTCGAGTGAAGCGCTCTCGAATGAACTTGGCGGGAATACCACCGACGACAGTATATGGTTGAACATCTTTGCTGACGACCGCGCCTGCTGCAAGCACGGCGCCGTCTCCAACCTGTACGCCCGGCAAAACAATCACGCCATGACCAATCCAGACATCGTTGCCGATGACGGCGCGGTCTTCCTTTCGCCGATCGAAAAAGGCGTGGTCCCGCACGGCGCTCGCCGCGTAATATTCCGGACAATAGGTGAAACGATGCATGGATGGTCGGTCCATCGGATGATTGGGAGCGCCAATTCTGACCTCTGCCGCAATGGCGCAGAACTTTCCAATCGTTGCGTCACCGACAATGCAGCGCGGCCCCAAGTAAGAGAAATCTCCGAGTTCGGCAGTGTGCAGAGATGTGTCCGCCAAAATCTCACAGCATCTGCCGATGCTCGAATCCCTTATGTTCGCCGTCGGGTGGATGACGGTTTCTGCGATTTTTGGGCGATTGGGTTGTGTGGTTGAGTGCATTGACGGTCTCCGGATTCCGGGCCTGCCTAGCCGGGGACGATGAAGGATATATGACGCAAGACCGTCGAAAAACCGAAGCAAGATGCCGACGGCAGATGACGGGTTCAGGCGCGTTTCAGCGCTATAGTCGCTGAGCTTGCTGCTATGCCCGCTTCGGGCAAGTCGCCACCGGCATCTGCTCCGACAACATCACAGGAGAGATCACCCGTTACCGGCCAGCAAGCGCTTGGCAGCCGCCCTCGCCTCTTCGGTTACCGAAGCACCCGCGAGCATGCGGGCGATTTCCTCGGTGCGATCCTTCGGCTCCATGGTGGCGACGCGTGTGGAAATTTTTTCCGAGCCGTCCGCGACGGGTCCCTTGGAGATCAGGAGATGGGTTGCAGCGCGGGCAGCGACCTGCGGTGCATGGGTGACCGACAGCACCTGCACGCGATCGGACAGGCGCTTCAGCCGCTGGCCGATCGCATCCGCGACCGCGCCGCCGACACCAGTGTCGATTTCGTCGAACACGAGGGTCGGCGCAGAGCCGCGATCGGCAAGCGCAACCTTCAATGCCAGAAGGAAGCGCGACAGCTCGCCGCCAGAGGCGACCTTGGTGATCGGTCCCGGCCGCGTGCCAGGGTTGGTCTGCACATGAAATTCGACAACGTCGATACCCTCGGCTGTCCCAGCTTCTGGATCGCTTGATATCTCCACCATGAAACGCGCACGCTCGAGCTTCAAGGCCGGCAGTTCGGCCGTGACGGCTGCGGCCAGAGCCTCGCCGGCATGGTGACGTTTCTCCGACAGATTGCGTGCGGCGACATCATAATCCGCCTTGGCGGCGGAAAGCTCGGCAGCAAGGCGCGCCAGTCGCTCTTCGCCGGCGTCGAGATCGGCTAGATCCGAAATCATGCGTGCGGCCAGGGCTGGCAGTTCCGTTACCGGCACGGAATATTTGCGCGAGGCACCCCGCAACGCGAAGAGGCGCTCTTCGACACGCTCAAGTTCGCGCGGATCATATTCCGTTTTGCGGAGTGCTGCCTCCACTTCCATTTGCGCGTTGGACAGCTGATCGAGAGCGGCATCCAGCAGCGCCACGGTATCTTCAAGCAAGCCCGGCGCTTCGTGGCTCTTGCGCTCCAATCGGCGCACCAGCGATGCGATATGCGGCACGGGCGATGCGTTGCCATTGAGGAATTCGGAAGCCTCGGCGATATCGCCGGCGATGCGCTCGGCTTTCATCATCCGCGAGCGCTTCTCAGCCAGCTCATCCTCCTCGCCATCCTGCGGCGAGAGCTTCTCCAGCTCCTCGACGGAGGCGCGAAGATAGTCCGCTTCACGCGCTGCCTTCTCGACCTGCTCGCGATGCTTCTTCAAGGTGCGCTCGGTATCGCGCCAGATTTTGTGCAGCCTGCCGACCTCCTGCGTCTCTTCGGCGAGGCCGGCAAAGGCATCCAGCAAGGTGCGGTGCGCGTCGGTATCGATGAGCGCTCGGTCATCATGCTGACCGTGAATTTCGACGAGAAGCTGGCCGATCTGGCGCATGAGCTGCACGCTGAGCGCCTGGTCGTTGACAAAGGCCTTGGTGCGGCCATCGGCGGACTGCACACGGCGGAAAATCAGATCGCCGTCATCGTCGATGCCATTTTCGCGCAGGAGCTTGCGGGCCGGATGCTGTGTACCGACATCGAAAACCGCAGTCACCTGGCCGCGATCCTCGCCATGGCGCACGAGCCCGCCATCGCCGCGCCCGCCAAGGGCCAGCGACAGACTGTCAAGCAGGATGGATTTGCCCGCACCCGTCTCGCCGGTCAGCACCGAAAGTCCGGACTCGAAGGCAAGATCCAGCCGCTCGATCAAAACGATATCGCGGATCGAAAGCTGGATCAGCATCTGCGCTCAATCTCACGTCCCAAGAAGAAGTTTCTTGCCCGCTCTGGAAATCCAGGAGCCCGAATTTTCGCTCGGCTCCACGCCACCCTTCTGCAGCAGCTGATAGGAATCCTTGTACCAGCGGCTGTCCGGATAGTTGTGGCCGAGAACGGCAGCTGCCGTTTGCGCTTCGGGTACGATACCCATCGCATAATAAGCTTCGACGAGTCGCGCCAGGGCTTCTTCGATCTGGTTCGTCGTCGGATACTGCTCCACCACCACGCGGAAGCGGGAGATGGCAGCCAGATAATCCTTGCGCTCCAGATAATAACGGCCGATCTGCATTTCCTTGCCGGCGAGCTGGTCGCGGGCAAAGCGGATCTTTTCCTGAGCGTCGCTGACATATTGCGACTTCGGATAGGTATTGACGAGCTTGGTCATCGCCTCGATCGTCTGCTGTGCTGCACGCTGGTCCTGCGTCACGTCGACGATCTGTTTGGCATAGGACGAACCGACCAGATATTGCACATAGTCGGCATCTTCCGAGCCCGGATATTGCTTGAGATAGGTATTGCCGGTCTGTACCGCCTCATCATAACGGCCCGTGCGATACTTCACGAAGGTGCTCATCACCAATGCCTTGCGTGCCCATTCGGAGAAGGGCTGCTGCTGGTTGATGGCATCGAACTTCTTGCCGGCTTCCGTCATGTTGCCGGCCTTGATGTTGGCAAGGCCCTGATTGTAGAGCATCTCCGGTGGATCGGTCTCGACACCGAGCTTGGTGATGTCGATATCCTTTTTCGTATTACACCCCGTCACCACCGCACCGGTACCGGCCAGAAGGAGCGATACGAGCAAAGCCCGTGCTGTGATATTCATGCGTTCAGACCTTGCAAAACCCATCGGATGACTGTCCCATAGCCGTCGTTGCGGAGACGGCGTTCTCTCGCTGGCGTTTCTAGCCGCAAAAACACCATCAGGGCAACGCATTGATGGTGCATTAACGCATTTTTGTGGCAAAGACCGCATATCCGCAGCCTTTAATCACTGTTTTGACAGGGATTTCTCATATCGGCCCGCACCATCCTGCCGCCGCTTCGCGACCGAAGACAAACCCGATGAGTCGTCCGTCAAAAAAAGAGCCGCCCTTCATCAGAGCGGCAGCTTTGTCTCATTTCGATCCCGAAAAAATCACGCCGACCAAGGAGCGAATTCAGGCGCGTTGACCGCAATGAACTCGCGGCCGTGACCGCGCTGGCGAGGTGCCGAGGTTTCGACGACCTCGTAAGCCGAAGCGTCGCTGAGCAATGCCTTCAGGGCATTCGCATTCATGCGATGGCCGCCGCGATAGGAGCGATAGCAACCAATGAATTGTGCACCGGCGAGAGCCAGATCGCCAACGGCATCGAGCGTCTTGTGGCGGACGAACTCGTCCTTGGGATAACGCAGGCCTTCGACGTTGATGACGGTATTGTCGTCCGAAATGACGACCGAATTCTCCAGCGACGAACCCAGCGCATGGCCCGAAGCCCAGAGGGGCTCGACATCACGCATGAAGCCGAAGGTACGCGCGCGCGACAGTTCCGTCTTGAAGGTCTCAGCGGTCAGATCGCCTTCCCACTTCTGACGGCCGATCAGCGGGCATTCAAAGTCGATCTCGACTTCGAAGCGCGTGCCATCATAGGGGCGGAACTCGCACCAGGAACCGCCAGCTTCGATCCGCACCGGCTTGATAACGCGGATATAGCGGCGCTTGACACCGAGCGAAACAACACCCGCCTGCTCGATCGCCTCGATGAAGGGATAGGAGCTGCCGTCCATGATCGGCATTTCCGCACCGGACACCTCGACGACGACGTTATCGAGGCCGATCGCGTAGATCGCAGCCATGACGTGCTCGACCGTCGCGACAGAGCGCGCCGGAGAAAAGCCGAGAACCGTGCAGAGATCCGTGTTGCCGACCTGCGAGGAAACGGCGCGCAGTTCGGTCACATCGCCATTATCGTGCAGACGCTGAAAAACGACACCGGTGCCGGCTTCGGCGGGGTAGAAGGTGATCGACACATTGGCACCGGAATGAACGCCAATACCGGAAAGTGTCACAGGGTTTGCAATGGTGGTCTGAAAACCAAGCAATCCAATTGCCATGTAATTCTGCCTTCGTCTATCTGATCCAGGCCGGGCGGTCATCTTCGGACGCTTACCCTTATCGCCGGTTCAGTCTGTTAACTATGCCACGCACCTCACATACATTCGTCTCCGAATGTGATTCAGCGGGCTTGCTTGATATCTACATACGCGCCAGGGCATCGCATTCCAAATCACTGTTTCTTTCGTTTTGTTACGAAAGCAGCCAATTGAATTCGTTGGATAATTTTAAATAAGACAATGGTTATAAAATAAGAAAATCCGGAGCCTTTCGGCCCCGGATTTCTCCAATATGGTTAGCAACCTATTAAAGGGCTGCCTGTTGCGGGTCAGTTCGACTGGCGGCGCAGGAAGGCCGGAATCTCGAGCTGATCGTCCTCATGGTTTGCCATGCGTGCCTGCGGAGCCTGGCGGCCGTGATCGTCGAGATTGCCACGGCGCGGAGCATAGAGGCTCGCTTCCGGCGACGGCGCACGACGCTGCTGCGGAGCGGCGTTGTTCGTCGGAGCCATCATGTCGTCGAAAGCCGGATCTTCTTCGCGGCGGCCGAGCGAATTGGTGATTCGCTTCAGAAGACCCATTGGGCCACGCTCTTCGGTCGCCTGGGCGGCTGCCGGCTGGGCGCGGTGTTCCATCTCGGCCTTAACGACCGGTGGGAAATCCTCGACCTTCGGCATGCGGACCTGCTCAGGAGCCTGACGGATGACCGGCTGCTGATGCATGACCGGCGCCTGCTGCTGAGGCTGAACCGGAGCTTGACGGACCGGCTGGGCTTCCGGGGCTGCTGCGAAGATGCGGCTCTGCGGACGGAAGTTATCTTCCGGCGCAGCGGCCTGCTGCATAACCGGCTGCTGCGGCACCTGAGTCTGCCGGCTCATCTGGAATTCCAGTTCGCGCTCCAGATCGGCCTCTGCTGCACGAATGGTCTGGGCGACCGGATCCACGGTACGAGGAGCCGGAGCGGCAGCCTGTGCGGTTTGGGCCTGCGAGACGTGGGCAGGCTGAACTGCGGCCGCTGCCGGAGCGGCGGCCGCGGAAGGACGCATAGCAGGCTTTGCGGCGGGGCGGAATTCCATGCCCCTGTCGGAAGCCTCGTTCATCGCGCGGTCGATGCCCGTTGCGACGACGGAAACGCGAATGATGCCCTCAAGCGATTCGTCGAAGGTGGCGCCGAGGATGATATTGGCGTCGGGATCGACTTCTTCGCGGATGCGGGTTGCAGCTTCGTCGACTTCGAACAGGGTCAGGTCACGGCCGCCGGTGATCGAGATCAGCAGGCCCTGTGCGCCCTTCATCGAGGTTTCGTCGAGCAGCGGGTTGGCAATGGCAGCTTCAGCAGCCTGCATTGCACGGCCCTGGCCGGAAGCCTCGCCGGTACCCATCATCGCGCGGCCCATTTCGCGCATGACCGAACGCACGTCGGCGAAGTCGAGGTTGATGAGACCTTCCTTCACCATCAAGTCGGTGATGCAGGCAACGCCCGAATAGAGAACCTGGTCGGCCATCGAGAACGCGTCGGCGAAAGTCGTCTTGTCGTTGGCGATGCGGAACAGATTCTGGTTCGGAATGACGATCAGGGTGTCGACCGACTTCTGCAGTTCCTGGATGCCCATCTCGGCGAGACGCATACGGCGGCCGCCTTCGAAGTGGAACGGCTTGGTAACGACGCCGACGGTCAGGATGCCCTTATTGCGAGCGGCCTGCGCGACGACCGGAGCGGCACCCGTACCCGTACCACCGCCCATGCCGGCGGTGACGAAGCACATATGCGTACCGTTCAGATGATCGATGATTTCATCGATGCACTCTTCGGCAGCTGCACGGCCAACTTCCGGCTGCGAGCCGGCGCCGAGACCTTCCGTGACGTTGACGCCGAGCTGGATGATCCGCTCTGCCTTCGTCATGGTCAGCGCCTGGGCATCCGTGTTGGCGACGACGAAATCGACGCCCTGCAGGCCTGCCGTGATCATGTTGTTGACGGCATTGCCGCCACCGCCACCAACACCGAACACGGTGATTCGCGGCTTAAGCTCGGTGATATCTGGCTTATGCAGCTTGATAGTCATTGTACCCGTTCCTTCTCTTTATGGCCGCATCGCCACGCCGGCCAATTCACTCGATTTCACTTGCCTGACGCTTGCCCCGGACTGATTTCCGGGATCAGGCACTCAAAAACTCTCTTTCAGCCATTGGCCAACGCGGCCGATCCGGCTGTTGTTACCTCCAAACGACGAGAGCAGACCGCTGCTCGGCGCATGTGTTTCCATGTCTGCGACCTGCGGATAGATCATCAGTCCCACAGCGGTCGAAAAAGCCGGCCCCTTGGCTGCCGTCGGCAAACCAGACACGCCCATCGGACGACCGATGCGGACATTGCGGGCAAGTACCCGGCGCGCCACATCGGGCAGACCGGTCAGCTGGCTGGCACCGCCGGTCAGGACGACGCGCTTGCCGACGATCGGGCTGAAGCCCGAACGCTGGATGCGATCGCGAATGAGCTCGAGAGTTTCCTCGATGCGAGCCTTGACGATGCGCGACACGAGCGCCTTCGGCACCTGTGTCGGCTGGTCACGCTCGTCTTCGCCGATCGGCGGGATGGAAATCAGTTCGCGCTCTTCCGAAGAATTCGCGAGAGCGGAAGCATGAACGACCTTCAGCCGCTCCGCATCCTCGATGCGGGTGGAAAGGCCGCGTGCAAGATCGGTGGTGACATGATGGCCGCCAAGGCTGACGGCATCGGTATGCACCAGCTTTCCCTCGGCAAAGACCGAAATCGTCGTCGTGCCGCCGCCCATGTCGATCGCAGCGCAGCCAAGCTCGACTTCATCGTCAACGAGGGCTGCAAGGCCGCTGGCATAAGGTGTCGCCACCATGCCTTCGACCGAGAGATGCGCACGGTTGATGCAGAGCTCGAGGTTGCGAAGCGCCGCGCGCTCGGCCGTCACCACATGCATGTCGACACCAAGAGCGTCGCCGAACATGGCCAGCGGATCGCGAATGCCGCGCTCGCCATCAAGGGAGTAGCCCGTCGCCAGCGAGTGCAGCACGGCACGCTCCTGACGGATCGACTGCTGGCAGGCTGCGGCCAGAACCTTCTTGAGATCGTTGGCCTCGACTTCCTGACCACCGAGATCGATGGTCGCGGTGTAAATATCGCTGCCGAGACGACCGGCCGAAACGTTGACGATTAGGCTATCGACGGTCAGGCCCGCCATACGCTCGGCGGCATCGACCGCAAGCCGGACAACTCCTTCCAGCGCATCGAGATCGGCGATCACGCCAGTCTTGATGCCGCGGGAACGCTGATGACCGATACCAATGATCTCTATGTTGTGGGTGCGATTCGGGAGAACTTGGCTCTCCTCGCGCGGCGTCAGACGACCGATCATGCAAACGACCTTCGTCGAGCCGATGTCAAGGACCGACACGATATGCGACCGCTTCGAAGACAAAGGCTTCAACCGAGGCAGGCCGAAATGGGACGAACCAAATAAGCTCATGTATCCTGACCTGCTTTCTTCAAAGCCTTGTTTCTTGCATCGACTGCGGCCTGGCGACGAATTGCGGCATCCGGAGTTAACTCAATGGCGGTACGATCATCGATACGGAGATCGACGGCAGCAATATCGCGCTGCAAAAGATTTTGCTCCTTGTCGAGCTTGGTCAGCCGCGCGAGCGCATCATCGATATTGTCTTCCGGCAATTTGATGATCACGCCGTTGTCCAGATAGAGATCCCAGCGACGACCGGCGACACGCACGAAAGCCTTCACATGGCTGCGAACATCGGGCCACTTGGCAAACTGGTCGTCGATGGAGGCGGCTGCGGTTTCGGCATCACGACCGACGAAGAGCGGTAGCTTTGCAAACTTGTTGTCGCGCAGCGGTGCAATCACGCTGCCGTCCTTCTGGATTAGAGAAAGCTCGGAACCGTGCTGCCAGATCGCATAGGCCTTACGCTCCTTGAGCTTCACCTCGACAGTCCGCGGATAGACCTTACGAACCTCGACATTCTGAACCCAGGGCAAGTTGGCAATCTTCTGGCGGGCGGCATCGGCATTAAGGGCAACGAGCGACGTCGTACCGTCGAGGCCGAGCAGCTGCAGGATCTCGATTTCCGAGGTCTCGTCATTGCCGGAGACCTTTACATCCTCGATCGCAAAACCAGCGGCAGAAGTCGTCGCTTCCGCGACCGCCTGGGTATGACCACCAACCGACATGCCATAAAGGCCGGTCGCAGCAAGAAGAACGAGGGTCGAAACAGTACCCGTATGAGCCGGAATATTGATGCGACCCGAACCGAGGCTGACCAGGAAACGAACAGTGCGGCGCAGCGGACGCGGCAGAACGAATGCGTCCTCAACCTCGTCGATGGCGAGCGGGACGCGATGACGGGACCGCCTCATATTTTTGACCGTCAGCGCAAACAAGACGCGTCCTCCACCATCCACCGGAGAAATTCACCAAAAGAGTAGCCGGCATGAGCGGCCATTTCAGGCACCAGGGAGGTAGGAGTCATGCCCGGCTGGGTATTGATCTCCAACCAGACAAGTTCGCCCTCTTCGGAAAAGCGATCGTCAAAACGGAAGTCAGATCGACTAACACCGCGGCAGCCGATAGCTTCATGCGCCCTTAACGATAATGTTTGTATCTTTTGGTAAAGATTCGGTGAAATTTCCGCCGGCAAGACATGTTTTGAGCCACCCTTGGCGTACTTGGCGTCATAATCATAGAAGCTGTGACCGAGCGGCACGATCTCAGTCACGCCGAGGACTTTGCCGTTCATGACGCCACAGGTCAGCTCGCGCCCGTAGATATAACGCTCGACCAGAACCTCATCGCCATAGCGCCATTCGGCAGAGGTAACGATCTGCGGCGGATGCGCCTGATCTTCCTTGACGATCACGACACCGAAGCTCGAGCCCTCGCGTACCGGCTTGACGACATAGGGCGGCTTCATCGGATGCTCGCCAACAATGGCGAAACGATCCATCACGATCGAGCTGGCAACCGGGATGCCCGCGGCAGCAGCCACCGTCTTCGCGCGTGACTTGTCCATCGCAAGAGCCGAGGCAAGCACGCCGGAATGTGTATAGGGAATTTGCAGATATTCCAGAATGCCCTGGATTGTACCGTCTTCGCCGAAAGGACCATGCAACGCATTGAAGACGACATCGGGCTTCAGCTCAGCCAAGCGGCTGGCGACATCATGATCAACATCGACCCGGGTAACCTGGAAGCCTTCTACTTCGAGGGCATCGGCGCATGCCTTCCCCGAGGAAAGGCTGACCGGCCTCTCCGAGGAAAATCCGCCCAAAAGGACAGCCACATGCTTGCCACCCATCAATACCCCCGACTTCACGGTCTCTACTTTGCGTTTGCAGGGCCTCGCCTAACCGCGATTCTCGCCCCGCTTTCAATAGGCCGATTAGAACGACATTAAGGTTAATGAAGCGTTTACTTTCGTTAACTTTCCCCCGACCTGGCGAGGGCCGCATGCTTCGAATCAAACCGACTTAAAGAATTCTGCCATTGGAATCATGGAGTTGCTACTTTTGAAATCACTACATTTAGATTTTTTTAAACAATAAGCCCCGCATCGAGCACTCGATGCGGGGCCGCAGGCATTAAATTGAGGCCGAGATCACTCGCTGTCGTCGACCAGTTTCCAGACGAGTCCGCCCAACGCTCCGCCAACGATGGGCGCAACCCAGAACAGCCAAAGCTGCTGCAGAGCCCAGCCGCCGACGAAGAGAGCCTGCCCTGTCGAACGAGCCGGATTGACCGACGTGTTGGTGATCGGGATCGAGATCAGATGGATCAGCGTCAGCGCCAAGCCGATGGCGATCGGCGCGAAGCCGGCCGGCACCTTGCTGCTCGTCGAGCCCAGAATCACGACCAGGAAGAACAGCGTCAGCACGATCTCGGCCACCAGTGCCGACACCATGGAATAGCCGCCGGGAGAATGTTCCCCATAGCCGTTCGCCGCAAAGCCACCGAGCTGGAAATCAGCCTTGCCGCTTGCGATCAGATAGAGCACGGCCGCGGCGACAACGGCGCCGATGACCTGTGCGATAATATAGGGAATGAGCTGCCCGCCGGGAAAGCGGCCAGCCACCGTCAGGCCGACCGAGACAGCCGGATTGAAGTGCCCTCCTGATATGCCGCCGACGGCAAAAGCCATAGTCAGCACAGTCAGACCGAACGCAAAAGCAACGCCTAGAAAACCGATACCGAGGCTCGGAAAGGCTGCTGCGAAGATCGCACTGCCGCAGCCGCCGAATACGAGCCAAAACGTCCCAAGAAACTCAGCGATGAGTTTTTTCTGCATGAAACCTTTCTCCTCAGCCCGCAATCCAAGCGAGAATCGGCCATTGGTGAAAAAGATTCCGGTAAGGACTCGCCGGAGCACGCCTCTCCAACAACAAACACCCGCCTGATTGCTCACGAATCAACAATTACGGCAAAATAATAGCACGCAACCGCTGATTTCTTGCGCAGTTAACGTTTGCGTTGAACAAAAATTACGCTAAGGACAATTTTTATCCGCTAAGCGCTCCTTAGCATCCTCTGAATTGGTGGGAACATGACTGACGCGATATCTCCTTTATCGCCGACCCCCTCGTCATCGAACAATGCTGTTGCGAATTCCCCGGCACGTGTTCTGATCGCGAGCCTCATCGGCACAACGATCGAATTTTTCGATTTCTATGTTTATGCAACGGCGGCGGTTATCGTCTTCCCGAAGCTGTTCTTCCCGGCAAGCGATCCGACTTCGGCAACTCTGCAGTCCTTCGCGACCTTCTCCATTGCCTTCTTCGCACGCCCGATCGGCGCGATGATCTTCGGCCATTTTGGAGACCGGATCGGCCGCAAGGCGACACTGGTCGCGGCTCTGATGACCATGGGCCTCTCGACCGTCGTGATCGGCATGCTGCCGACTTATGAGTCGATCGGCGTTCTCGCACCGATTCTGCTGGCACTTTGCCGTCTCGGCCAGGGTCTTGGCCTCGGCGGGGAATGGGGCGGCGCTGTCTTGCTTGCGACGGAAAATGCACCGGAAGGCAAGCGCAGCTGGTATGCCATGTTCCCGCAGCTCGGCGCACCGATCGGCTTCATCCTTTCGGCGGGTCTGTTCCTGATTCTGCGCGAGAGCATGGCGGATGCGGATTTCCTCAACTACGGCTGGCGCGTTCCGTTCCTGATCAGCATCGTGCTGGTCGCGGTCGGGTTGTATGTCCGCCTGAAGATCACCGAAACCCCGGAATTCCAGCGGGCCATCGAGAAGGAAGAACGCGTTTCCGTTCCGATCGCCGTCATCTTCCGCTCGCATTTCCGCAGCCTGATCCTCGGCACCATTATCGCGGTCGCGACCTTCGTGCTGTTCTATCTGATGACGGCGTTCACACTGAGCTGGGGCACTCGCCCCCCGGGCAACGGGCCGCTTCCGGCCGGCCTCGGCTACTCCCAGGGCCAGTTCCTCGTCGTTCAGCTCGTCGGCGTCGTCTTCTTCGGCCTGATGATCCCGGTCTCCGGCCTCTTGTCCGACCGCTATTCGCGCCGTCTGGTTCTTATCCTGACGACGATCGGCATCCTGATCTTCGGCCTGTTCTACTCGTCGCTGCTGACGGCTGGCCTTGCCGGTGCCTTCGCCTGCTCGATCATCGGTCTTGCCCTGATGGGCTTTACCTATGGCCCGATCGGCGCGGCTCTGGCCGCCCCCTTCCCGACCAGCGTGCGCTATACCGGGGCGTCCATGACGTTCAATCTCGGCGGCATCGTCGGCGCGTCCCTGGCGCCCTACATCGCCACTTCGCTCGCGACCAATTACGGTCTGGTCTATGTCGGCTATTACCTCGCCGGCGCAGCAGTGCTCTCGCTGATCGGCATCCTGCTCTCGGGCAACGACGAAGTCTGAGAAAACAAGCATAAGCAATTGAAAAGGCCGGGTGAAAACCCGGCCTTTTTGTTGAATCATTTTATGAAGATGACACCGATTGCAGTCGGGACCTACTCCGTGGTCACACCCTGGAACGGGCGGACTTCACGGCCCGGCATGAAGTTTCCGAGGCGCTTGATTTCCCACTCCAGCTTGATGCCGGACTTTTCGAAAACCTCGCGACGGACCTGCTCGCCGAGATATTCCAGATCGTAGCCCGTCGCCTGCTCCATGTTGATCATGAAGTTGCAATGCAGCGATGACATCTGCGCGCCACCGATAACCAGACCGCGGCAACCCGCCTCGTCGATCAGCTTCCAGGCGGAGAAACCATCCGGGTTCTTGAAGGTTGAGCCACCCGTCTTCTCGCGTACCGGCTGCACCGTTTCGCGATGAGCGCGCACGGCATCCATCTCGGTGCGGATCTTGGCGCGATCCTCCGGATATCCCTCGAAAAGGACATGCGTGAAGATCAGATCTTCAGACGCATCGGAATGGCGGTAGCTGTATCCCATTTCGGCATTGGTCAGCACGTGCTTGTCGCCCTTGCGGTCGACGGCATGCACCTCAATGACGCGCTCACGGGTTTCGGCACCATTGGCGCCTGCATTCATCCGCGCGGCACCACCGATGCTCCCGGGAATGCCGTAATAGAAATGGAAACCGCCGATGCTATTGTCCATTGCCATGGCTGCGACATGCTTGTCCGGGCAGATCGCGCCGGCCAGGATGCGGTTTTCACCGGCAAGCTCGACAGAACCGAAACCCTTGGCCGAAAGCCTGAGGACAACGCCCGGAATGCCGCCATCCCGCACCAATATGTTCGAACCCACGCCGACGACCGTCAGCGGCACCTCTTCCGGCAGGATCTTCAGGAACGTGATGAGATCGTCCGTATCGTGCGGCTGGAACATCAGTTCCGCCAGCCCGCCGGCGCGGAACCACGTCACACGATCCATCGGGGCATCCGGCGTCAGCCGTCCCCTGATGTCCTTTACACCGTCGCCGAGCGACGCCAGAAGCTTTTCCCCATCTACTTGTTTCATGCGGACTTACCCGAGAGGCCTTCCAATTCCTTTGGCAATGATGCTGCCCAATATGTGATGCTACCAGCCCCCAACAGAACCACAAAATCACCAGGTCGCGCAATCTCTGCAACCATGGCGGCAAGATCTTCCTGTGAAGGCAGATAGCGTGCATCGCGATGACCGCCTGCCTTGATGCGCGAAACCAGCGTCTGCGAATCAACGCCCTCGATCGGATCTTCCCCGGCGGCATAGACGGGCGCCAGGAAGATACTGTCGGCATCGTTGAAGCAAGCCGCGAATTCCTCGAAGAGGCTCGAAAGGCGCGTGTAGCGATGTGGTTGATGAACGGCGATGATGCGGCCCTTGCAGGCTTCGCGTGCTGCCTTCAGCACCGCCTTGATTTCGACGGGATGATGGCCGTAGTCGTCGAAGACTTTGACCCCGTTCCATTCGCCGGTCAGCGTGAAGCGGCGCTTGACGCCGCCGAAGGATGCAAGGCCCTTGGCGATCGCCTCATTGGAAATCCCCAGCCGGTTGGCAACCGCAACGGCGGCGGTCGCATTGGAAATATTGTGGCGGCCCGGCATTGGCATGATGAGATCCTTGATCTGGATCACCTTGCCGGTGCGGCGTCTGCGGATTTCGATATCGAACAGCGAACGCGTGCCATCGATCCGCACATTCGAGAAACGCACGTCGGCCTGCGGGTTCTCGCCATAGGTGATGACCTTGCGGTCCTCGATGCGGCTAACCAGTGACTGCACTTCCGGATGGTCGATGCACATGACGCCGAAGCCGTAGAACGGCACATTCTCCACGAACTGCCGGAAAGCGGCGCGCACGGCATCGAAATTGCCGTAATGATCGAGATGTTCCGGATCGATATTGGTGACGACGGCAACATCCGCCGGCAGTTTCAGGAAGGTGCCATCCGACTCGTCTGCCTCGACCACCATCCACTCGCCTTCACCCATGCGCGCATTGGTGCCATAGGCATTGATGATACCGCCATTGATGACCGTGGGATCAAGGCCGCCGGCTTCTAGCAGCGTCGCGACGAGCGAGGTCGTCGTCGTCTTGCCATGCGTACCGCCGATGGCAATCGCATTGCGGAAGCGCATCAATTCGGCAAGCATTTCGGCACGGCGCACGACCGGCAGCAGCTTTTCACGCGCCGCGACCAGCTCCGGATTGCTCTTCTTGATGGCGGTGGAGACAACGACGACTTCGGCATCGCCGAGGTTTTCAGCCTTGTGACCGATATGGACCGGAATACCCTTGTCGCGCAGCCGCTGCACATTGGCACTTTCCGATTGATCGGAACCCTGCACGCGATGGCCGAGGTTATGCAGAACCTCGGCAATGCCGCTCATCCCGATGCCACCGATACCGATAAAATGCACAAGGCCGATTGCCTTCGGCAGCTTCATGCGCCTGCCCCCTTGAATTGCTGAATTGAACGTCCCGCGGCAATAGCCTCAACCATGTCGGCAAGCAAGTTTGCCGCATCCGGTTTGCCCGCCTGCTTGGCTGATGCAGCCATCTTTGCGAGCTTTTCCGGCATGGTCATGGCGCCGCGCAGAATGGTGGAAAGTTTCTCCGGCGTCAGTTCCGACTGCACGATGACCTTGACGCCGCCGGTTGCCGCCAGTGCAGCCGCATTGGCCGCCTGATCGTGATCGAGCGCATGCGGATAGGGAACCAGGATCGCGGGGCGCCCAATAACCGCAAGCTCGGAGACCGTGGAGGCGCCGGAGCGGCAGAGAACCAGATGCGCAGCGCCGATGCGCTCCGCCATATCGTTGAAGAACGGCGCGACATCGGCGCCCATGTCAAGCTTTCTCGTGCAGCTGTTGACCGTCTCCATATCCTCAGGACGCACCTGCTGCGTGATCCGCAGCCGCTTTCGCAGCGGTTCCTCAAGCAGGCTGATCGCCGTAGGAACGGCCTTGGAGAAATATTGCGCCCCCTGGCTGCCGCCGAAGACGACAAGATTGAACGGATCTTCCGGACCAGATGGCACATAAGGGCGTTTTGCCGCTTCGATGACGGCCGGGCGCACGGGATTGCCCGTGGTCACCGTCTTCTCGGCAAACGCGCCGTTTTCGGTGAGGAAACCGCCGGCAATAGCGCGAACGCGCGTCGCCAGCATCTTGTTGGCGCGGCCCATGACCGCGTTCTGCTCGTGCAGCATGGACGGCACGCCCATGCGCGTCGCGGCCAGAAACGGCGGAACCGTCGGATAGCCACCGAAGCCGACGACACAGACGGGCTTGATGCGCTGGATCAGCTTGCGCGCTGCACGCATGCCGGTCCATAGCGTCCAGAGGGCCTGCGCAACCTTTAACGGGTTCTTCGAGCCGATCGTTGCCGAGGGCACGACATGGATATCGTCTGCCGGAAATTTGCCGGCATAGCGTTCGGCACGGCTGTCGGTGACGAGGTGCACGGAATAGCCGCGCTCCTTCAGCTTGTAGGCCAGTGCTTCGGCCGGAAATACGTGACCGCCGGTACCGCCGGCGGCAAGAAGGACAATGCCTTTACTCATGATTTTCGCTCCCGCGAATACCCCACTACTCGGGGCATCTCCCTGATATAGGAAGCCGCCCCGACCGCGTCATCGGCGCGGGCCAAGCCCCCCTCATAGACCGGCGTTTCGGGAAAAGCGACCAGAGAATGAACAGCGGGCAGGAGATATGAGGAGCGGATGGCCGGTAGTCCCAAGACGATCACTCCGCCGGCAATCCGTGCGTCACGCGGAACATGGTCCGGTCCTGCGCACGCTTTTCCGGCCTGTGACGCGTCAGCGCCAGAATGAAGCCTGCCGTCACGCAGATCGCGGTCATCGACGAACCGCCGTAGGAAATCAGCGGCAGCGTCATGCCCTTGGCCGGCAGCAGCTGCAGGTTCACGCCGATGTTGATGATCGATTGGATGCCGATCTGCAGCACCAGACCGGCGACGGCAAAACGGTTGAAGTCGTTCTTCTCCTTGTAGGCATGCGACAGGCCGCGCAACACGAGGAAGGCGAAGATCAGCACGAGCACGATGCAGAAGATGGCACCGAACTCTTCGGCCGCCACCGAGAAGATGAAGTCGGTATGGGCGTCCGGAATGATACGCTTGACGATGCCCTCGCCAGGACCGACGCCGAACCAGTTGCCATGGACGATCGCTTCCTTGGCGGTGTCGACCTGGAACGTATCGCCCTCGCCCGTCAGAAACTTGTTCACGCGTTGCGCCACGTGATCGAAGACATAATAGGCCGTGACGAAACCGCCCGCGCCGAGGCCGCCGAGCACGATGATCCACAGCCAGGGCATGCCGGCCATGAAGAACATGCCGCCCCAGACGGCGGTCGTCAGGATCGTCTGGCCAAGGTCAGGCTGCGCGACGAGCAAAGCGACGACGATGCCAAAGAGGATGATGGCGAAGAGATTACCCGGAATTTCCGGCTGACGTGCATGTTCGGAAAACAGCCAGGCGCAGACGACGACGAAAGCCGGCTTCATGAATTCCGAAGGCTGGATCGACAAGGCCGCGATATTCACCCAGCGCCGCGAGCCCTTGACCTCGATGCCGAAGAAAAGCGCGAAAAGCATCATCGCCAGCGATACGATCAGCAGGATGACGGCGGTCCGTCGCACCTGTCGGGGCGTCATGAAGGAAATGCCGATCATCGCCGCGATCGCCGGTATGAGGAACAGGGCGTGGCGCTTGACGAAATGGAACGGCTCAAGCCCGATACGCTCCGCCACCGCCGGTGAAGCCGCGAAGGACAGCATGAAGCCGATGCCGATCAAGAGGATGAAAAGGGCGAGAAACACGCGGTCGATGGTCCAGAACCATTCGGCCAAGGCCCCACGTTCAACGCGGCTTACCATATCACTTGCCTCCAGTTGCTGAACCGATCAGCATGGTGACGCCGTCGATCGCCGCGACATGGCTGACGAAGGCGTCGCCTCTGACCTCGAAATTCTTGTACTGATCGAAGCTTGCGCAAGCCGGTGACAGCATCACCGCTGCGGACTCCCGTTCATCCCTGTCCGCGTCCGCGGCAGCATGTGCCACGGCGCGTTCCAGCGTGCCGGAAATCTCATAAGGAACCTGATCGCCAAGTGTTGCCGCAAAGGCGGGTGCCGCCTCACCGATCAGATAGGCCTTGGCGATACGCGGAAAGAGCGGCGCCAGACTGGTGATGCCACCCTCCTTCGGCAGACCGCCCGCGATCCAGTAGATATTTTCGTAGCTCGAAAGCGCGGGGGCTGCCGCATCCGCATTGGTCGCCTTGGAATCGTTGACGAAGACGATCCGGCCGCGCCTTCCCACCGGCTGCATGCGATGCTTGAGGCCGGGGAAGGATTTCAGTCCGGCCCGGATCTCCTCGGCAGAAATGCCGACGGCGAGGCAGGCGGCAATCGCCGCGGCTGCGTTCTGTGCGTTATGGCCGCCGCGCAAGGTCTGGATACCATCGAGATCGGTGATCTCGCTTGCCGCACCGTTCGATGCCTGCAGGATACGGCTGCCCTCGGCATAGAGGCCATCCGCTAGGGCATGCCGGCGCGAAATTCGCGTGACCTTGCCGCCGGCTCGCTCGATACGGTCGGCGATCAGGGAGGAATAGCTGTCATCGACGCCGACGACGGCGACATCGCTGCCCGCGACAAGCCGCTCCTTGATGTCAGCGTAATGTTGCATCGTGCCATGGCGATCGAGATGATCGGGCGTCAGGTTTAGCAGGATGCCGGCGGACGGGTTGAGCGTCGGCGCCAGATCGATCTGATAGGAGGAGCATTCGACGACGTAGAAACGTCCGGATTTCGGCGGATCGAGCGTCAGCACCGCCGTACCGATATTGCCGCCGAGCTGCGTGTCCCGCCCGCTCGATTGCAGGATATGGGCGATCAGCGCCGTCGTCGTCGATTTGCCATTCGTGCCGGTGATCGCGATGAAAGGGCAATCCGGGGCATGTGCCCGCCGCTCCCTGACGAAAAGCTCGACATCGCCGATAATCTCAACACTGGCGGCATGGGCAAGATCGACGGTCCAGTGCGGCTTCGGGTGCGTCAGTGGCACGCCGGGCGACAGCACGAAAACCGACAGGCTGTTCCAGTCGATCGTCCTGAGATCGGCAACCGCTATTCCCTCGGCAGCCGCCTTAGCCACGCTGTCCGGATTGTCGTCCCAGGCCGTGACATCGGCGCCGCCGGCAACGAGCGCGTGTGCCGTGGCAAAACCGGAGCCGCCAAGGCCGAAGAGAGCGACCTTCTTTCCGTTCAGCGTGGAGACCGGAATCATCGACGCCTCACCGCAGCTTCAGGGTGGAAAGGCCGATCATCGCGAGAATGACGGCGACGATCCAGAAACGCACGACGACCTGGCTCTCCGTCCAGCCCTTCTTTTCGAAGTGATGGTGGATCGGCGCCATCAGGAAGACGCGACGCTTCGTCATCTTGAAGAAGCCGACTTGAATGATGACGGAAAGCGCCTCAAGCACGAAGAGACCGCCGATGATCGCCATGACGATCTCGTGTTTGGTGGCGACGGCAACGGAGCCGATCATGCCGCCGAGAGCCAGCGAACCAGTATCGCCCATGAAGATTGCGGCTGGCGGCGCGTTGAACCAGAGGAAACCGAGGCCGGCGCCGATGACAGCACCAAGGACGACAGCCAGTTCGCCCGTTCCAGGCACGAAATTGATCGCGAGATAGTCGGCAAAGACGAAGTTGCCGGCGAGGTAGGCGATGATGCCGAAGGAGGCCGCGGCAATCATCACAGGCACGATCGCCAGCCCATCCAGGCCGTCCGTCAGGTTGACGGCGTTACCGGCGGCAACAATGACGAAAGCGCCAAAAAATACAAAGAACATGCCGAGATTCAGCAGCAAGTTCTTGAAGAAGGGGAAGGCGACCGACGAGCCGAAGGTGGAGCCGGCAGGACCGGAGGACAGCGCCGTCGTCATCATGAAATAGACGGCAATCGCGGCAATCACGAATTCGATGCCGAGTCGTGCGCGGCCGGAAAAGCCCTTGTCGCTCTGCTTCGTGACCTTGAGATAATCGTCGTAGAAGCCAATGGCACCGAAACCGAGCGTCACAAGCAAGGTGGCGACGACGTAGACATTGGCAAGATCAGCCCACAGCAGCGACGAGACTACGATACCCGCCAGGATCATCAGGCCGCCCATGGTCGGGGTGCCGGCCTTCTTGAAATGGGTCTGCGGACCATCAGCGCGGATCGGCTGCCCTTTGCCTTGACGCACGCGCAGGGAGGAGATGATTCGCGGCCCGAAGAGAAAAACGATCAACGCTGACGTGAACAGGGCACCGCCGGTACGGAACGTGATGTATCTGAACAGATTGAGGAATCTGAAGTGGGTACTGAAAAAATGAATATGGTCCGACAGTTCGGCAAGCCAGATCAGCATAAGAGCCCTTTCTAAAGCCCCTGATGGGTGTGGGGGCCCGTGTCGGAAAATGCGGGAAATTTGTCAAGCAAGCCCGCGACGATCTTTCCGAACCCCATTCCAAGCGACGATTTCACCATCAAGACATCGCCGGGGGCGACAGAATTGAGCGCGAATTCCGAGAGCTCCTCAGTCGTCTCGTGATATTCGACATGAACACTTTCCGGCAGCTCATCCCGCAAAGCCGCCATCTCCGGACCAGCCAGCCAGACATGCTCGATGCCAGCCGCAAGCAGCGGCCCGGCAAGGTTGGCATGCACGCGCTGGGCATAATCCCCCATTTCCAACATGTCGCCGAGCATAGCGATCCGCCTGCCCACCCGTCCGCCTGGTCCGGCATGCGGCGATGTCGTCGCCAGCAACGCGATGGCCGCGCGCATGGAGGCAGGATTGGCGTTGTAGCTTTCGTCGATCAGCGTGAAGTAGCCGTTGCCGATCGCGCGCTTGTGGCGTTGGCCCCTGCCCTTTTCCGGCTGCAGGTCGGCCAGCGCATCGACCGCTTGATCGAGATCGGCCTCCACGAGCATGACGGCGCCCAGCACGGCAAGCGCGTTTTCCGCGATATGACGACCAGGGGCGCCAAGCGCCACTTCCATGGTCTCGCCGCCGATCGTCAGCCAAAGCGTCGAATTCTCTTCCGAAGCATTGAATTCGGCGAGGCGCACATCGGCCTTCGCATGCTGGCCGAAGCTATGGATGTGCTCGATGCCGGCCGCCATGGCAGCCTTCTCCAGCATCTCGAACTGATCGTTGTCGTGATTGAGAATGGCATGACCGCCCGGCACGACACCGTCGAATATCTCCGCCTTTGCGGCAGCAATCTCGGTGATGCTGTTGAAATTGCCGAGATGGGCCGGCGCAATTGTGGTGATGATCGCGACATGCGGCTGCACCATCTTGACCAGCGGCCTAATCTCTTCGGGATGGTTCATACCGATCTCGAAAACGCCGAAATCGGTATCCTCAGGCATGCGAGCCAATGTCAGCGGCACGCCCCAATGATTGTTGAAGGAAGCAACGGAGGCATGCACCTTGCCCGAAGGCGTCAGCGCGCGGCGCAGCATCTCTTTAGTCGTCGTCTTGCCGACCGAACCGGTGACGGCGATAATCTTCGCCTGCGTGCGCTTGCGGGCGGCAACACCGAGCCGCGCAAGCGCCGCCAAGACGTCATCGACGACCACCTTCGGCACGGCCAGGCCGCCCATCGCAGGCAAGCGTGCCTCACTGATCACGATGAAAGCGGCGCCGTTCGCCATAGCGATATTGGCATAGTCATGACCATCGACGCGATCGCCCTTGATGGCGAAAAAGGCTTCGCCCGGCTTGATGGAACGACTGTCTATGGAAATGCCCGTAATGCCCTCAGGCAGCACTCCGAAAGAGCGGCCGGAGATTGCAGCGATCAGATCCTCAGTTGTCCATAGCCAGCTCAAGACTTCAAATCCTCCAATGCTTTGCGCAATTCGGCATGATCGGAGAACGGCAGCGTTACACTGCCGATCGTCTGACCTTCCTCATGCCCCTTGCCGGCAACGATCAGCGTGTCGCCGGATTTCAGTAGGCCGACAGCCTTGCGGATCGCTTCGGCGCGATCGCCGATCTCCGTCGCGCAAGCGGCAGCCGCCATGATCTCCGAGCGGATCGCCGCCGGATCCTCAGAGCGCGGGTTGTCGTCGGTGACAATGACGACATCGGCCAGACGGCAGGCGATCTCACCCATGATCGGACGCTTGCCGCGATCGCGGTCGCCGCCACAGCCGAAGAGGACGATGACCCGGCCCGTCGTAAACGGCCGCACCGAATTCAGGACGTTTTCCAGCGCATCCGGCTTGTGAGCATAGTCGACATAGGCGAGCGCGCCGTCATGCGTATGACCGACCAGCTCCAGGCGGCCGGACGCACCGACGAGCTTTTCGAGCGCTGCCATGGCAACCGGTGCGGCAACACCCGTCGAAATGGCGAGGCCGGCCGCGACCAGCGCATTGGCGATCTGGAAATCTCCGGCAAGCGGGATATGAACTTCGAAGATATCGTCGCCAACATGGACCTCGGCGATCTGCTTGTGGCGAAAATGCTCGACGCGCTTCAGCGTCAGGAAATCGCCCTTGCGCCCGACGGTGCGGACATCATGCCCAGCGTCTCTGGCGGCGGCAATCGCCTGCGCAGACCAGGCGTCATCGGCAAAGATAACAGCTGGCGAACCCTTCGGCAGCAAATCGCGGAACAGCCGCATCTTGGCCGCCATATAGTCCTCGACCGTCGGATGGTAATCCATGTGATCGCGGCCGAGATTGGTGAAGGCAGCAGCAGCAAGCTTCACGCCGTCGAGCCGGAACTGGTCGAGGCCGTGGCTGGATGCTTCCATCGCCGCATGGGTAACGCCCTCGTCCGCCAGTTCGGCCAGCAACTTGTGCAACGACACCGGATCGGGCGTCGTCAGCGCGCCATATTCGTTGCGGGTCGGTGAAACGACGCCCGTCGTGCCGATCATGGCGGCCGGATGGCCGGCATATGCCCAGATCTGGCGCGTGAAAGAAGCAACGGAGGTCTTGCCCGCAGTTCCCGTCACCGCCACCATGGTTTCCGGCTGGCGCCCGTAAAAACGGGAAGCGGCGACAGCGAGGAACCGGCGCGGCTCGTCAACCTGCAGCAGCGGCACATTACCGGCATCAGCCAAGTGACCCGCAACGATAACGGAAGCACCGCGCGAAACGGCATCGGCAATGAAACTTGCTCCATCCGCCTTCGTGCCGGCAACGGCAACAAAGGCCATGCCTGGCGCCACTTTACGGCTGTCGGCGGAGATCCCGCTTATCTCAAGATCGCCAAGCGCTCCGCCAATATGTGTGTTGAGTTCCGGAAACTCATTTCCGGCAATATCCCGCAAGTTCATCGAATGTACTTTTCGCCTTCTCGATCAGTCCGCCCCTCGCGAATCGACGTGTGTATTCTTTCACGCTTAATAAGACGCCAGCAAGGCCGAGTCATCTTTTCCAAAACTGGGCTGTACCCCGAGAATTGGCGCCGCGCGAGCGACGATGTCACGCGCGATCGGCAATGCCGTGAAGGCCGAAATCGTCCCACCGCCGCGCTCGCCGCTCTTCGGCTCATCGATGAACGTCATGACGATATATTGCGGATTGTCGATCGGAAACACGGCCATGAAGGTATTGAAGTTCAGCGTATTGGAATACCGGCCGTTGACCACCTTATCGGCCGTGCCGGTCTTGCTGCCGACATTGTAGCCGGGAACGCGGGCGTTGCGACCCGAGCCCCTGGTGCCGTTGAACTCGAGCAGGAAGCGCACGTCATCACTGGTACTCTTCTTGACGACCATCTTGGCGATGGCATCGGCCTGGTCGCGCGTGCGCGGCAGGAAGGTCGGTTCTATCAGCTTGCCGCCATTGACGAGCGCTGCTCCCGCAACGGCTGTCTGCAAGGGCGTCGTCGAGACGCCGTGGCCGAAAGAGATTGTTATAGAATTGATCTTCTTCCAGACCCGTGGCTGCGACGGCATCTTCACTTCGGGCAACTCGGTCTGCATCTTCGTGAGCAGGCCGATACGGGTAAGGAACTCCTTATGCCCCTCGATCCCGACAAGATCGGCGATCTTGGCCGTGCCGATGTTCGAGGAGTACTGGAAAATTTCGGGAACCGTCAAAACGCGCCGCTGACCGTGGAAATCCTTGATGGTAAAGCCACCGATGCGAATCGGATTGGTGGCATCGAAGGCATCACGCAACGTCACCTTGCCATCATCCAGCGCCATGGCCATAGTGAAGGTCTTGAAGGTCGACCCCATTTCGAACGTGCCATTCGTCATGCGATTGAGCCAGCCTTCCGTGGCGCCCTCGTTCGGATAGTTCGGATCGAAGTCCGGAGCCGAGGCCATACCGAGAACCTCGCCGGTGTGGACGTCGAGGACTGCGGCACCTGCGCCCTTGGCCTGGAAATTCTTGACGGCATTAACGACCGCATCGCGAACGATGCCTTGTACGCGCAGATCGATCGAAAGCTTCACCGGCTGCAGCGGCTGATCGTTGGTCATTCCCGCAGCAGCGAGGTCGGCGAGCCCCTGGTCGTCGATATATTTCTCCATGCCCGCAACGCCGCGATTGTCGATGTTGACATAGCCGAGAATATGGGGGGCAGTCGTACCGCCCGGATAAAAGCGGCGCTTCTCCGGACGAAAGCCGATGCCCGGAATGCCGAGCGCCAAAATCTGGTTCTGCTGCTTCGGCGTCAGCTGCCGACGGAGCCAGGCAAAGTGCGAGGATTTCGCCGAAAGCTTTTTGTAGGTGGATTTGGTATCGAGATCCGGCAGAACCTTGCGCAATTCCTCGACGGCTTCGTCCGCGTCGATGATCTTGTTCGGCTCGGCAAACAGCGAGACCGTGCGGATGTCGGTTGCCAGCAGGGCGCCATTACGGTCGACGATATCAGGACGCGAGGCCATCAGACGATCCGGAGGCAGAATGCTTGACGTCATCTCAGGCAATGTCATGGCGAATTGGACAAGCCGGCCGCCGATCACGCAATAGACGGCGACGAAGCTTGCGACCAAAAGGACGACGCGGCTCTTTGCCTGACTGGACTTGCGCTTGCGCGCACCCTCAAAGCTCGAACGAGAAAAGCCGTCGCTTGGGCGGTTATTGCCGTCAGTGGAGAAATGGGCCTTGCTCTTCAGGACCATGATGCGCGAAAGAAAAGACATCAGTCCCTCACCGATCCCGTTGCCATGTTGTCGACATCCGGCTTCTTGCGCTTGGCAAGAGCAGGCGGTTTCGGTCGCGGCGCCGGAGCGGCTGCGACATCGGCGATGGCCTTCCTGATCTGAGCATCCGTCGTATCGCCGTTGCTCGAGGCCACCGATGCGCCGCTCTTGGCACCGCCTGCCTTGCCGCTCTTCGGATCGTTGGAGGCCGTTACCGTCGGCGGCGGAAGCTGCGAGCGCAACATCGGCAATTCGCTCGGCTGAACGATCGCCGTCGAGAGCGTCGGCTGCAGCTGAAGTTCGCTGTTGTAGGTGTTGACGAGGCGTTCGAGCCGGTTCGGCTGAGAAACCAGTGCCCAGTCCGCCTTGAGGAGATCGATCGTATCCCTCTCTAGCTTGATTTCGGATTCGAGGCGGCGAACCTCTTCCAGCTTCAGCTCGGCACGATGCTTGATCGTATAGGTCACGCTGGCCATGGCCGTCATGACGCCGATCAGCACAATGTCAAAAGTCTTCAGCATTTTAGCCCCCAAGCTTTCCAAGACTGGCGAGACTGGGCAGATCGAAGATCGAAAGATCTGTCGCCCCTGCCGGAGCCAAGGTGCGAACCCCCGCACGCAACTTGGCCGAACGAGCGCGCGGATTGGCTTCCGCTTCGGCATCGCTCGCAGAAATCATCGATTTGCCGACCGGCTCGAAAGTGGCGGGCCGCTCATTCACGATCGGCATGTGACGCGATCCGGCAGCACGACCCGAACGGTCGGCGAAGAACTTCTTGACGATGCGATCCTCCAGCGAATGGAAGGTCACGACAACGAGGCGCCCGCCCGGCTTGAGCGCGCGCTCGGCTGCAAACAATGCCTGAGCCAGCTCACCGAGCTCGTCATTGACGAAAATCCGCAGGGCCTGAAAGACCCGCGTCGCCGGATGAATCTTGTCCTTCGCCTTTCTCGGTGTCACGACCTCGATCAACCCGGCCAGATCGCGCGTCGTCACGAAAGGCGCTTCCGCGCGCCGTTTCTCGATCGCGTGAGCGATGCGCGGCGCCTGCTTTTCCTCGCCCAGAAACACGAAGATGCGAATGAGATCAGCAAGCTTGGCGCGATTGACGACATCGGCGGCCGAGACACCGCTCGCCGACATACGCATGTCAAGCGGGCCGTTTTTGCTGAAGGAAAAACCGCGCTCGGCCTCGTCAAGCTGCATGGAGGAGACGCCGATATCGAGCACGACGCCATCGAGACCGCCTTCAGGAGCGTGCTCAGCCAGCTGAGAAAACTGCGATTGAATGAGCTTGAGATGGCCGTCATGAGCAGAAACCAGCGCCTGCCCTGCAGCAATCGCTGTCGGATCGCGATCGAGCGCGATCACATTGGCGCCAGCCTTGAGGATGGCTGAGGTATAGCCGCCAGCCCCGAACGTTCCATCGAGGATGACCTTGCCAGGCGCCGGAGCCAGCGCCTCCAACACCTCGCGAAGAAGAACCGGAATGTGACGAACCGGTCCGCCACCGGCATCAGAAGAACCTCCGCCTGAATTCGCCGCCATTCCGTTTCCCCGCTTTATTCCGAGCGCCCGCCCGCCAGCCTGCGCTCCTCTCGTGCCTGCGACTGCAAGGCCAAGAAGGCCTCCGGTCGCCACAATTGAAAATGATCCGCCCGACCGACGAAGGTTACTTCGCTTGCGATCCCGGTGAAGTCGCGAATGAAATCCGTGACCATCAGCCGCCCTTCCGCATCGAGCTTCATGAAGACCCCGCCCCCGTGAATGAGGAGCGACATCTGGTTTGCCGTCGACGAAAACGGATCGTCCGCCGCAATCTGCCGCTCGAAGCGATCGAGCAGATCGAGACCACCGACGCTGATCGCCGGAAACACAAAATCCTGAAAGCAGTACAGCTCCTGGATATTGCGCTCGGCCAACACAGAACGAAACGCCGCCGGCACGGAAACCCGCCCCTTGGAATCGATCCGGTTGGTCGCATTTGACAGGAAGCGGTTCATGACGCGAAACACCCGTCCCCCATGACCCGCAAACCGCTACTCGCTTACAGGCACAGCCAAAATCGGACACAGCTTCGCAAGCCGAAAGAGCCGACACCCCTTCGACACTCCCAGAACGGGAGCAATCATGGCTTTGCGATAATTGGGCTCTGATTTGCCCTTGTGCAGTGTTCTTTTGGGATACCATGGGACCATATGGGCGTCAATGGGATGAAGCCACGTCAGACGTGGCCGCAGCCTGAATATTCATAAGACGTTAAGTTTAACGAAAGGTTAGGATCGGCTTCAGGATACGTCCCGAAACGGATTGTTTTCACAGGTTAAAACCCTCGTCTATCGAGGGCTGAAAGCCTTGAAATGCAGGGCATTCGGCAGCTTCAAAAATTATTTGGCGGAAGCGTTGAACGCACCGCCCGAAGTAGCGCGATGATTTGCCAGTTGGCCTGTAAGCCGGGTTCTGTATGGCTCCGGCCAAGACCGGAACGTGGCAGCCATTCATCTGGGACGCCGCTTGCGCGACGCCTCGTGCAACCCACCCGGATGACCGGCCCGGAAACAGGCTGGAGCGCTTGCGCACTCCGTGTCATCCCTATTCGGTTTTGCTCCCGGTGGGGTTTTCCGTGCCGTCGCTGTTGCCAGAGACGCGGTGGGCTCTTACCCCACCCTTTCACCCTTACCCGATCCGGAGATCGGGCGGTTTGCTTTCTGTGGCACTTTCCCTGAGGTTGCCCCCGCCGGACGTTATCCGGCACCGTGTTTCCGTGGAGCCCGGACTTTCCTCACCCCATCGCCTTTCGGCATTGATGAAGCGCGGCTGCCCGGCCAACTGGCACAGGCTCATTAACCGAGACCGCCCGCAATTGCCACCGAAATATGCTGGTTTGTGAAGAGCGGATGTCAGTTGCGGAAATGCGCTGAGAAATCCGTGCTGTAGCCTTCGTCGTTGATTCGGCCTGTAAGCAGCAGTTCCGCCCCAAGCCGTCCGATTTCATCGGAACTCTTGGCGGCCGTACCGCAGCCACCCGTCAGAACCGCAACACGCAGCGAAGAGGTATAGCCGATCATGGGATAGCCCGTTGGCGAATAGGAGACGGCACAGGAATTGGTGAAAGCCGGTGGCCGCCTCAGGCCGGGAACGAGCCCATGGAATATCCGCACCAGATGCTCGCGAGCCTTGTCGCGGCCGGCGGTGCGGAACCAGGCACGTAGCTCCGCCTCGGTCGTGAATTGCAAATCATCGGGATCGCCACCGATCTTCATGTAATATTTGCCGTCCGGATAGCGGATCGGCGGCAGCATATAGATGCTGTCCAAATCATCAGCCGCCTTCGATATCAGCGATGGCATGCCGGAGAGGGCTTGGGCTTCCGCCTCGCTCACCTCGAAGAAAGTGATCGTGCGGCCATAAACCTTCATCTCAACAGGTCGCGGCAAGAGATTCTCGGCAATGGAGAAACCGCCGGCGGCGAGCAATATCTTTTCGGCGCTGAATGTATCGCCTTCCGCCGTCGTGACGACAGCAAGGCCACCCTCATCGCGGATCGACACCGCCGTCTGCTTGATGACACGCGCGCCTGCCTTTTCCGCCAGCAGGGATTGTGCCTTGACCAGCCGGCGCGGGCTGATATGGCCGGCCCCATGCGGTTCGAAGACCCCTTCGCTTCCCGATGCGAAGGAGAAGAAGGGGAACTTCACCTTGAGCTCGGCATCATCGAGGATATCGGTTTGCACGCCGAGCCGCCTGGCCGCTTCCACGACATCGCCGACATAAGCTATTTCACCGCCCCGCTCCGGCCCGACAACAAGGCAGCCGACCGGAGCATAGAATTGAATGCCGCTATCCCGTTCGATATCCGCATAGCGGCTGATCGAACGGTTTGCGAGACGGGCCCAGTTCGTGTCCGGATCGATCGTGCGGGTGATGCGGCCCTCGTCGTAATGACTGCCGAAAACACCCTGATGGCTGGCGCGATCTTCAGGTTCATCCGGCCCGATGACGGCAACGCCGTCCGTTTGGTTTGCCAGGTGACGGGCAGCGGCTGCCCCCATCATGCCCCGGCCAACGACGATGAACCTGAAATCCGCTGCCATGCTGTAACCCTCATCCATAGTCGCGATTTCGATAGCACGGAAAACGATTCCGCCCTATCCGAAATCCTGGCATGAATGTCAGTCCAGAAGGGCAAGCACCTTGCCGCAATAACGCTTCGAGATCGGGTTCATGCGCGTGGCGCCGTGGCCGGCATTGTATTTGAGGATGGTGTTGCAGGTCGGTCCGCCGCCAAGGTCCTGCGCCATGGCAAGATATTTCATGCCGAACTTGATGTTCGTTTCGGGATCGTAGAGACCCTTGGTGCGGCCGGTATAGCCCATCAGCTTGGCGGTCGCCGGCTTGATCTGCATCAGGCCGATTTCGCCTGCACTTCCACGAGTTTTCGGATTGAAATTGCTTTCGATCTGAATGACAGCAGTGGCGAGTTCAACTGCAACGCCGTTCTGCTTGGCATATTTGGCAATCAGTGCGGAATAGCGATTTTGCCGTGCGAAGGAGGTCTCGGCGTCGCGCAATTCGGCGGGAACATTGGGAACCGGAAAGCCGGTGGTGCGGCTGACGATCTTAAGAGGAACCGTTTTCTGCTTCGCATGGCGCTCGCCTGCAGAGGCAGAATCATATCCCGCCAGCAGCACGCCCACGCATGCCACAGCCGCAACAATCAAATTTTTCATGTAGTCTTTTGTCTCCAGGGGCGGGACCGCGGATAGCGCAAGCCATCACGTCCGGCTGGAGGCAAAAAGAGCCGCCGGAATGCACAGTCCCCATTAGTCGTCTACGGTCGCGCGACACACAAACCCAGACGGCGCGACCGCCGTTCAGCGAGCGTCGTTAGACCAATGCAATGCGGAGATAATAGGGAAAAGCTGTGGCGCAGCAGGGCGTTACGCGTTTTCGCATCTATAGCCGGCTATAAACACCGATGACAGAACGGAACGAATTCAGGAATAGCGCGGCAGCGCGGCCAGCAGGCGATGCAGCGTATCGATCGTCGAAAAATCGGCAATGCCGTCCACTCGCTCCTGCCGGAAATGGCGCTGGAAGGCTTCAACGTCGCCCTTCAGTTTTTCCGAGAATTCGCCATTTATTTCAGTGCTGTAGCCATAGAGCGAGAGCATCGACTGCAAGGCCTCGATCGGCTGACCGACATCGCCCTTCTGGAAGAAGCGACCGCCGGTGATCGAAGCCGGCTCAACCCAGTGCCCGACACCGGCCGCAGCCAGCCGCGCCCAGGGGAATTTCTCGCCCGGATCGACCTTACGCACAGGGGCAACATCGGAGTGTCCAAGCACCCGTTCAGGCGCGATTGCCCAGCGTTGGCCGCAATCGCGACACAGTTCGATCACCGCTTCGATCTGCGCATCGGGGAATTCAGGCAGTCCGCCGGGATGGCCGGCATTGGCGATCTCGATGCCGATCGACGATGAATTGATATCGGTCTCGCCATGCCACGAACTCTTGCCCGCATGCCACGCTCGGCGCTCTTCGGGAACAAGCTGCATGATCCGCCCGTCCTCGAAGACGAAATAATGGCTCGACACTTGGCTCTCCGGACGACAGAGCCAATCGAGAGCGCCCTCAGCCGTGCCCATACCAGTATAGTGCAGAAGGATGATATCAGGCCGACGTCCATCCCGCCTCTCGCCATGGTTCGGCGAAGGCTGCACATGGGCGCGAGCGAAATCGGCCTGGAATGCACTCATGCTGCGCGGCGTTCTTTCTCGATCTCGGCATAAGCCGCATTCAGAGCCGCCATGCGTTCGTTTGCGATGGCATGGAACTCTTCCGGCACCCCACGCGACACGAGGCGATCCGGATGGTTCTCGTAGACGAGGCCATGGTAGCGGCGGCGGATCGTCGGGAAATCGTCCTGGCGCGAGACGCCGAGCACCTTGTAGGGATCGCGGCCGCCAACATTCACATGGCGCGCCATGATCTGCTCGAACCGCTCTTCGCTCATATGGAAGATTTCGGCCACATGCTGAAGGAAATCCATTTCCTTCTCATGGATCAGGCCATCTGCCTTGGCGATATGGAAGAGACCGTCGAGTACATCTTCCAGCACGGGGCAATTCTTCGTGCAGGTCGCGCAAAGGGAGGACAGCCGCTCCGCATAGGCTTCGTAACCGGCCACGTCCTGGCGCGCCAGATTATAGAGACGGGCGACGTTTTTCGCCTGATCGGGCGGAAATTCGAAGATCTCGCGGAACGCGTTGACCTCGTTTTCCGTCACCACACCGTCTGCTTTCGCCATTTTGGCGGAAAGAGCGATTATGGCGACGGAAAATGCCACCTTACGGCGCGTTTCCGGATCGCCTTCAAAGACGGTGCGAATAGCCTCGACCACCGCCGACAGGGCATTGCCGGCAGTGCTACCGATAGCATTCAGCAATTTTTCCCAGAACGACATGCCGGTCTCTATATCCTACTGAAACAGTAGAACACCTTGATCAAATAATGGTTGCCATTGCAAGCAGTCCATTCGTCGCAAGCCCGAAAACACTTTTCACAATTTGGTAATGATGCTGCAAATGCGAACTATCGTCCAATCGCCCCGCCCCGCTTTTGAAGACGGAACAAACCGCCGCTTTCTTAAATTCTTTACTTTACACCCTTGCTTGCCTGTCGCATCCATTCCACCGCAACCATTGAAATGAAGCAGCTTGTCTGCAAGGAGGATCCCCATGGCCAAACAGAAAGTCGCAATGCTCACTGCCGGTGGATTGGCGCCCTGCCTTTCATCTGCCGTTGGCGGGCTGATCCAGCGCTATAGCGATGTGGCGCCCGATCTCGACATCATCGCCTATCGTTCCGGCTATCAGGGGGTTCTGCTGGGTGACAGCATCGAGGTGACGCAGGCCATGCGCGAGCGCGCCTATCTGCTGCATCGCTATGGCGGCTCGCCGATTGGCAACAGCCGCGTCAAGCTCACCAACATCGCAGACTGCGTCAAGCGCGGCCTGGTCAAGGAAGGCGAAAACCCGCTGCGCGTCGCAGCCGAGCGACTGGCGTCCGACGGCGTTACCATCCTTCACACGATCGGCGGCGACGACACCAATACGACGGCGGCCGATCTTGCTGCCTATCTTGGCGCCAACGGCTATGATCTGACCGTCGTCGGCCTGCCGAAGACTGTTGATAACGACATCGTGCCGATCCGTCAGTCCCTCGGCGCCTGGACGGCTGCCGAAGTCGGTGCTGACTTCTTCGACAATGTCAGCAACGAACAGACAGCGGCCCCAAAGACGCTCGTCATCCATGAAGTGATGGGCCGCCACTGTGGCTGGCTGACCGCTGCAACCGCGCGCGCCTATATTCAGAAGACCAGCGCGAACGAATATGTCGAAGGCTTCATGATGAATGCCGAGATGAAGGGTATCGACGGCCTCTATCTGCCGGAAATGGCATTCGATATCGAGGTGGAAGGCGAACGCCTGCGCAATATCATGGAGAAAACCGGCCAGGTGACGCTCTTCGTATCGGAAGGTGCCGGCCTCGACGCCATCGTTGCCGAACGGGAAGCCTCCGGCGAAACCGTCAAGCGCGACGCCTTCGGCCACGTAAAGATCGACACGATCAATGTCGGCGGCTGGTTCCAGAAACAGTTCGCAGCGATCATCGGCGCCGAACGCTCCATGGTACAGAAGTCGGGCTATTTCGCACGCTCCGCCCCCGCAAACGGCGAGGACCTGCGCCTGATTCAGGGGATGGTCGACCTCGCGGTGGAAAGTGCCCTCAACAAGGTGTCCGGCGTCACGGGACATGATGAAGGTCAGGGCGGTAAGTTGCGAGTCATCGAATTCCCGCGCATCAAGGGCGGCAAGGCCTTCGATATCTCCACTCCCTGGTTCACCGAAGTCATGGACCATATCGGGCAGAAGTACTCACAAGCCTGACCGATCGGCGATCAATCGGCTTAATCGGTGGTCAATCCGCCTGATTGGCAATCAGGCGGATTGACGGATCGCAAATCCAATGTCTTTGCTGACGGCGGAAGAGGAATAGAGGAGGATTCTATGTCCATCGAAACCTGGCTCGCTTTCGCCGCCGCATCCTGCATCATGCTGGCCATACCGGGTCCGACCATTCTCCTTGTCATATCCTATGCGCTCGGCCACGGCCGCAAGACGGCCCTGGCAACGGTGACGGGCGTGACGCTTGGCGATTTCACCGCGATGACCGCATCGTTAGCCGGTCTCGGCGCCCTCCTCGCCACTTCAGCGACACTATTCACGATTCTTAAGCTGATCGGCGCAGCCTACCTCGTTTTCCTCGGAATCAAGCTCTGGAGAGCCCCGATTGTGACGGGTCCTCTAGGCGACAATGACAATCTCCCAGAGGAAAAACCGTTAAAAATTCTCTTACACGCATATATTGTAACGGCTCTCAACCCGAAGAGCATCGTCTTTTTCATTGCATTCGTTCCACAATTTCTCGACATGTCGAAGCCATTTCTTCAGCAAACGCTTATTCTGGAGGCAACTTTCCTCACTTTGGCGGCGCTGAACTCACTCATTTACATGTTTGTCGCCGACCTGGCGCGCGGCTTCATTCGCAAGGCAAGCGTGCAGCGCGCCGTTAACAGAACTGGCGGAACCCTGTTGATTGCAGCCGGCGCAGTGACCGCCGGATACCGCCGGATGGCCGCCTGAGCCGGTGCAGGGTTGCGAGGCGATCACGGATAGGTTAATGGGGATTCATAATTTTATCGATCCTGTGACCGAATTTGGCGGTCCTGTGGCCGAATTGCATCGAAATTAGGTTTGGTTTTTTCGAAAGTGACAGAATGGTAACGATCGGATTTCCCAGCCTGAAGCGCAGCGTTGCCTTATCGGCAATGATGTGCGGCGCTCTCGCCGGGTGCGCAAGCACTCAGCAGCAGCAGACGTCTCAGGCAGAACTCCCGTCGGCACACGCCAACGTGCCGCATCCGAATACGACCCTGACCGCAACTGGCGCAGCAGCACCTGCAGGCGCCGCAATGGTCGCAGCAGCACCGGGCTTCATCGGCCCGCAGCAGCCGCAACAAATGGCAATGGCAAAGTCCGGCCGTCTTGTTCCGGGCACTGCAAACGTGGCAGCAGCAACGGTAAGCCAGCAGCAGATGGATGCCGCACAGGGACGCTTCGGCGCGCCTGTGGCGAACGCTGCCAATCAGGGAACCGCCGCAATTGCTGCAGCAACGGGCGCGCCCGCCGGCAGCACGTCAGCCGCAGCGGCCTATGCAGCATCCGACGTGCCCCTGGTGCCTTCCGTGGTCGCGATCCCCATGCCCAATCCGGCACGCCCCGGCGATGCTGCCCTCACGCCAGTTTCCGCCTCCGTGGCTCAGAGCGAGCCGACCATTCCGATGACATCGGATGTGGCAGCCATTCAGGTTGCCGTGCCGACGCCGCGTCCGAATTCGATGGCACAGGCAGAGGTCGCCTTCGCCACGCCCGCCCAGATGGGCATTCCGCGCTATGCGGACAACCGCATGCATTATGACTTCAATTTCGACAGCAGCGGTCCGACGGTCGTTCCTGCTGTCATGACCACCACCAACACTCCCAATTACGATTCCGATGTCCCGGCGGCGGAGAAGGGCTACGTTTCGAAGCTCATTCAGAAATACGCCAAGCTCTACGAAATTCCGGAATCCCTGATCCATCGCGTCGTTCACCGCGAAAGCCGTTACAATCCGAAAGCCTATAATCGCGCCGGATATTTCGGCCTGATGCAGATCAAGTACAATACGGCCAAGTCCATGGGCTACGAAGGCCCGCCGTCCGGTCTCCTCGACGCCGAAACCAACATCAAATACGCCGCCAAATATCTGCGCGGTGCCTGGATGACGGCGGACAGCAAGGCTCAGAACAAGGAAGCCAATGCCGTGCAGCTCTATGCCCGTGGCTATTATTACGACGCCAAGCGCAAGGGCCTGACGGACGTCGCCAACGGCAATTACTGATTTTACCAAAACCTTATGAGAAGCCGGCCTAGTTCGTGGCCGGCTTTATTATATCGATGATCCGCTTCACCAGGATTTGCGGTCGATAATACGCCCAGGTCGGCGTCAACCCCATCCGCACGACAACGAGATTGGCCGACGGGACGATTGCGATCGTTTGGCCGTCGTGGCCGGTCATCCAGAAGGTATCCGCAGGCAGGCCAAATTGCGCATTGGAGCCGCCAGGGCCTGCAAGCCAGGCCTGAACCTGCGAGTAAACGCCCTCGGAAGCCTTTGTCGGTGTCCGCATGGCGCCGACAAATCCTTCCGGCAGCAAGCGGTGCCCATTCCAGACCCCATCCTGCAGCAAAAAGAGACCAAAGCGCGCCCAGTCCCGTGCATTGGCATAGAGATAGGAGCTGCCGACGAAAGTGCCGCGCTCATCGGCCTCGAAAACGGCGCTGTACATGCCGAGCGGCCCGAAAAGCGCCTCGCGCGGATAGGAGATGGCAGCGCTCAGATTGGGCAGCCGGTTCATCCAGAGGCGCGAAAGCAGCGCTGCCGTACCGCTGGAATAGCTGAAACGCTCGCCGGGCGCAGCCAACTGATGCGCGTTGGCTGCGATACTGGTCACGTCCGGATCGAGATAGAGCATGCGTGTAACGTCCGATACGGTGCCATAGGATTCGTTGAAGGCAAGGCCGCTCTCCATGGCAAGAAGATCGCTGAGCTTGATATCCTTGCGTGGGTCCACGCTCCATTGCGGCAGAAGATTCTGATCGTCGAAGGACATACGCCCGGCCAGCATGAGCCGGCCGATGATGGCGGCATTGACCGTCTTGGTCATCGACCAGCCGATCAGCGGCGTTGCCTTGCTGAAGCCATCGCCATAGGACTCGGCGACAATGCGCCCGTCCTTGACGACAACGATCGCGCGCATGGCAGGCCCGGCGAGATCCAGATTCGATACGATATCGGCGAGCTTCTTCCCGACATCGCCCTGACCGAGGTTTACCGTATCCCCATCCGGCCACACAGCGTCGCTCTTCGGCGCCTTGACCTTGTTGAGGAAGACGGCGCTGCGGGCCGCCTGCAGATCACCGTCCGGCACCAGCGCGCAGCCGAGCGCCCCCCGATAGAGCGCACGGTTCGGCGCAAACAGTCCAAGGAAGCGGGCCGTGACCACGCCCTCGTCCCGGTCGACATAGACGCGAATGAGCTTCAATGCCGGATTGCCGGGAGCCTGCACATCCTCCTCCATCACTTTTTCCGGGTCCCGTTTGGCCACGAACGTATTGGAGCAGACGATCTTTGCCGCGTAGCCATCGCCAACCTTCAGCAATTCCGGCGGGTAAAGAGAGAGCCAGACGGCCCCGCCGGCGACAATGATCAGCAGCAGAACAACCAGAGCCGCGATCACTCTCGATATCAAACGCATATTACATACCCTCCAGAAAGGTAGGCGGAGACAATCAGGAAACGCAGCAAGATGAAAGACCTATGATGGTCAGGGCTCCTTAAATATGCGCAAGGATGCTTTTCCGCCGGATCTGCCAACAGCCCGCGTCATCAGACTGTAGCATTGCCGGGTTACACGCCCTGAACTTCACAAATCGGTGACAAGACTCAGATGACGGAATTCGCCCCGGATGCCGGTCTCCAAAAGAACCGGAAACTCAAGGACGCTCTGCTGCAGCACAAGGCATTGTCCAAAGCGGGTCTCTCCGAGCGCTTGTTCGGAATGCTGTTTTCCGGCCTTGTCTATCCGCAGATCTGGGAGGATCCGGATATCGATATGGAGGCGATGGAGCTGCAGGCGCATCATCGCATCGTCACCATCGGTTCGGGCGGCTGCAACATGCTCGCCTACCTCTCGCAAAATCCCGCATCCATCGATGTCGTCGATCTCAATCGCCACCACATTGCCCTGAACAAGCTGAAGCTTGCAGCCTTCCGCCTGCTTCCCGGCCATGCGGACCTGGTGCGCTTCTTCGGAACGCCCGGCATCGCGGCCAATAGCCAAGCCTACGATCAGTTCATCGCGCCTCGCCTCGACGCGGCAACGGCGGACTACTGGAATGGTCGCGATCTCTATGGCCGCCGCCGCATCACGGTCTTCAACCGCAATATCTACAAGACCGGCCTTCTCGGCCGGTTCATTGGTGCCGCCCATATACTGGCACGCCTGCACGGCGTCCGCCTCGACAAGATGACGGAAGCCCGCACGATGCGCGAGCAGCGTCAGTTCTTTGAAGAGGAGATCGCTCCGATCTTTGACAAGCGAGCGGTCCGCTGGCTGCTCGGCCGCAAAAGCTCGCTCTTCGGCCTCGGCATCCCGCCGCAGCAATATGACGAACTTGCAAGCCTGGCCGGTGACGATTCCATTTCCGCCGTGCTGAAACACCGCCTGGAAAAGCTAGCCTGTCACTTCCCGATGCGTGACAACTACTTCGCCTGGCAGGCATTCTCGCGACGCTACGCTGCCCAGCACCAAGGCCCCCTGCCCACCTATCTCAAGCCGGAGCACTATGCGGCGATTCGCGCCAATGCCGATCGTGTGAGCGTCCATCACGCCAATTTCACCGAGCTTCTCGCTTCGAAGCCGGCAGCCTCGCGCGATCGCTATGTCCTGCTCGATGCGCAGGACTGGATGACCGATGAGCAGCTCAATGGCCTCTGGGCGGAGATTACCCGCACGGCACGCGAAGACGCCCGCGTCATCTTCCGCACGGCCGCCGAAAAGAGCATCATTGAGGGCCGCCTCTCTCCAGCGATCCGCGATCAGTGGGTCTATTTCGAAGAACGCTCACAGGAACTCAACACCCGTGACCGTTCGGCCATCTACGGCGGCTTCCATATCTACGGAAAAAAAGCGTGAGCCAGGCGGATACAGGCATAGAAACCAGCGCGAAAAACCACGCCAAGCTGATGGACGGCATGTACCGCTATCAGCGTCACATCTATGATCTGACCCGCAAATATTACCTGTTCGGCCGCGATCGGACCATCGAACAGCTGAATGTGCCCGTCGGTGGCTCCCTCCTGGAAGTGGGCTGCGGCACAGGCCGCAATATGCTGCTCGCCTATCGGCGCTTCCCGTCCGCTCACCTCTATGGCCTCGATATCTCGCAGGAAATGCTGATCTCGGCACGCAGTAACTTCCGTGGCCTGAAACAGATGCCGGATTTTCGCGTCGCCGACGCTACAGCCTTTTCACCCGCCGATTTCGGCACCGATGGCTTCGACCGTGTGATGATCTCCTACGCGCTCTCGATGATCCCCGACTGGACAAGGGCTATCGACGCGTCGCTCGACGCAGTCGCGCAGGGCGGCGAGCTTCACATCGTCGATTTCGGCCAGCAGGAGGGATTGCCGGGCTGGTTCCGCGCCATGCTCAAAGGCTGGCTGAAGAAATTCCACGTCACTCCGCGCGCCGATCTTCTGACGGTGCTCGAAGAGAAGGCTGCAGCGCGAGGCATGTCGGTGAAAACCGAAAGAATCGGCCGCGGTTACGCCTGGCGAGCCGTGGCGGCACGGCACGCCGCCTGAGTGCCGATGGATTCCAGCGCAAAATCCGGCCTCGTAAGACACCAAGCATAAGAATTTGCTTGAAGATAACGCATTTTTTACGTTGATATGGTGAATAAAGTGGCAAGACCAGCTGGCAACGGTATGGTCTGCCGCTCTTTCGGATTATCGGGGACCATATTACGGAAGCCAAGTCTTGGGGCAGCAAGATCACTCGCGCCATAACAGGATATCTATGCGCCGGCTTCTGGCATGCCTACTGCCGCTCGCTCTTGCCTTGACTGGCTGCACGACGGGCTATGATGCCCTGTCGACGGCGGCCCTCCCCAAGACCAGGTTCGCCGATACGAAGCCACAAGATTTCGGCCGCGATCACCCGCAGCGCCATCCCATCCATGGCATCGATATTTCCAAGTGGCAGGGCGATATCGATTGGAAAGCCGTCAAGGGTTCTGGCGTGGCTTTCGTCTTCATCAAGGCGACAGAAGGCAAGGACCGGATCGATCCGCGTTTCACTGAATATTGGAATGAAGCGAGCGCCGCGGGACTTCTGCATGCGCCTTATCATTTCTTCTATTTCTGCTCCACTGCCGATGAGCAGGCCGATTGGTTCATCCGTAACGTGCCGAGGGATGCCATGGCGCTTCCGCCCGTCGTCGACGTCGAATGGAATCCCGGCTCCCCCACCTGCAAGACCAGACCAGCTCCCGAGACCGTACGTAGCGAGATCAAACGCTTTATGGATCGCCTGCAGGCCTATTACGGCAAGCGCCCGATCATCTATACTTCGGTCGACTTCCATCGTGAAAATCTAGTCGGCTATTTCCAGGACTATCATTTCTGGGTCCGATCCGTCGCCAAGCACCCGAAAGAGACTTACGCAGGTCGCAACTGGGCTTTCTGGCAATACACATCTACGGGGGTCATTCCGGGGATCAAAGGCCCGACAGACATCAATGTTTTCGGCGGTTCTGAGCAGAACTGGCAAAACTGGGTGGCCGCAGTAGAGAAGCAGGGAAATTCTTAATACTGAGCCCATTTCACTCTTGCTTATGTCACAATCTTCTGTGAAAGCGACCCTATTCTATCACTAGGAAGGATCGCTCATGGATCGTCACACCATTCGACGCGGCGCTCTCGCGTTGCTCTTCGCCTCAGCCATGACCGGTACGGCATTGGCTCAAAGCGCGGTTCCGGCAACGGTGCCGCCCGCGAGCAGCGATGCCACTCCAAAAGTAGCCTGCGGCGGCGATCTCACGACATTTCTGGCCGGCGTGAAGGCCGAAGCGATTGCGGACGGCGCGGATGCTGCAGCTGCCGACAAGACGCTCGCCGGCGCCCAGATCGACCAGAAGGTTCTTGCCATGGACCGCAGCCAGGGCGTCTTCCGTCAAACCTTCCTCGAATTCTCCCAGCGCACCGTCAGCCAGGGTCGCCTCGACATCGGCCGCCAGAAGATGAAGCAATATGCCGACATCTTCGCCAAGGCCGAACAGGACTATGGCGTGCCTCCCGGCGTCATCACCGCCTTCTGGGCGATGGAAACCGATTTCGGCGCCGTCCAGGGCAATTTCAACACCCGCAACGCGCTGGTCACTCTCTCGCATGATTGCCGCCGGCCGGACTTCTTCCGCCCGCGCCTGATCGCGCTGATCGAGCTCGTCCAGCGCGGCGATGTCGACCCGGCAACGACGACGGGTGCGTGGGCCGGCGAAATCGGCCAGACACAAATGCTGCCGCCCGATATCATCGCTTATGGCACGGATGGCGATGGCGACGGCCATGTCAACCTCAAGACCAGCGCACCTGACGTCATTCTGACGACAGCGCGATTCCTCCAGCATCTCGGCTTCCAGCGCGGTCAGCCCTGGCTGCAGGAGGTGACGGTTCCGGACAATCTTCCCTGGGAAAAATCCGGCATCGGCGGCCCGCTGACCGCGGGCGATTGGTTCAAGCTCGGCGTCACCCCCCGCGACGGCAATACGAGCTTCGGCTCCCTGCCGGCTGCTCTCATCCTGCCACAGGGTCGCAAGGGGCCTGCCTTCCTGACCTATCCGAACTACAATACCTATCTCGGCTGGAACCAGTCGTTTATCTACACGACCTCGGCCGCCTATTTCGCGACGCGCTTTGCCGGCGCCCCGCCCTATAACAAGGGCAATCCCGAGCCGGGCCTGAACGATGTAGACATGAAGGCGCTTCAGACTAAGCTCGTGGCCCGCGGCTACGACGTCGGCAAGATTGATGGCATCCTCGGCTCCGGCACGCGTGTCGCGATCCAGAAGGAACAGTTCCGCCTGGGTATGCCGGCCGATGGCTGGGCAACGACAGCACTGCTCAACGCACTCTGATTTCCTCCATATATCGATCGAAAAAGGCGGCTCCAGGCCGCCTTTTTTGTATCTGCTCCCCTCACGCCCATGGGCAAAATAGCAAGAAACGGGTGGAGAACCCGCACTCTTCCGGTTTAGATGCATCGAAAGAGGAGAATGCCATGAACGGCCAACATCGAATGAACGCCTCGACCTGGGGCCTGCTGCTATTGCTCGGATTGATCTGGGGTGGTTCGTTCTTCTTCGCCCGTATCGCCGTTCATCATGTGCCGCCCTTCACGCTCGTCTTTCTGCGCCTTTCGCTGGCAGCCGTGGCATTGCATCTCTATCTGGCTGGTCGCCTCAACATCTATCAGTCCCTGCGCCGCTATTGGCCGCAATTTTTGCTGCTGGGCTTAATCAACAATGCGATACCGCATACGCTGATCTTCTGCGGCCAGACGCAAATGGGTGCCGGGCTCGCATCCATCCTGAACGCGACGACGCCGATGTGGACCGTGTTGATCGGCAATCAGCTAACAACGGATGAGCGCCTGACATCGGCCAAGCTGGTCGGCTGCCTCACCGGCCTTCTCGGAACGATCGTGTTGCTCGGACCGAGCGTTACCAGCGGCGGCTCGGTCCCCCTCTGGGCACTCTTATTGCCGATCTTGGCAGCAATCTCCTACGGATTTGCAGCGATTTATGCCAAACGCTTCAAGGGCATCGCGCCGCCGGTTGTGGCAGCGGGCCAGTTGACAGGCTCCTCGCTCATCATGCTGCCGGTTGCGCTGGTGATCGATCAACCTTGGATGCTTGCCACCCCGCCGGTGACGGCAATTGCAGCCATTCTCGGCCTGGCGCTGCTGTCGACTGCTTTCGCCTACATCCTCTATTTTCGCATCATCGAACTTGCAGGCGCCACCAACACCTCCCTCGTCACTCTGCTCGTGCCGCCGAGCGCGTTATTGCTCGGCTTCCTCTTTCTCGGCGAGCGAATGGGGCCGACCGAAATCGCTGGCATGCTGCTCATCGCCGCAGGTCTGCTCGTCCTCGATGGGCGGCTTTTCATGTGGATGAAACGCGGCGTCAAAACGCGGGAAATATGATCTCCTGCTCCATTCAGATGGTCCGCAGTCACAACATATTAATATTTATTCACAGCCCGTCATCGAGCCAGCAATCGACATTTATAACGCAATATCAAAATGTTGCCGAAAGCTCATGAATCACACCGCGAATTCGATACCGCGCCGCAGCATCGAATGTTCTTTCCAAGCAACACATTTTCGACATAAAATTTAACGGCTGACTGAGGAGGAAGACATGGGATTAACGCGATCCATCAACGTCCTAGTGGTCGGTGCGGCCTTCGCTTTCGTCGTGACGATGCTCTTCATCTGACGGCTTCGGCGAAATACGCAAACGACCAAACTCCGAAAAGCTAACAAAACCTCTGTTTCATTAGAAAAGCGCATGCCCCGCCGGACATGCGCTTTTTCATGAGTTCGCGCGACGTACTTTAGGCGGCCGCCCCGGCCCGCGCATCCACCTTGCGCTCAAGGCCCAGCCGTTCAAGCACGGCGGAAACCAGTGCCGAACGATTCATCGTATAGAGATGAAACTCGTGAATACCACGGCGCACCAGATCCTGGATCTGCTCGGCGGCCACATCAGCTGCGACCTTGGCGCGCTCCTCGACATCCTCGTCCAAACCATCAAAACGCTCGTCCAGCCAGGCCGGAATATTCGTGCCGCAGGCGCCGGCGAAGCGCTTGAGTTGCGTCAGGTTCTGGATCGGCATGATGCCCGGCACAACGGGAATCCTGATGCCGGCGGCGCGAACGCGATCGTGATAACGCTCGAAGGCATCATTATCGAAGAAGAACTGCGTCAGGGCCCGGTCGGCACCATTGTCCGCCTTGCGCTTCAGCATATCGATATCGGCTGCCGTATCGCGGCTTTCCGGATGCTTTTCAGGATAGGCAGAGACGGAAATATCAAAATCGCCGCGCTCGCGCAAAGCCTGCACCAGTTCCGCAGCATTGGCATAGCCGCCCGGATGAGGCTGATAGGCCGCGCCGACACCACCCGGCGGATCGCCGCGCAGCGCGACGAAACGGCGAACGCCGGTAGCCAGAAACTCGTCGATCACCCGATGCGTGTCCTCACGCGTGGCACCTACGCAGGTCAGATGCGATGCGGTCGTGAACGGCGTCTCATGGATCATCTTACGCACGGCAGAAAGCGTCGGCGCTTTGGTCGAACCGCCTGCCCCATACGTAACCGAAACAAACTCAACGTCCCAATCGCTGAGCTCCTCGACGGTGTTCCACAGCTGCTGCTCGGCCTCCTCCGACTTCGGAGGAAAGAACTCAAAGGAGATGCGGATACCCGCGTTATGGCTTTCTGAGCTCGAAGACATATCATACTCTCCCGGCAAAAATGGGGGATGACTGGTGGCCCTGGTCGGACGCAATCAGCAACCGCGGGTCGCGCGCCAGCCAGATGGTCACGGTCAGCGCCTGACCGCCTTCCCTCCCCGAATGAAGATCCTGCACGCGCTCCACATCCAGCCCCGCCAGTTTCAGCCAATCCGACATGGTCTGATGCGAGAAGCCGAGACGCAGATGCGCATGCTCGTCACGCAGATATTCAAGCCCGTGCGGCGCGAGGTCGATGATGACAAGCCGGCCGCCGGGCCGCAGCATTCGCGCCGCCTCATTAATGGCAACCTCCGGCTGATCAAGGAAGTGCAGCACCTGATGGATGGTAATGAGATCGAAATCCTGCTGCTCGAGCGGCAGGTTGAAAATATCGCCATGCCGCACCGAGGCGGCGGTGATATTGGCCCGGTCGAGATTGGCGCGGGCAACGGCCAGCATGTCCCGGCTGGCATCGATGCCGACGGCGCGGCGATAGTGGCCGGCCAGGAGCTGCAGCATCCGGCCCGTACCCGTGCCGAGATCGAGGAAGGAGTCGATCGGCTGCGGACCGATGAGATCGATCAGCGCCTTGTCGACATCCTCGTCGGCGACATGGAGGCGACGCAACTCATCCCACTCGGCGGCATTCCGGCTGAAATAGGCCTGGGCGCGCTCGGCGCGAACACGCTTTACGGAGGCGAGACGTTCCCCGTCACGCAGCAGCACCGTATCCTTTTCGGCGGTATGGCGCAGCAGGCTGCGGGCCAGCGTCACGGCCTTGCCCTCCTGCTTCAGCCGGAAGTAAGCCCAGGCGCCTTCCTGATAACGATCAATCAGACCGGCTTCACCGAGCAGCTTCAAATGCCGGGAAATGCGCGGCTGCGACTGGCCAAGTATTTCGGTAAGATCAGTCACCGTGAGATCGCCGGCAGCGAGAAGCGCCAGAAGACGCAGCCTAGTCGGCTCGCCGACCGCCTTCAGCACGTCTACTACGTCATCCAAGCCGAGTTTAACCAGATCCGTCATTTCGCACCCAATCAAGATATAAAGATATCTTTATGTGATTTGAATGAACTCTGCAAGGGCTAATCACCGAAGACGCCGGCCGGGCGTCGGAAATCTGTTAGTTTTTGTCGGCTGGGGAATATCTGCGCCCTATCCCAAGGCAAAGAAAAACCCCGGACGTGCCGGGGTTCCCCATGACGGAAAGACAGCAAACTTATCGTGTCAGGCGCTTGTGTGCTTGGCTGCCCGGATTGAGAGCATCGGGACCGAGGCGGCGGACCTTGTCCTGTTCGTAATCTTCGAAATTGCCTTCGAACCATTCGACATGGCCGTCACCTTCAAAGGCTAGGATATGCGTGGCCAGGCGGTCGAGGAACATGCGATCGTGGCTGATGATGATCGCGCAGCCGGCGAAGTTTTCGAGCGCGCTTTCCAGCGCCCCCAGCGTTTCCGTATCGAGGTCGTTGGTCGGTTCGTCGAGCAGAAGCACGTTGCCGCCGGACTTCAGCATCTTGGCCAGGTGCACGCGGTTGCGCTGGCCGCCAGAGAGACTGCCGACCTTCTGCTGCTGGTCGCCGCCCTTGAAGTTAAAGGCGCCGCAATAGGCGCGCGAGTTCATGTCGAACTTGCCGAGCTTGATGATTTCGGCGCCGCCGGAGATTTCCTCCCATACCGTCTTATTGCCATCAAGCGCGTCGCGGCTCTGGTCGACATAGCTGAGATGCACCGTCTCGCCGATGCGGATCGAGCCGGAATCCGGCTTTTCCTGGCCGGTGATCATCTTGAACAGGGTCGTCTTGCCGGCGCCGTTCGGGCCGATGATGCCGACGATGCCGCCGGGCGGCAGCTTGATCGACAGATCGTTGATCAGCGTACGGCCTTCGAAGCCCTTGGTGATGCCCTCCATCTCGATCACCACCTGGCCGAGACGCTCGCTGACCGGAATGATGATCTGCGCATCACCGGGACGCTGATTTTCAGCAGCATCGACCAGCTGTTCGTAAGCGTTGATACGCGCCTTGGACTTGGCCTGACGGGCCTTGGGGCTGGAGGCGATCCATTCCTGTTCGCGGCTGATCGCCTTCTGGCGGCCAGCTTCTTCGCGGGCTTCCTGCAGCATGCGCTTGGCCTTGGCCTGCAGATAGGCGGAGTAGTTGCCTTCGTATGGAATGCCGCGGCCGCGGTCGAGTTCGAGAATCCAGCCGGTAACATTGTCGAGGAAGTAGCGGTCGTGGGTGATCATCATCACTGCACCCGGATAGTCGCGCAGGTGCTTTTCCAGCCAGGCAATGGTCTCAGCGTCGAGATGGTTGGTCGGTTCGTCGAGCAGCAGCAGGTCCGGCTGCGAGAGAAGCAGGCGGCAAAGTGCGATACGGCGGCGCTCACCGCCGGAAAGGCTGGTGACTTCGGCATCGCGCGGCGGGCAGCGCAATGCGTCCATCGCCATTTCCACCTGGCTTTCCAGATCCCAGAGGTTCTGGCTGTCGATGATGTCCTGGAGCTTAGCGCCCTCTTCCGCCGTCTCGTCGGAATAGTTCATCATCAATTCGTTGTAGCGATTGAGGATTTCGGTTTTCTTGGCAACGCCTTCCATGACGTTTTCGAAAACCGTCTTGTTGGGATCGAGCTGCGGCTCCTGCGGCAGATAGCCGATGGTGGCGCCTTCCGCGAGCCAGGCTTCGCCGGTATATTCCTTGTCGAGGCCGGCCATGATGCGTAGCACGGTCGACTTACCTGCACCGTTCGGACCGAGAATACCGATCTTGGCATCGGGGTAGAAGGAGAGATGGATATTCTCGAGAATTTTCTTGGCGCCATAGGACTTATTCAGACCGGCCATATGATAAATGAACTGACGTGCCATAGCTTGGGTTGCTCCACGGACGAATAGCGTTGCGAGTTGTGCCGCTATGTAGGGGAAACCCTGCCCTCGGGCAACGGCGAAACCTCGTCCGAGGGCATTATCCGCGTCAGAAAAGCCGTATTTTCTCAGAAGCCGGCCGCGTCCACCACGCCCCGGTCGCAGCCGAAGGAGGTGCTGCCGGCACCTTGGATCAGTTTGGCGAGCCGCAGCTCACTGCCTTGTTGCGGATCGATCGCATCCTCCGAGAGGCCGATGGTCAGCTCTGAAATCATCCTGACATCGCCAACACGGCGGCAGCTCATCTTGATGCGGGCATTGGCGCCCTCGCCGAAACTCTGGTCAAAAGCAGCCTTGATGCTCTCGGCATCCAGCTCCTTGCCGATATTTTGCGCGAAGAGATCGCGCACAGCAGATGTATTGAGCTCGGCGATCAGGCCAGCGGCGATGGAGAAATATTGATCCGCACTCAGCTTCGTGCAGGTGCCGTGCTTGATCCATTCATGCCTTTCCAGGCCCGACTGTGTGCCCGGCATTACCTTGTCAAGCTTTACCTTCACGTCTTGGGAAAGCTGTACCGCCGGCAGGTCCTTCCAGTCACGGCCACGATCCGCCTGTTTCAGATCCTCGGAAACATCGCAATATTCCTGCCGCATCGGCCAGAGACCATGCAGGGAGAAATTCGTCGCGTCATGATTGTTCGACGACTGGTTTCGGCATTCCGCCTTCTTCTGGTTCGTCTGACAAAATGCCGGCTCCCAGCTTGCCGCCAGGATAAAGCGCGTCCGTCCACGGCTATGCTCCTGCGCCATAGCGCTTGCCGCCGCCCCGACCGAAACGAGCACAACCGTAAATACCCGAAGCCACTGCTTCATGCGTACCTCCAACTAGAACATTATAGGAACAAATAAGCAGTTTGAGCGAGCGGGCGCAATCCTGAATCGCAGCGCTCGGAAAGATTTATTTCTGTGAGCTTTACTACCTATCCATTGCAATCGGGCGGATGATAACCTTTCGTCCAACTGGGGAGGAACGAATATATGTTCGCCGAGACGAAGCGCCTGAAAAGTCCGACGGGCGCTACCCTTGCCTACCATCATTTGCCGGCGGCAACCGATGCTCGCGGCGTCCTGCTGATATCGCACGGTCTTGCCGAGCATTCCCGCCGATACGGGGCCTTTGCCGATGCGATGGCGGGCCAAGGCTTCCATGTCTATGCCCACGATCATCGCGGCCATGGCGAGACCACCGCCCCTGACGCGCCGATCGGCCGCTTTGCCCGGAGAAATGGTGTCGAACAGGTGATCACCGATGTGCTCGCCATGCGCGAGCTTGCCGCAAGTACCCATCCCGGCCTGCCGATCATCCTTTTCGGGCATTCCATGGGTGGATTGATCAGCCTGAACACCGTCGTCACGCATTCGGACAAGTTCGATGCGGTCACCGTCTGGAATTCCAATTTTAATCCGGGACTCGCCGGCCGCGCCGCCCAGCTCATCTTGAAAACGGAGCGCATGTTCAAGGGATCGGACGTCCCGAGCGGGCCGCTGCCGAAACTGACCTTCGGCACCTGGGGTAAATCGATCAGCAACCGTCGCACGGATTTCGACTGGCTCTCGCGTATTCCTGGGCAGGTGGACAAATATATCGCTGATCCGCTTTGCGGCTTCGATGCCTCGGTCTCGCTCTGGCTCGACCTGTTCGAACTTACCTTCCGCGCACCACAGAAGGCGCATCTCGATCGTCTCCGCCGCGATATGCCGATTCATCTCGTCGGCGGCGGCAAGGATCCGGCAACCGACAATGCGAAAGCGATTTCCTGGCTGGCAAAGCATTTGAAAAAAGCCGGCTTCTCTCGTATCACCACCGAGATCTATCCCGACATGCGGCACGAGACGCTTAACGAAATCGGTGCCGAGGAAGCTATCTCCCGCTTTGCCGACTGGTGCAGAACGGCGGTAGCAAAGACCTGATTCTCAAGGAAATTCTGCAATGAACACCCCCAGCGGCTCCTCGGTCCGATTGCAGCAATCTGAGCTGACCTTCGGCCTGTCGATGATGTTTTTATCCGTCGTCCTCTCGCCGGTCATGGATATCTTCTCCAAACTCGCGGCAACCACCATTCCGCCGGCGGAAGTCACCGCTGCACGCTTCATCTTTCAGTCGCTCTTTGCCCTGCCCATGATGGCCTTGCGCGGACAGTGGGGCGTATGGTCGTGGCGCCATAGCGGCGTGCACGCGATCCGCGCCGCCCTTTTAACGCTGTCCATGGTCTCGTTCGTGACCGCGCTGCAAGTCATGGAAGTGGCCGATGCCATTGCCATCTTTTTCGTCGAGCCGATGATGCTCACCATCCTCAGCAGTATATTCCTCAAGGAAACCATTGGCTGGCGTCGTTACACGGCCTGCGCAGTCGGCTTTCTTGGTGCCATGCTGATCATCCAGCCGAGCTTTCAGGAAGTCGGTTTCGTTGCCCTGCTGCCCGTCGTCACGGCACTCTGCGTTGCGGTTTATGTGATGATCACGCGCGTCGTCTCCCACACCGAAGATGCGTGGCCGCTGCAGTTCCAAACGGGACTATGGGGTATAGGCTTCAGTCTGATCTTGCTTGGCATCGGCAAGGCGACGGGATCTGTAATCCTTTATCCGGTTATTCCAGATCTGACAGCAATGCTCTATTTGCTCGGCGTCGGCGCGACTGCGGCCGCCTCCGGCATCCTAACAGTCTATGCCTATCGCGCAGTACAAGCTTCGACGCTCGCGCCGCTGCAGTATTTCGAGATCGTTTCGGCAACGATCTTCGGCTGGCTCGTCTTCGACAATTTCCCGGATGCGATCAAATGGCTCGGCATCCTCATCATCATCGGCTCGGGGCTTTATATTCTCTGGCGCGAGCGGCGCTTTGCTTCCAAACCCGTATCCGATACATCTGAAACAGCATTCACGCCCTAAGCGGGAGAGCGGACAGACATGACAGACCAGAAAACCAAGAAACCTCCCCTTTCCGGTATTCGTGTCATTGAGCTTGCCCGCGTGCTTGCCGGTCCCTGGGCGGGGCAGATGCTGGCCGATCTCGGCGCCGATGTCATCAAGGTGGAAAATCCCGACGGCGGCGACGACACCCGCCAATGGGGGCCGCCCTTCGTCGAGGGCAAGGATGGCGAAAATCTCTCCGCTGCCTATTATCACTCCGCCAATCGCGGCAAGCGCTCGGTAATCGCCGATCTCAAGACCCAGGAAGGCCAAGAGCTGGTACGCCGGCTGGTGAAGACGGCGGATGTGGTGATCGAGAATTTCAAGCTCGGCGGCTTGGTAAAGTACGGGCTGGATTATGAAAGCCTGAAGAAGATCAATCCCCGGATCGTCTATTGTTCGATTACCGGCTTCGGCCAGACCGGACCCTATGCCAGTCTCGCCGGCTATGACTATATCGTCCAGGGCATGTCCGGCTTCATGTCGATCACAGGCGAACCGGACGGACAGCCGATGAAAGCCGGTGTTGCGATCGCGGATATCTTTACCGGCATCTATGCCGTCTCGGCAATCGAAGCCGCCCTGATCCACGCTCTGAAGACAGGGGAAGGACAACTCATCGACATGGCGCTGCTCGATGTGCAATCGGCCGTGCTCGCCAACCAGAACATGAACTATCTGATCTCCGGCAAGCCGCCCGTACGGCTCGGCAACGCTCATCCGAATATCTCACCCTATGAAGTCGTGCCCACCGCCGATGGCTATCTCATCCTTGCTGTCGGCAATGATGGACAGTTCCGGCGCCTGTGCGCCATTCTCGGAGTGGAAACCCATGCCAACGACGAGCGCTATGCGACGAACAAGGCCCGCGTTGCCAACCGCAACGAGGTTCGGGTTTTCATCTCGGCGGAGACGCTGAAGTGGAACAAGGCGGAGCTGCTGAAAGCCTGCGCGGCCAACGCCGTTCCGGCCGGTGCCATCAATACGATCGAGGACATGTTCGCCGATCCGCAGATTGTGGCACGCGGCCTGAGGATCGATCTGGAGGATAGCGCCGGCACCGTCATTCCGAGCGTGCGCACGCCGATCGTGCTGTCGGAAACGCCGTTGGTCTATACGCGGCCAAGCCCGCGCCTCGGCGAACATCAGGAGGAAGTTCTGGCTGAATTGGCCGAACTGGAGGGAAAGGCGGGGACATGAAGCGAACGGGCGGGCAACTCATCGTCGAGGCTTTGAAGGCCAATGGCGTGCAGCGCATTTCCTGCGTACCGGGCGAGAGCTTTCTCGCCGTGCTCGATGCCCTGCATGACAGCGATATCAAGGTGCTCGTTTGCCGCCAGGAGGGCGGCGCGGCAATGATGGCGGATACTTGGGGCCAATTGACCGGCGAACCCGGCATCTGCATGGTCACCCGCGGCCCAGGTGCCACAAACGCCTCCGCCGGCCTTCATATTGCACGGCAGGATTCGATCCCGATGATCCTGTTCATCGGTCAGGTCCAGCGTGATGCCCGCGAACGCGAAGCCTTTCAGGAGGTGGAGTTTCGCAGGGCCTTTACCGAATTCGCCAAATGGGTCGGAGAGATCGACGATGCCGCCCGCATCCCGGAATTCGTCACCCGCGCCTTCGCTGTAGCAACATCGGGTCGCCCCGGTCCCGTGGTGCTGACCCTGCCCGAGGACATGCTGCGCGATGAGGTCGACGCGCCGCAAGCGCTGCCCTATGCCCCTGTTGCCGCTCATCCGGGCCGCCACCAGCTTGCCGATCTCCGCCAGCGCCTTGCGACTGCGCAGCGACCGATGGTCATTCTCGGCGGCACGCGCTGGAACGAGGAAGCGGTTGCCGGCATCAAGCAATTCGCGGAGCGTTTCAAACTGCCGGTCGGTTGCTCCTTCCGGCGGCAGATGCTGTTCGATCATCTGCATCCCAATTATGCCGGGGATGTCGGCATCGGCATCAATCCAGCGCTGGCAAGGGAAATCAAGGAAGCGGACCTACTGATTCTTCTCGGCGGCCGCCTCTCCGAAATGCCGTCCTCCGGCTACACACTGGTCGATATCCCCTACCCGCGCCAGCAGCTTGTCCACGTCCATGCCGATCCCTCGGAACTTGGCCGCGTCTATCGTCCGGACCTGGCGATCTGTGCCAGCCCGGCGGATTTCGTTGAGGCTCTCGCGGAGCTCGATGCGCCAACCGCGACACCATGGGCCGAGCGTACGGAACACATGCACGCGGCCTATCTTGCCTGGTCAAAGACACCGCAACAGTGCCCCGGCGCCGTCCATATGGGCCGCATCATGGACTGGATCGAAGCAAATACGGCCGATGATGCGATCTTCACCAACGGTGCCGGCAACTACGCGACCTGGCTGCACCGCTTCCATCGCTTCCGCCGTTTCAACACGCAGGCAGCGCCTACCTCCGGCTCGATGGGCTATGGCCTGCCGGCTGCGGTTGCCGCGAAACAGCTCTTTCCCGAGCGCGAAGTGATCTGCTTTGCCGGCGACGGCTGTTTCATGATGCATGGCCAGGAATTTGCGACCGCCGTTCAATACGGCCTCCCACTGATCGCCCTGGTCATCAATAATGGCATGTACGGCACCATCCGCATGCATCAAGAGCGGGAATATCCCGGCCGTGTCAGCGCCACGACACTCGACAATCCTGATTTCGCGGCCCTTGCCCGCGCCTATGGCGGCCACGGCGAGACGGTGAAAGCGACGGAAGAGTTTGGCCCGGCCTTCGAGCGGGCGCGCGCCAGCGGCAAACCGGCCATCATCGAGATCGCGCTCGACCCGGAAGCGATCACGCCCTCCCGCACCCTGACGGAAATTGCGCAAACAAAAGGCCGATGAGCGCGAGCCCACCGGCCTTTCAAAAATACGCCGGCCCGACTTAGTCGAGTGCTGCCGTTACGATGAATTCGACCTTGTACTTCGGCGCTGCGAGCTTAGCTTCGCTGGTCGCACGGGCCGGCGTGTTGGCCGGATCGACCCATGCTTCCCAGGCGGCGTTCATTTCGGCGAAGTAGGAAATGTCGGAGAGGTAGATGAGCGTCTGCAGGATCTTCGACTTGTTGGTGCCGGCAGCACCCAGCAGGCGGTCGACTTCGGCGAGTGCCGACTTGCACTGATCGGTGACGCTTTCGCCTTCACCAACCTGACCGGCGAGATAGACGGTGTTGCCATGGATGACAGCGCCGCTCATGCGGGCGCCAACGTCGATGCGCTTGATGCTCATGGTTTTCTCCTGGTGTTGTTCTTCGATAGGTAAAAGGGATGACCCAGGGTCTGCCCTCAATCAAAAGGCCGGGGAAGGACCCGTTCAGCCGCGAATGTGATGCGTCTTCTGATAGATCGCCGTCGAGCGTGCGCCCGAGCGGCAGTAGCCAAGCATCGGGCGCGGAAACTCGTCCAGCGCATCGACCATGCCCTGCACGGCCTCTTCGGTCACGCCCATCGGGCCGACGGGTACATGGGTAATCTCCAGGCCGAGTTCCTTGGCACGGGCCTCGATGACGCCGAACGACGTCTGATCCGGGCTTTCGCCATCGGGGCGATGGCAAACGATGGACTTGAACCCCAGAGCCTTGATCTGGTCGAGATCCTCAACGGTAATCTGGCCGGATACCGAGTATTCATCGTCGATCGGGCGGATATCCATGGTTCATGTCCTCTCTAAAACTGTGGCCTTGATCTACGCCGCCACAGGCCAAGCGTCAACCGCGGGGCGCTCTCAAACGAAGGCAAAATTGAGCATGAAATTGCGGGCTTCGCCGGGCTGGAGAATATTGAATTCGCCTGCTTCCTCGAGCTCCTCGCGAGAGACCCACCGATGCGAAACCGGCTCGATGCCAAGCACATGGGCAGGCGCGCGCTGATTGCGCCAGACCTGCAGAAACGGCAGCGTGTCCGTTCCGAACCGCACCCTCAGAGTCTTCCCACCAATGGCCGCGATGGGTCCGAGGCTGATCTCTGCCCAATCCTCGCCCTTTTCCTGCGCCGGCACGCAGAAGATATCACCGCCCTCTTCGCCGAAGGTCCAGGGAAAGCCGCCATTCTCCAGCATCTGTCCGGCAAGGCGCGTGCCGCTATCGAACCATTTGCCGCCGATATTCATATGGTACATCAAAAAGACCGGCATCGCCTCGGTACTCGTATTGACGATGCGGTCGGCAAGCGAGACTTCGCCGGTTGCGCCATCGATCCGCCAAAGACGTTCCAGCCTTGCGGTGCGGCGTTCGGCTGTGATGACATCGATATCGGCGCGGCATTCCGCGTTACCATTCTCGAATTTGGTCCAGAGAATTTTGGCTGGATGAGACGAGAAGGAACCATGCAGCGGATAGCGCTTGCCTTCATAGGCGCCGGACATCGGCTCTGGATGGCGGATATGATCCGGCCCGCAGGTGAAGAGGAAGCCTTCCACGGAATGACTGATACGCGGATCGCCATCGTCGGGAACGGCACTTCCGGGCGCGAGATTGTTGCCCTCGACGATGCAGGCGCCGATATCCAGCACAGAACCCTCGTCCAGCGTCAATTTCGGCCCCTTGGCCGCAGAAAAATCCATCATCCCTAAAATCCTCCCTGATCGGCGCCGAGCGCAGGTGCTGTCCCAAGGTGGCGCGCGACTGAAATAAACGGTTATTTGGCTTACCAAATCTTAACTTGAAGCCTTGATCACATAAATTTTTATATTTTATTCAGCATGATAATCTAAATCTCCATACTGGCGTCAAAATTGCCATGTGTGTGTCAGCCGAACGACTATCCCGAGGATTCGACAGACGTGAACCGGTTCGTAAAATTGAGTTTTGCCCTGGCAACGACTGCCGCTGTATCTGCGCTCGCCCTCACCGATGCGCAGGCGCAATATTATCGCAGCAGCAACGGCAACACGGTTCTCGTCACTCCCGACGGTCGGATTCTTGATCAGTATCCTTATGGTGGTGGATATTCCATGGCGCGCGACGGACGCGGCCGCCGGGTTCTGATCGATGCCTATGGCAATATCGTCGCCACGGAGATGAAGGCCAGCACCTATTATCCCCGCGCGCCCGCTCGCGACAGCTACGCTGATAACGGCAGCCGCTATGGCGATACGCAGCTTTCCAACAACGGCAACTACCAGGACTATCGTCAGTATCGTACCGACAGCTACGGAAATTACGACGGCGCTCCCGATAATGGTTACGGTCAGCAGGATCGTAGCGTGATCACCGGCGGCATTCCGCGTGACAGCGATATCCAGCGCCAGCCGCTCGACAATCAGCCCTTACCAGGCCAGAACCGGGGCCAGGCGAACCAGAACGGCAGTGATTACGCGTCAATCGATCCGCAACAGGGCGCACCTGATATCGTCAACAAGCCACCACCGGCCGAACCCGTCATCACGCTCAAGGGCAAGTCGAAGATGGAGATTACCGCGCTGGAGGTCTTCCTCGCGCGGCAGGGTATTTCGCCTGGTGCGATCGACGGCCGCATGGGCGCAAACGTCACCAAGGCGATCTATGCCTATCAGCAGATGACCGGGCAAACGCTCGACCCCAACAATACCGACGCGATCCTCGAACAGCTGCGCATGTCCGGCGGCATGCCGATCGTCAACTATACGATCACCGCTGCCGACGCCGCAGGCCCCTACGTCGCTTCGATCCCTGAGGACTATGCCGCGAAGTCCCAGATGCCTTCCCTCGGCTACACGTCGACGACCGAAATGCTGGCGGAGCGCTTTCATATGGATGAAGGCTACCTGAAGGCGCTCAACCCCGGCGTCGATTTCACCGTGCCCGGCAGCATCATCAAGGTCGTCAATACAGGCCCCGGCAAGACCGGCACAGTTGCCAAGATCCTGGCTGATAAGGGCCGCAAGCAGGTTTTCGCCTATGATGCCAACGGCACGCTGATCGCAGCCTACCCGGCCAGCATTGGTTCCGCAGACACGCCCTCGCCGTCAGGCACTGTCACAGTCGAGCGCGTCGCCTTCAATCCTGGCTATACCTACAATCCAAAGATCAACTTCCAGCAGGGCGCCAACGACAAGGTTCTGAACATTCCGCCTGGCCCGAACGGCCCGGTCGGTACGGTCTGGATGGCCCTGTCGAAACCGACCTATGGCATCCACGGCACGCCGGATCCCTCGCGGATCGGCAAGTCGCAGAGCCACGGCTGTGTCCGTCTCACCAATTGGGATGCGACTGAGCTCGCGAAAATGGTCAAGCCCGGCGTCGTCGTCGAATTCGTAGACTGATTGCCAGACATGCTTACACAAAAAAGCCGCCGGGAAAACTCGGCGGCTTTTTCTTTGTCTTGAAATATCAAACGCACCGCTATTTTTCATCCGGCGCGTCAGGTAGTTCGGCGGCGTATCAGAAGCAGTCGCGGAACAAAGCCTTCGTGTTTTCGAGCGTCATCGGCACCGGATTGCCGCCGGCACTCGGATCTTCGATTGCCATGGCGGAGAGTTCGTCGATCCGGTCAGGTGCAATGCCCATAGCCGAGAGGCTTTCCGGCACGCCGAGTTCCGAGCGTAGCTTCAGCACATAATCATAGAAGCCGTCGAAACCACCCGAAATGCCAAGATAGGCGGCGGCGCGCGCAATCTTTTCTTCGATGGCTTTGCGGTTGAAGCGCAGGACAGCTGGCATGACGACAGCATTGGTCATGCCGTGATGCGTGTTGTAGACGGCGCCAATCGGATGCGACAACGCGTGGATGGCGCCGAGCCCCTTCTGGAAGGCGACGGCGCCCATGGCGGCAGCACTCATCATGTTGGCCCGGGCTTCGAGATCTGTTCCCTCACGATAGGCGCGCGGCAGGAATTCCTTGACCAGGCGCATGCCTTCCAGCGCGATGCCGGCCGACATCGGATGGTAGAAGGGTGAGGAATAGGCTTCCAGGCAATGCGCAAAGGCATCCATGCCAGTACCGGCGGTGATGATCTTCGGCATGCCGACGGTCAGCTCCGGATCGGCAATGACGACGCCGGGCAGGAATTTCGGATGGAAGATGATCTTCTTCACATGCGTCGCGGAATTGGTGATGACGCTGGCGCGGCCGACTTCCGAACCGGTGCCGGCGGTCGTCGGTACGGCGACGATCGGCGCGATACCTTCGACGCTGGCGCGGGTCCACCAGTCGCCGATATCTTCGAAATCCCAGACCGGCCGGCTCTGGCCGACCATGAAGGCGACGCACTTGCCGAGATCGAGGCCGGAGCCGCCGCCGAAGGCGACGACGCCATCATGGCCGCCGTCCTTAAACGCTTTCACGCCAGCTTCGAGATTTTTCTCGTTCGGATTCGGATCGACGTCAGCGAAGATGGCGCGACCGAGACCTGCATCCTCCAGAATATCCAAGGCCGTCGCCGTGATCGCCATCGAGGCAAGTCCCCGGTCGGTGATCAGGAGAGGCTTCTTCATGCCCAGGCTCTTGCAGGCGTCCGCGAGCTCCTTGATACGGCCACGACCGAGCTTGAAGGCGTTCGGATAGCTCCAATTGGCTGAGATAGTGCTCATGCTGTTACTTTCTTCAGATGATAGGATTTCGGGCGCGTCAGATTGTGGAAGCCGATGATCGACAGCGAGCCGCCGCGGCCGGTTTCCTTGACGCCGGTCCAGCACAGAGCCGGATCGAGATAATCGGCGCGGTTCATGAAGACGGTGCCGGTTTCGATTTCGCGGCCGATACGTGAGGCGCGCTCGACATCCTTGGTCCAGAGCGAAGCCGTCAGACCGTAGGGACTGTCGTTCATCAGTTCCAGCGCTTCCGCATCGCTCTTCACCTTCATGATGCCGACCGCTGGACCGAAGGTTTCTTCGCGCATGAAGGCCATGGAATGATCGACATTGACGAGGACCTGCGGCGCAAGATAGGCGCCGCCGTCATCGGCCGGGAACAGCTTCGGATCGACCAGCGCCTCGGCGCCCTTGGCAACCGCATCGGCGATCTGCTCACGCACGACCTTGGCAAAGCGCTTATGCGCCATCGGCCCGAGCGACGTCTCAGGATCCAGCGGATTGCCGAGCTTATAGTTCGAAACCCAGGCAACCGACTTCTCGACAAAATTGTCGTAGAGCGATTCATGCACGTAGATGCGCTCGATGCCGCAGCAGCACTGGCCGGAATTATAGGTCGCGCCATCCATCAGCGTGTCGACGGCGGCGTCCAGATCGGCGTCTTCCATGACATAGCCCGGATCCTTGCCGCCAAGCTCGAGGCCAAGGCTGGTAAAGGTGCCGGCGGCCGCACGCTCGATCGACCGGCCGCCTTCGACGGAGCCGGTGAAATTGACGAAGTTGAAGCTGCCGGCGGCAATCAGCGCCGAGGTGGTTTCATGATCCAGGAAGACATTCTGGAAGACATCGGTGGGAACGCCGGCCTCGACGAAAGCCTGCACCAGCCGCTCGCCAACGAGCAGTGTCTGGCTTGCGTGCTTGAGAATGACGGTATTGCCGGCCATTAGCGCCGGGGCGACCGTGTTGATGGCCGTCATGTAGGGATAATTCCAGGGCGCGATGACAAAGACCACGCCATGCGGTTCGCGCTCGATGCGGCGGGCGAAATTGGCACTATCCTCGACGACCAAGGGTGCCAGTGCGTCGGCGGCGATCGAGGCTACATAGTTCGAGCGCTCGTTGAAGCCGCGATATTCGCCGCCATACTTGATCGGACGGCCCATCTGCCAGGCAAGCTCCGGCACGACGACATCGGCCATCTCATTGAGCCGAGCCACACCCTTCAGCACGAGCTGGACACGATCCTCCAGCGGACTACGCGCCCAATCCTTCTGCGCCTTGCGGGCGCGTGCCACGACGTCCTTGCCAGCTTCCAGCGACAGTGCCGGACGCTCGGCATAAACCTCTCCGTTCACCGGAGAGACGCATGTGATCATGGTCATGATCGAATTCCTGTTTTCTTGGTCATCCGTTGATTGCCCGGATGTTGTGCAAGCAGGGCCGCATTCAAAAGAGAAACGGCGGACAGACAAAACATCCCAGCGCCCTGCCCGATCATAAAATGAAAATCGGGCAGGAGGCAGATCGCAAAAGCCTTACGCTCTTTCGAATCCGCGCGCCACTTCCCAATCGGTCACACGACGATCGTATTCCTCCTGCTCCCATTCGGCAGCGCGGGTGTAGTGATCGATGACATCATCCCCGAAGGCGGCACGCAGCATCTTCGACGTCGTCAAGGCAGTCGTGGCATCGCGCAGCGTGCGCGGTATCTCGCGAACTTCGCGCGCGCCATAGGCGTCGCCGACAAACGGCGCCTCGAGTTCAAGCTTGTTTTCGATACCATCGATACCGGCTGCGATCAGAGCCGCAAAAGCCAGGTAAGGATTGAGGTCCGAGCCCCCGACACGGCATTCGATGCGGATCGATTTCGTATCCTCGCCGCACAGGCGGTAACCGGCGGTACGGTTATCCTTGCTCCAGATCGCCTTGGTCGGCGCGAAGGTGCCGGCCATGAAGCGCTTGTAGGAATTGATATAGGGCGCCAGGAAATAGGTGATCTCGCTGGCATGGGTCAGAAGCCCGGCGACATAGTGCTTCATCATCGGCGACATGCCGTATTTGCCGCCTTCTTCGAAGAACTTCGGGCTCTTTCCGTCGAGGCTCCAGAGGGATTGATGGATGTGCGAGGAGCTTCCGGCGGCACCGTAATTCCACTTCGCGAGGAAGGTGATTGCCTTGCCCTTCGACCAGGCGATCTCCTTGCAGCCGTTCTTGATGATGGCATGGCGGTCGGCCATATCAAGCGCGTCGGCGTAACGGACGTTGATTTCCTCTTGCCCCGCCGAAGCCTCGCCCTTCGAATTCTCCACTGGGATGCCCGCGCCCTGAAGGCCGGTGCGGATCGCCCGCATCACTTCTTCCTCCTTGGTGGTCTGGAAGATGTGGTAGTCCTCGTTATAGCCGCTGGCGAGCTTCATGTTGCGATAGCCAGCTTCGCGCGCGCTGTCATAGCTCTGGTCGAACAGGAAGAATTCGAGCTCCGAAGCCATGTAGGCCTTGAGCCCCATGGCTTCCAATCGCTTCACCTGCTTCTTCAGAATGGCGCGCGGAGAATGCGCAACTTCCTCATGTGTATGATGGTCAAGCACATCGCAAAGGACGAGCGCCGTGCCTTCCAGCCAAGGAATGCGGCGCAGCGTGGCAAGGTCTGGCTTCATGGTATAGTCGCCATAACCCTTCTCCCAGCTCGTCGACTTGTAGCCGGAGACGGTCTCCATCTCGATGTCGGTCGCCTGCAGATAATTGCAGCTATGCGTTTCCTTCCAGGCGCTCTCGATGAAGAATTCCGCCTGGAAGCGTTTGCCCATCAACCGGCCCTGCATGTCGACCTGACATGCCAGAACCGTATCGATGAGCCCTTCGGCCACATCTCGCTTGAGGTCGTCGAACGTATAGCTGCTGCTCATAATTTGGTCCGCCTGAACAATGAATTGAAACGTCGGCCTGCCGAACGATACCGCCTTGCGGGATAATCCGCGCGCGTGCCGCCGTGTCGCTACCGGTGAAAAGGGTCGCAGGTCTGCGACCCCATTGCTCGCAAAGATTAGACTTCGCTTACGTCTCGCCGACGGCGGCTTCCGCTGCCGCGATCTCAGCCTTGCGCTTGGCAATGGCATCGCCGATCGGCGGGCCCTTGAAGCGACGGCGCTCGAAGCCGAACCAGACGATGGCCGTCAGAACCAGGAAGCCGACGGTGATAATGCCCGCCCAGTCGTTCGGCGGCTGAATGCCGAGAACGAAGATGATGATCATCGCGATGATCGACAGCACGGCAAATAGCTTGAACAGACCTTCCCCGAGGTTCCAAGGGCCCATCTTGTCCCACTTCGTCGTACCCCATGCGAAAAGGCCGAGCGTGATCGGGATCGCAAAGGAGAAGAACAGGAAGATGACGGTGCACGAGACGACGATGGTGTAAACCGGCGTATCGCCGATCGATACCAGCGACGACCCCCAGACGAACAGGACGGAAAGGATCGACCCAGTCCAGATCGCCGAAACCGGCGTGCGGTATTTCGGGCTGACCCGAGACAGAGCCTTGGATCCCGGCAGACCGCCGTCACGCGAGAAGGCGAAGATCATGCGCGAAACCGAGGTTACCGTTGCGAGACCGCACAGCCACTGGCTGATGAAGATCAGCAGATAGAGAATGTCCTTCACGATGGGATTGACCTGTGCGTCCATTGCCCAGAAGAACACGTTCCAGCCCTGCTTGGCGGCATCGTCCATATTCGGCAGCATCAGCACAAACGAGCAAAGCATGATGTAGCCGAAGAGCGCCGACCACAGAACCGACGACACCATGCCGCGCGGAACGGAATGGGCGGCTTTCACTGTCTCTTCCGACGTATGGGCCGAGGCATCATAACCGGTGATCGTGTAGATCGGCAGCAGAAGGCCGAGCGCGAAGACCCAGAAAGTCGAAACCTGCGGCCAGACCGGGGCACCGGTTGCCGAGCCGTCGGCAGCAATCGTCGCCAGACCGGAATAGTTGGTGAAGGTGAAAAGCCGCGCAAAATCATAGGACGGCGCAGCGATCAGGCAAACAGCCGCCAGAAGGATCGAGGTTGCGAAGATCAGATAACCGGAGAAGTCGGTCAGCTTCGCCGTCAAGCCGATACCCATGTGATTGACCAGCGCCTGCAGACCTGTGATGACCACCAGGAACACGATGCGCACCAGCGTGGTGTCGGTCATGTTGAAGTAGCCGCCGAATGCGCCGACGAAGAAGTAATAGGTGCCGACATTGATGGCGCCGAGGACGGTGACGAGGCCGAGCAGGTTGAACCAGGCCGTCAGCCAGCCGGTGAAGCGATTGCCGAGGATCGAGCCCCAGTGGTAGAGACCGCCGGCCGTCGGATAGGCCGAACTGATCTGGGCCATCGCCACAGCGAAGACGAGCGATATGAAGCAGCCGACAGGCCAGCCGATACCAATAGCGGCACCGCCCGCACCCGATGTCGCTTGAGCCAGCGAATTGATGCCGCCGGATAGAATGCAGATGATCGAGAAGGACACGGCGAAATTCGAGAATGAACTCATCCGCCGTTCCAACTCCTGAGCGTAGCCCATGGAGTGCAGGATCTGGACATCCTGCTTCTTGTCTGACTCTGTATAATCAGCCATGCCATTCCCCCTAAAGCCCGGTCGTCCGCGGGATTGCGGAGAACCATGTGTCACATTGACCGCTGACATTTCGCCATGCGGCCCGATCGCAGTTGAACTGCTCCCCGGGGTCTTTTTCTTTTATGCTCAGGCTTCCAGACTGCTCTGGAGAAGCCCCGTCAGATAATCGGCCATGACCCCTTGACCGACGTCATCTCGAATGAGGTCGTTGCGGACCTCGATCATTACGTTATGCAGACCATTGGCGAGCCCATGCAGCTTCAACGTATGGGTGACACCGTCTTGAGGACCGTAAGGCTGATTGCGCTCTGTCTGATAGAGCGGTGCCTCAGCTGCTGCATCAAGCATGCGATCGGCCAGCCAACGGTCTTCATCATGCAGAATGCCAAGCTCCACTGCCCGCGGCTTGCCATTATAGACCGGCGTGAAGCTATGGATTGTCACGATCACGGTTTTTTGTCCGCGCGCCGCCCGCTCCTTCAAGAGCGCCCGAATGCGATCGTGAAACGGGATGTAGAGCCCTTCCGTACGCGCTTTTCTATCCGCCTCGCCCAAGTGCTGATTTCCAGGGATCGTATAGATCTCGCTCGTCTCCGGCATGGCACCGGCGCTTTCGGGGGGCCTGTTGCAATCATAGATCAGCCGGGAGAAGCGCTGAAAAACCAAGGTGGCATTCAAGCCGGCGGAAATTCCCCTTGCAACCGCGAGTGCGCCCGGATCCCACGCGATATGGCTGGAAAGCGCCTCAACGGAAAGCCCGAGGTCGCCGAACCGTTCTGGAAGCGCGCGGGAGGCATGCTCACAGACGAGCAAAACCGCACTGCTTCCGTCCGGTCTTTCGACCGCAACGCAATCGCCGTCTGCCTTCGTCAAAATACCTTGCTGCGCGAGCATCGGAGACGCCCCATTGCCGATTAACAAAATGTTTATAAGAAAAGAATTCTTCAGGTTTTCGCCGCTGTCAACTGGAAACTGAAATTATTTCTTCATTTGTGACATTGACTCGAAATGTGACAGCGTTGTTATATCCTGCAAGGAAAGCGGCATCAGACCGTTCCGGGGAGCTAAAATCGAGTGAACAATGCGTCGAAAACAGTTTCAGACGTAATCAATGCGCGCTTTGACACGCTGACGCGCGCCGAAAAGCAGCTCGCCAAGAGCCTGCTCGACAATTATCCCGTTTCCGGGTTGGGCAGCATTACCACCGTCGCCGAGAATGCGCGGGTTTCGACCCCGACAGTCGCACGCATGGTGCAGAAACTCGGATACAAAGGCTATCCGGACTTCCAGGCCCATCTTCATCAAGAAGTCGAGGCAACGATCTCCAACCCCCTGACGAAGCACGATCGCTGGGCATCCAACGCGCCAGGCACGCATATCCTCAATCGTTTCGCCGACGCCATCATGGGCAACCTGCGACAGACCCTGTCGGATATCGACGTGGCGACCTTCGATGGCGTTGCCGCGCTGCTGTCGGAAAGAAAACGCGGCCTTTATTTCGTGGGCGGGCGCATTACAGGGGCGCTTGCCGAGTATTTCTTCACCCATATGCAGGTCATCCGCCCCAACACGACGCTGCTCTCCTCCAATTCCAGCACCTGGCCGCAATATGTCCTGAACATGAATCCGGGCGATCTGCTCGTCATATTCGATATCAGGCGTTACGAGCAGGAAATGGTCAATCTGGCCGCCGCCGCCCGCCGGCGTGGCGCGGAAATCATCGTCTTCACCGACCAGTGGGCAACGCCCGCCGCCAAGCATGCGAAATACACGTTCCGCGTGCAGATCGAGGCGCCGTCCGCCTGGGATTCATCGGTTGTCACCCTCTTCATCGTCGAAGCCCTGATCGAAGCTGTACAAAGCTCGACATGGGACGAGACAAGCGAGCGTATGAAGACACTGGAAGGTCTTTTCGAGCAAACCAAGCTGTTTCGCAAGCTAAGTTGAAGGGGAATGAAAACAGAAAATAACGGTCCGTGAAGGGTGTGAAATACAGCGACTGTCATACTTGTCGATTAGAAGCAAAAATCGACTGCGTTTTCAGCAAACGCAACACTTTGAAGTCGTCACACAACCTTCATGTAACGTCATTAACAGCAACGCCAGACACTGAAAACCCAAAAGGAGGAAATGCAGTGATCTCGAAAATTCATCGTCTTCTGACAATTTCTACGGCGATGCTCGTCGCTTCGACGGCTATCGCGGCCGCAGAACCGAGCGCCGATCTCATCGCTGCCGCTAAGAAGGAAGGCACGCTGACCACGATCGCCCTGCCCCACAACTGGTGCGGTTATGGCGACCTGATCGCTGCGTTCAAGGCGAAATACGGCATCGAAGTCAACGAACTGAATCCGGATGCCGGTTCGGGCGATGAAGTCGAGGCAATCCGCGCCAACAAGGGCAACACCGGCCCGCAGGCTCCCGACGTGATCGACGTCGGTCTCTCTTTCGGCCCGACGGCCAAGAAGGAAGGCCTGCTGCAGCCGTACAAGGTTTCCACCTGGGATTCCATTCCGGACAGCGCCAAGGATGCCGAAGGCTACTGGTACGGCGACTACTACGGTGTTCTCTCTTTCGTCACCAATAAGGACGTCGTGAAGAACCCGCCGAAGGACTGGGCTGACCTCCTGAAGCCGGAATATGCCAACACCGTTTCGCTCGCTGGTGACCCGCGCACGTCGAACCAGGCAGTTCAGGCCGTCTACGCCGCCGGCCTCGCAGCCGGCGAAAAGGACGCCGCCAAGATCGGCGCCGCCGGTCTCGATTACTTCGCGAAGCTCAACAAGGCCGGCAACTTCGTTCCGGTCATCGGCAAGTCCGCCTCGCTGGCTCAGGGTGCAACCCCGATCGTCGTCGCCTGGGACTACAACGGTCTCTCCTGGCGCGACAGCCTGAACGGCAACCCGCCGGTCGACGTCACTGTTCCGGCTTCCGGCGTTATCGCTGGTGTCTACGTCCAGGCGATCTCGGCTTTCGCTCCGCATCCGAACGCTGCCAAGCTCTGGATGGAATTCCTCTATTCCGACGAAGGCCAGATCGGCTGGCTGAAGGGCTATTGCCACCCGATCCGCTTCAACGACCTGGCGAAGAATAAGAAGGTTCCGCAGGAACTTCTCGACAAGCTGCCGCCGGCTGCCGCCTATGAAAAGGCCGTCTTCCCGACGCTAGAAGAACAGGATGCCGGCAAGACCGCCATCACCACGAAGTGGGATTCCGTCGTCGGTTCGAACGTGCAGTAATCACAACTGACTTGGCCTCCCCGCTTCGGCGGGGAGGTTTTCCGTTTTTTGACGCCGCGGATTGGGCCAATCATGAGCACCGTGACAACATCGACCATCAGCACCACGCCCTTGATCAACAAACGCGTGGTCGTTGACTGGCTGGGCATAGCGCCCTTCCTGATCTTCGCGCTGCTGTTTCTGATTTTGCCGACAATCTATCTGATCGCTGGCGCTTTTCTGACGCCGGACGGCGGCCTGACGCTGAAGAACATCGGCGATCTGTTCACGAAATCCATCTTGGACTCCTATTGGATCAGCATCAGGGTTTCGGTCGCCTCGGCGCTCGGCGGCGCGTTGATCGGCTTTTATCTGGCCTGGGCGCTGGTCATGGGCGGACTTCCGGCCTGGGTGCGCCATGCCTTCCTTACCTTTTCCGGTGTCGCCTCAAATTTCGCCGGCGTACCACTGGCTTTTGCGTTCATCGCCACGATCGGTCGCCTGGGCCTCGTCACGCTGCTGATGAGGGATTGGTTGGGTTTCAATCTCTATTCCACAGGCTTCAATCTCTACAGCTTCGTCGGCTTGACCATCACCTATATGTACTTCCAGATTCCGCTGATGGTGCTGATTATCACGCCGGCGCTGGACGGCATGAAAAAGGAATGGCGTGAAGCCGCATCCATCCTCGGGGCGACCACGAGACAATATTGGCTCATGGTGGCGCTCCCCATTCTCTGGCCGAGCCTGCTTGGCACGACGCTGCTGCTGTTTGCCAACGCCTTCGGCGCCATCGCAACGGCCATCGCGCTGACGGGCAGCTCGCTGAACATCATCCCGATCCAGCTCTACGCGCAAATCCGCGGCGACGTGCTGCACAACGCCAATCTCGGCTATGCAATGGCGCTCGGCATGATCGTCATCACTGGCATTTCCAATGTGATCTACATCATCATGCGTATTCGCGCGGAACGGTGGCAGAAATGAAGCTGCAAAAATTCTTTGCCTGGATCGCTGTTGTCATCGGCGCTATCTATTTCATCGTTCCGCTCATCGGTACGCTGGAATTCTCACTGCGCATGCGTCGCGACGCCTATAGTTTTGACGCCTATGCATCAGTCGTTTCGGACGCTCACTTCCTGTATGCGTTCGGCTATTCGATGCTCATGGCCTTGCTGACCATCATCTTCGGCATGTTGATCGTGGTGCCTACGGCTTATTGGGTGCGCCTCCGTTTGCCCCAAATACGCCCGATCGTCGAGTTCATCACGCTGATGCCGCTGGTCATCCCCGCCATCGTCATCGTCTTCGGCTATCTGCGCCTCTACAATTCGTCATCGATCCTGCCTTTGACAGGCTTCGAGCAGACGACGAACTTCCTTCTTGTCTGCTCCTATATTGTCTTGGCGCTCCCCTATATGTATCGTTCAGTCGACACGGCGATGCGCACGATCGATGTCGGCACCCTGACGGAAGCCGCAGAAAGCCTTGGCGCGAAGTGGACAACCATCATGCTCCGCTGCATTTTCCCCAATGTCATGAGCGGCGTCCTCTCCGGCGCATTCATCACGCTGGCGATCGTCATGGGCGAATTCACGATGGCCTCGCTGCTCAATCGTCCGGCTTTCGGCCCTTACATGCAGCTCGTCGGCGCCAACCAGGCTTATCAATCCTCGGCGCTCGCCATCATTGCGCTTGCTGTCACCTGGCTTAGCATGGGTCTGCTGCAGCTCGTTTCCCGCTTCTCAAAACTGGCTCCGGTTAAGGCGTAAGGCTTCTCACCATGGCTTTTCTCGAACTCACCCACATCAAGAAATCATTCGGCGAAGTTCAGGTCGTTCACGATTTCAATATGCAAATCGAGAAGGGAGAATTCATCTCCTTCCTTGGACCATCGGGCTGCGGCAAGACGACCGTGCTGCGCATGATCGCCGGTTTCGAAACGCCGACCGCCGGCACCCTGTCGATCAACGGCAAGGATCAGCGGGCGTTAAAACCGAACCAGCGGAATATCGGCATGGTGTTCCAGGCCTACGCGCTGTTCCCGAACATGACGGTGCACGACAACGTCGCTTTCGGCCTCAAGGTGGCCGGCATGGCAAAGCCCGACATCGATAAGCGCGTCAAGGAGATGCTGGCTCTCATCAAGCTCGATCATCTCGCCGGCCGCTATCCCTATCAGATGTCCGGCGGCCAGCAGCAGCGCGTGGCGCTCGCCCGCGCTATCGCCGTCAAGCCGCAGGTGCTGCTGCTCGACGAGCCGCTTTCGGCGCTCGACGCGAAGATCCGCATCTCGCTGCGCGAAGAAATCCGCGCCATCCAGCAGCAGCTCGGCATCACCACCGTTTTCGTGACCCACGACCAGGAAGAAGCCCTGTCGATCTCGGATCGCATCGTCGTCATGAATGCCGGTCGCGCCGATCAGATCGGCACGCCTTTCGAGATTTACAACACGCCGGCAACCCGCTTCGTCGCTTCCTTCGTCGGTACGCTGAACCTGATCGAAGGCAAGGTCGTCGATCCCGATAGCAACCGCATCATGATCGGCGATCAGGGCGTGACCCTGAAGCAGTCGGTGACGGCCTACAAGCCAGGCGATACCGTATCGCTTGCCCTGCGTCCGGAAGCCGGTTCGCTGGCGGAATCAGCCAAAGGCGATACCGCTCTCACGGGCGAAGTCTCTTCGGCACACTTCCTGGGTTCGGTCATTCGCACCCGCATGAACGTTGCTGGCAACACGATTTCCTTCGACATGTTCAACAGCCCCGGGATGATGCCTCCGAGCGTCGGCGAGAAGGTGACGCTGCGCTTCGCCTCCTCCGATCTGCTCGTGATTCAGGATTGAGAAAGCACCCTGCGTCGCAGGGTCATTTTGGAAAATTATTCGCGGACGCCGGGTCAGAAGCCCGGCGTTTTTCTTTGATTTTCATGAGAGAAAGCATTTATAGTCCGGACGTTCTCAGGGCGGGGTGCAATTCCCCACCGGCGGTATGGGGAGTTTCCTCGAGCCCGCGAGCGCCTTCCGAGCTTTCGGAAGGGTCAGCAGATCCGGTGAGATGCCGGAGCCGACGGTATAGTCCGGATGGAAGAGAGCAAGCAGGATCGCACCTCCTCCGCGCGAGGGATGCCGCGATGTTGCGTGTTCGCCCAAGGGATATTTGACAACAACCCTTGAAAGGCAAAATTCATGACCATTTCGATTTCTACCCAGCCGAGCCGCGTCGCGATCATTCGGGCTCGCTGGCATGCCGATATCGTCGATCGCTCGGTCGACTCCTTCGTTGCCGAATGGCAGACGACGGAAGGTGCATCGCCGATCGATATCTTCGACGTGCCCGGCGCCTTGGAAATTCCGCTGCATGCTCAGACGCTCGCCCGCAACGGCCGTTATTCCGCAATCGTTGCCACCGCTTTCGTTGTCGACGGTGGCATCTATCGCCATGAATTTGTCGCCAATACGGTTCTTGATGCTATGATGCGCGTCCAGCTGGACACCGGCGTGCCGATCCTGTCGGCAGTCCTGACCCCGCATCACTTCCAGGAGTCGGAAGCCCACATCCAGTTCTTCAAGGAACATTTCATCATCAAGGGCCGGGAAGTCGCCAGCGCCTGCCGCCACATCCTGGCGGAGCGCGCCAAGTTGCTGCCGGCCGTCACGGTCTGAACCAGCATCGTGGAGGCGCGGCTAGAGCTCGCCTCCACATCACAAGGGAGAAACGTCAGTGACCGTCCTACGCATCATCCCGAACCTGTCCGCCGCCGATCCCGCCACGGCCCGTCTTTTCTACCACGACCTGCTCGGCCTCGACATCGTCATGGATCACGGCTGGATCCTGACCTTCGCCTCTGAAGCGGCAACAGTGCCGCAGATCAGCGTCGCCAGCGAGGGCGGTTCGGGAACGCTCGTCCCCGACCTTTCCATCGAAGTCGACGATGTCGATACGCTTTATCAGCGCGCCACCTCCATGGGCTTCGGCATATTGTATGACCTGACGGACGAGCCGTGGGGTGTCCGCCGCTTCTACGTCCGCGACCCCTTCGGCAAGGTGGTCAATATCCTCTCCCACCGCTAGTTCAAGCTCGCGAAGAGCCTCAAGGGCTCTCCGGCGCTCTCACCGCAGATCGAGATTGAATGTGGTGCGCTCGGCCGGCCAGACCGATTCCGAATAGGTGATCGGCACTCCGTCGGTATCCGCATCCGCCTTGCGCGTCACCAGCAGCGGCGCGGATTTCGGCTGGCGCAGGATCCGCGCCTCTTCGGCCGTCGGCATGCGCGCCTCGATCTCCGTCGACAAGCGCTCATAGTCGGTGACGCCATAGCTGGCGAGCGCTGCCGAGATTGTCGGATGCCTCAATCTAGCCTGATCGAAATCGGGAAAACGTTCGGCCGGATAATAGGAATCCCCCAATTCCACTGGAATACCGTCGGCCGTCATGACACCGCGACGATGGATGACCGACGCGCCGATTGCGATCTTTAAATGGGCCGCGACGCGTTCGGTCGCCGGCACGATCTCGTGAACGAGCAGCTCGCCACCCGGTTCAAAACCTTGCTCGATCAGATTTTTGTGGAAGCGGGTGCGTTTCGACAGCGTATAGTCGAGCACGCCCCTATGAACGAAGGTTCCCCGCCCCTGTTCGGCGCGGACCAATCCACGCTGCTCCAAGTGCCCCAGCGCCTGCCGCACGGTGAAACGGCTGACGCCGAACCGCAGCATCAGCTCGGGCTCGGTCGGCAATTTCTCTCCGGGCGCGAAAGTCCCGGCGGCAATATCGGCCGCCAGGATCTCGCCGATCTGATGCCAGAGCGCGCTGCCGCCCTTTCGGTCGATCGTCTCCATATCAGATACGCTTCTCCAGCCGGAACAGCAGCTTGTATTCGGCTGGATAGCTCAATGCATCGAGAATGCTCGGATAATATTTCCGATCCTTGGTGGCACGCACAAAACCATCATAGCCGAAACGCCTGACCGAAACATCGAAGCCGGCCGCCGTGAAGGCTTCGATATAGTCCTGTGGCGAACGATCCTGCATGGGCGCGTTGCTGTTGTTGCCGATCAGCTCGAGCCAATTTGGCCAAAGCGGCATTTCATTGTGGCAACCGGTCACCGCGTAATAGACGCCCCCATTGCGCATGGCCTGGAACATTCCCTCGGCATGCTCTCTCAACTCCGGCAGCAGATAGATCACCTCATAGCTGAAAGCCACGTCGAAGCTGTCGGCAAAGGGCGCCAGGTCGGTCGTTACATGAAACTGGAGCGGCATGTTGCCTGCGGCTTCGACAGCAGCAGCCACGGACTCCGAGGCGATATCGATGCCGACACCGCGTCGGAACGGTCGCATGGCATAAAGCAGCCGTAGAAAGCCGCCACGGTTGCAGCCGAAATCCAGGACGGTCTTCGAGGAGAAATCCCGCTCCGGCACCGTCTCAATGAAGTGACGCCAATAAGGGCTATGCGATTCTGCCATGGCGGCGTCGCCCTGCGGTTCCTTGTGCCATGTCGCGTAAGTCGTTGCTGCGCTTGTCATCATGCTCTCGCTGTTGGAGTGAACTGAACCCTTTATAACTCCACCTAATGACAGTTGCATGAATTCGTCCGGACGACTGGACTAATAATGATAATCTTTCGCGCGTGATCAGTTAGCTCCTATTGCAGGCAGTCTACCATCCATTGCACGCCGAACCGGTCCGTCAGCTTGCCGTAGTAGCTGCCCCAAGGCTGAACGGCGAGTGGCGTCGTCACCGCGCCGCCCTCAGCCAATCGAGCAAACATCCTCTCGGTGCTCTCTCGGTCATCCATCATGAGCATATGAGCCGAACCTCTCATCGGTTCGGCATCGTGATTGTCGGAAGCGAAGAACGAGACGCCTGCCCCTTCAAAGCGAGCGTGCATAACCCTGCCCCGCATCGCTTCGTTGGCAAGCGGCACCCCATCAGCACCATGACGAACCAACAGCGTCACTTCGCCGAGCCCGCAGACTGTATAGAAGGCAAGCGCTTCCTCGCAATGCGTCGTGAAAAACAGATAATTGGCGAGTTGCATCTCCTGCCTCCCTTGTTGTCGGACGAGCGGCCCACGCAGCCGCCCGGTATTATCTCATCTCACGCGCGATGAGCTTCAACCTCAGGCGCTGCGGCGCTCGCAATAGCGCCAACCAGATCGGCATTGCTGTAGCTTTGTCCCGCAATGCCCCAAGCACCCTCAGGCGCATAGACGATGTTCGACCAGATATGCTCACGCTTGATCCGCCCTTCGGCCGCCTGCTCGACGACATCAGTCGCCCTTGCAATGAAAGCGCGCTTGGCTTCGGTGGTCGCAAGCGCGATTTCGGGCAACTTGAGTTCGATGAAGGCTGCAGCGACGGGCTTTCCGGCTGCCAGCACATGTGCGGCCGGAAGCACATTGATCGAGCCGATGACATTGGCCGTCATAAATTCATTCCCGGTCAGGCCGGCAACATCGAGGACTGCACCCGTAAGTCCGGCAAAAGCTTTTGCCTGCGCTTCGGATGAAAGCAGTCCTTCGGACACGGTAAGTGTAATGGGCATGGGGTATCTCCTTGTTGGACCTATGACGGCAATTGATATATACCGATCACTCTTTAACGATACATACCGATCGCTCTCTATGCAAGCAATAAAGAGAGATCGCTCTCAATGGAGATAGCAATGCGCTACAGCGCCGAACATAAGGAAGAGACCCGGACGCGGGTGGTCGCTGCTGCAGGGCAAGTCTTTCGCAGGGAAGGCTACGGCGGCGCAGGCATTGATGCACTGACGAAAGCGGCCGGCGTTACCAACGGCGCCTTCTACGGACACTTCAAGTCCAAGAGCGAAGCGTTTCGCACCGCCGTCGTGGAAGGATTGGAAGAGCTGCGCCAAGCGATCCTAACGCTCAGGCAAAACCAGCCGAAAGACTGGTTGAAGGCGCTCGCCAGCTTTTACCTCGGCTACAAGCGGACTTGCGATCTCGGGGACAGCTGCACACTGCCAAGCCTTTCCCCCGATGTCATGCGTGCTGACGAGGAAACGCGCCGCGCCTATACGGTGGAATTGAAAAAACTCATCGCCGATGTCGCTGCCGGCCTGCCGGAGAACACAAGCTCTGGTGAAACAACGGCAGAGGATCGTGCCATCGTTCTTCTCGCTACGCTGAGCGGTGGTCTGACGCTTGCCCGCGCCGTCTCCGACCCCGCCCTTTCCGTCCACATAGCCGAAGTCATTGAGCGGGCTGCTCTGACAGCGGGCGATCCTCCGCGGCCGCAAAGCGAATGACGATGCAACTCAAGCGGACGAGATGCAGCCGAGACGGAGCCTATTGCCTCCTCTCGGTGGGGCCATTCACGCCCGGATCGCCTTGTCGTTCACATCGAAACGATGCATCTGGTTCGCATCCGGCGTCGCATAAACCATTTCGTCCGGCTCGTATTTGTGTTCACCGAAGAGACGCGCCGTGAGAAGACCGGTGGTCTCCGACTCCAGATAGATGATGGTGTCCGCGCCGAGATGCTCGACGTGGATGACTTTGGCGGCCCATGTGCCCCGATCGCGTGATAGCGTAATATGCTCGGGGCGGATGCCGACGGTCTTGGCGCCGCTTTCGCCGAGACGCTCGGCCGCGATGAAATTCATCTGCGGCGAGCCGATGAAGCCGGCAACGAAAGTATTGGCCGGGCGGTTATAAAGCTCCATCGGCGAGCCAATCTGCTCGATCGCACCGGCATTGAGCACGACGATCTTATCGGCAAGCGTCATCGCTTCGACCTGATCGTGGGTCACGTAGATCATCGTTGCCTGCAGGCTGCGATGCAGCCGGGCGATTTCGAGGCGCGTCTGCACACGCAGCGCCGCATCGAGATTCGACAGCGGCTCGTCGAAGAGGAAAAGCTCCGGTTCGCGCACGATCGCGCGGCCGATGGCGACGCGCTGGCGCTGGCCGCCGGAAAGCTCCGATGGCCGGCGGGCGAGATAAGGTGCGAGCGACAGCATGCTGGACGCCTTCTCGACACGGCTGTCGATTTCCGCCTTCGCAGTGCCGGCCTGCTTGAGACCCAGGCCCATATTGTCCTTGACGGTCAGATGCGGATAGAGCGCATAGGACTGGAAGACCATCGAGATGCCACGCTTGGCGGGCGGCGTCACAGTCACATCCTGGCCGTTGATCAGCACGGCACCGGAGGTCACATCTTCGAGACCTGCGATGCTGCGCAGCAGGGTCGACTTGCCGCAACCGGAAGGACCGACGAAGATGACGAACTCACCATCCTTTACCTCGAGGTCGATGCCCTTCAGCACGTCATGCGTACCATAGGCCTTGCGGATGGATTTCAGTTGAAGCGATCCCACAGTCTTTTGTCCTTATAGATAAACGGGCTTGCCGGTGCGCACGCTCTCATCGGCAGCGAGGCATATGCGCAGAGATTGAACGGCATCAGTCATATGACGATTGAGGTCGAGATCCTCGCGGATGGCCTTCAGCATGAAGGCCTGCTCGAAGTTGCACAGTTCCTGGTGACCCGGTTCGCCGTCCATATGCAAGTCCTGATCCGGCCGGATGAACTGGCCGTCGGGTCCCGTTTCAGCGCTATGCAGCCGGATGACGGATGTCTTCGTATGCATGTCGATATCGTCGGACTTGGCGTTCTGATCCATGGCGATCGAAACCGAGCCGTTCGGCGACATGACATCCTTCACGAAGAAGGCCGTCTCCGAGATCATGGGACCCCAGGCGGCCTCGTACCAGCCGACGGAACCGTCTTCGAAGATCACCTGCAGATGGCCGTAATTATACATTTCCGGCTTGATCTCCTGCGTCAGCCGCAGGCCCATGCCGCGCACCTCGACGGGCTTGGCATCGGTGATCTGACACATGACGTCGACATAATGCACGCCGCAATCGACGATCGGCGACGTCATCTGCATCAGCGCCTTGTGCGTCGCCCAGGTCGGACCGCTCGATTGCTGATTGAGATTCATGCGGAAGACATAGGGGCCGCCGAGCTTGCGCGCTTCGGCAATCAACCGCATCCACGAGGGATGATGGCGCAGGATATAGCCGATCGTCAGCTTCTTGCCGGCTTTCTTTGCCGCCGCGACCACACGCTCGGCATCTTCGACCGTCGTGGCCAGCGGCTTCTCGACGAAGACGTGGCAGCCGGCTTCGAAGGCCATGACGGCGAAATCGGCATGGCTATCGGAATAGGTATTGATAGAGCAGAGGTCCGGCTTCAGCTCCTTCAACGCCGTCTCGAAATCCGGATGGACCGTATATCCCCGCAACTCCTCGGGCAGCTCCCGCTTGGAGCGGTTGACGAGGCCGACGATCTCGAAGCCCGGATTGTTGTGATAGGCCAGTGCATGGCTGCGGCCCATATTGCCAAGGCCGGCAACGAGAACGCGGATTGGCTTTTCAGATAGGCTCACTTGACTGCTCCGGAGGTAATGCCGCGAATGAGTTGGCGCGAAAAGATGACGTATAGGATGAGTATCGGCAGGATAGCGAGCGTCAGCGCCGCCAGCACCGCATTCCAGTTGGTGACGAACTGGCCGATGAAGATCTGCGATCCGAGCGTCACCGTCTTTGTCGCCTCGCTCGGCGCCAGGATCAACGGGAACCAAAGATCGTTCCAGATTGGGATCATGGTGAAGACGGCAACCGTCGCCATCGCCGGGCGAACCAGCGGCAGGACGAGGCGGAAGAAGATCGCATATTCGCTGAGGCCGTCGATGCGGCCGGCATTCTTCAGGTCGTCAGAAACCGTCCGCATGAACTCGGACAGGATGAAGATCGCGAGAGGCAGACCCTGTGCCGTATAGACAAGGATCAGCGCCGTCAGCGTGTTGACGAGGCCGGCGGCCACCATGCCCTGCAGGATCGCAACGGTGCCGAGGCGGATCGGGATCATGATGCCGATCGCCAGATAAAGGCCCATGACCGTATTGCCACGGAAGCGGTACTCCGACAGCGCGAAGGCGGCCATCGCGCCGAACAGCAGCGTCAGGATGATCGAGACGATCGTGACAATAAAGCTGTTCTGGAAATAGGTGAGGAAATCTCCCTGCTTCAGAACGGTATCATAGCCGATCATGCTGAAGGAGGACGGCGTCGGGACGCTCAAGGGCGCGCGAAAAATCGAGGCGCGATCCTTGAACGAATTGATGACGGTCAGGAACACCGGAAAGATGGCTACGAGCGTATAGGCGATAAGCGCCAGATGCACGAGGCCGGTGCGAAGGGTGGAAGTGCGTGCCTTGGACATGGGTCGCGCTCCTCAGAACTGGTAGCGACGGATGCGCCGCTGTACGATGAAAAGATAGAAGGAAACGCCTGCCAGGATGATGAGGAACATCACCGTCGCGATCGTCGCGCCCATCGAGCGGTCACCGAGCTGCAGCTGGAAGCCGAAGAAAACGCGATAAAGCAGCGTACCCAGGATATCGGTCGAGCCATCCGGCCCCGCCAGGGCGCCTTGTACGGTATAAACCAGGTCGAACGCATTGAAATTGCCGACAAAGGTGAGGATCGAGATGATGCCGATCGCCGGCAACACCAGCGGCAGCTTGATCTTCCAGAACTGGCTCCAGCCGGTGACGCCGTCGCATTCGGCCGCCTCGATAACCTCTTCGGGAATGTTCAGCAGCGCGGCATAGATCAGCATCATCGGAATGCCGACATATTGCCAGACCGAAATAAGAGCCACGGTAATCAGGGCAGTGCTCGGCCTGCCGAGCCAAGGCGCGAAAAATGACTTCAGGCCGATCACATTCAGCAGCTCGGGCGCTACGCCCCAAAGCGGCGAAAGGATCAGTTTCCAAATAAAGCCGACGACGACGAAAGACAGCAGCGTCGGCAGAAAGATGGCCGTGCGATAGAAGGCGACGAAGCGCAGCTTCGGTAGCGACAGGAGTGCCGCCAGCGCAATACCGATCGGATTCTGCACGCACATATGAATGGCAAAGAAGATCAGGTTGTTGCGCAGCGCATTCCAGAAATCATGCGACCAGCGATCGTCGCCGAACAGGACCTTGAAATTGTTCAGGCCGACGAAGACGGATTGATTGTCGACGACATTGTAAAGCGACAGCCGCAAGGTCTCGATCAGCGGCAGGATCATGACCGCCGTATAGACGACAAAGGCCGGGAAAAGGAAAACGAGGATGTGCCAGCGCTTGGAGCGCCTGATCGGCGTTACGTCAAGGGCGTCTGATGTCGCGGCGTCGCTCATGGCTTTCTGCCTGTTTTTCTTGGCTGCCTGATGAGACGGCAGTGCAAAGGTTCAAATCCGCCCGTTGCCCCGGCTCTGGCCGGATGGAAGCGACATCAGGCGTGTCGAATGTAACGGCGAAATAATCGCCAATTACTCAAGATAATGAAAAGGGCGAGGCGCCTGAAAGGCCCCTCGCCCACATCATGCGATGCTTACTTGCCTGGTTTGTACCAGCTGTCGAGGCCCTTTTGGAGCTTCTCGGCAGCCTGTTCCGGAGTGTCCGTGCCGTTGATCACGTTTGCGGATTCGGTCCAGGTCTCATTTTCCAGGTTCGGCGTGCCGCGCGACAGGATCTGATAGGTGGAACGAACCGTCGACTTGTGATTGTCACGCCAGGAAACGAATTCCTGGGCGAGCGCATCGCTCATCTTCACCGGATGCGAGTTCAGGCTGAAGAAGCCCGGCAGCGAGTTGGCATAGATGGTTGCAAACTCGTCGGAAGCGACCCAGTCGAGGAACTTCTTGGCTTCTTCCTGGTGCTTGCTCTTCGTATTCAGGCCGACACCGATATCCGGATGGTCGGAGATGTAGGCGGTGTCGCCAGCCTTTGCGACCGGCGGCGCGAAGGCGCCCATCTTGAATTGCGCCTGGGTGTTGAAGAGAGCAATTTCCCAGGAGCCGGCCGGATAGATCGCAGCCTTGCCGAGCGTGAAGAGGTTCTGGCTGTCGGCATAGCCCTGCGCTTCGAAGCCGTCGCCGAGATAGGGCTTCCACTTGGCCAGTTCCTTGTAGGGATCGACCCACGGAGCGTCCGTCAGCTTTTCCTTGCCCGCGATCAGGGCCTTGCGGCCTTCCTCACCCTTCCAGTAGTTCGGGCCGATGTTCTGGTAGCCCATGGTTGCGGCTTCCCAGAGGTCCTTCGTGCCCATCGCCATCGGAATGTAGGTGCCATCAGCCTTGATCTTGTCGAGAACGGCGAAGAACTCGTCACGCGTTGTCGGTACCTTCAGGCCGAGCTTGTCGAAAGCGTCCTTGTTGTAGATGAAGCCGTGGATGACCGAAGCCATCGGCACGCAGAAGGTCGACTTGCCATCATCGGTCGACCAGGCAGCCTTGGCAACAGCCGAGAAGTTTTCCATGCCCTTCAGCTTGGTCAGATCGACAAGATGCTTCTTGTTGAAGAGGTCGAGCGAGGCGTCGAACGGACGGCAGGTGATGATATCGCCCGCTGAACCGGCATCGAGCTTGGCGTTCAGCGATGCATTGTATTCGGTTGGAGCCGTCGGCGAGAAGACAATCTTGATCCCCGGGTTCTTCGCCTCGAAAGCCGGGATGATCTTTTCCTGCCAGATCTGCAGGTCGTCGTTACGCCAGCTTTCGACCGTCAGCGTCACATCGGCCGCATGCGCCAGGCTGACGGAAGTCAGCAGGCTCGATGCAAGAAGCAAGCCTTTCAGAACATTGGTTTTCATTTCCCTCTCCTGTTTTCCGCGCCATGGCAAGGCGCTGTTCTCGATCTGAAAATCCGCTGGCCTGTCCGAGGAGACGGTCAGCGCTCCATAGGGACCGCCAATATTGCCGACCCCTCCATGCAAAAGGCTTCAGAGGCTTTGCGCCCGATTAGCCCAATCAATTGCCGTTGCCGCCACTGGACGGAGACACAGCAAGAACCACGCGGGAAAATTATGACGAACGTCAAAACGGGATCCTCCTGATCCCTAACGGCCTGGCGCAACGACGAGATGCGCGCCCTTCCGCCTCACTTACCGGCTGTTGTTTTTCTGCCGGCTTTGCCGATGTCCGTTCGCACTGTTCCCTTGGACCGAATTAAGTCCAAAAAAATACCAATTGTCCAGCCGAATTTAACTTTCGGATACAAAAAGATTGGAGCTCATTAATTTAACAAGGCAATTCAATGGGATAAAAACAATCAAAAATGCCTGCCTTGCCTATTGGTAAATGGTATTTTTTTGGTATTGTATGGAAAAACGGGGAACAGGCGGCATCCGGAGGCGTGATGGGGCAGTTTGCAATTGGTATCGATGGCGGTGGCACGAGTTGCAGGGCGGCTGTCATAGACGCTGCGGGAAAGGTGCTCGGCACCGGCAAAGCCGGCGCGGCGAACATCCTCTCCGATCTGGAAAACTCGCTGATACATATCGTCGCCTCGGCAAAGCAGGCCTTGATCGATGCGAACCTCGCCCCTGAACTGCTGCGGGAATTGCCTGCCATTATCGGAACCGCCGGGGCCAATGTCGGCAATTATGGTAAGCAGGTCGAAGGCGCCCTGCCCTTTGCGAGCACGCATGTTGTCACCGATGCGACCATCGCCCTTCAAGGCGCGCTTGGCGACGCCGATGGCGTTATCGGCGCCTTTGGCACCGGCTCTGTCTACAATGCCCGCCGCGGCGGCAAAAGCTGGGGCATTGGCGGCTGGGGGTTTGTCGTCGGCGATCAGGCAAGCGGCGCGCGCCTTGGTCGCGATCTGCTCGAAAAAGCGCTTCTGGCGCATGACCGGGTGACACCCGGCTCAGCGCTGACGGCATCGATCATGGCGGAATATGGCAATGATCCCGAACGGATCGTCGAATTTGCGCACGCCTCCAAGCCCAAGGATTTTGCCCGCTATGCGCCTGTTATCTTCGAATATGCCGGAATGGAGGATGCGGTCGCCATCGACATCGTGAGAGCTGCGGCAAAATCGATAACCGAAAGCCTGGACGCGCTGCTTTGGCCGGAATGCCCTTCGATCTGCCTTCTCGGCGGCGTCGCTCAGGCTTATCGTCCCTGGCTCGACGAGCGTCACAAGGCGATTCTGGCCGAACCCAAGGGCGATGTCTTGCGCGGCGCCGTGGAACTGGCAGCAAAATTGCTGCGGGGCGGAGAGGAAAACAGGGCATGACCGAAGATTTGAGTGCAATCTTCTCGCCGGAGCGCCTTTCCGTGGGCGGCACAGGCCCGCTCTACGTCAAGCTGCGCCGCACGCTCGAGGAGGCAGTGAAGGTCGGGAGGCTGAAGCATGGGGATGCACTGCCGCCGGAACGTGACATTGCCGAATTTGCTGCGGTCAGCCGCGTCACTGTCCGCAAGGCAATCGACGACCTCGTCGCCGAAGGCGTACTCGTCCGCCGCCACGGCTCGGGCACATTCGTCGCAAAACCCGTTTCAAAGGTGGAGCAGCGGCTGTCGCAGCTGACATCCTTTACCGAGGACATGGCGCGGCGCGGGATGACAGCTCGCTCCGAATGGCTGCATAAGGGCATCCACACGCCCTCCCCGGATGAGATGATGATCCTCGGCCTTGCCGCCGACACGAAGGTATCGCGGCTGAGCCGTCTCCGCATTGCCGACGACCAGCCACTGGCGATCGAGCATGCCAGCGTCTCCGGCGAATTCCTGCCGGATCCGTCTGTCGTGACCACATCGCTCTACGCAGAGCTGGAAAAGCGTCAGGTGCGCCCTGTTCGCGCGGTGCAGCGCATATCCGCGACCAACATGAAGGAGGCCGATGCGGGCTTGCTCGGCGTTCCCGTCGGCGCTGCCGGCCTTTCGATCGAGCGCATCTCCTATCTCGGTTCCGGCCGCGCAGTGGAATTCACCCGGTCGCTCTATCGCGGCGACGCCTATGATTTCGTCGCGGAACTGACGATTGGCGCAAATTAGCTTACGTCTGCAAGACCGTAAAAATCCCAGAATCAAAAAAAGCGCCACCCCAACCGAATGGCTGAGGTGGCGCTTTTATATAGAATCAAATTCTAAGCTAAACTCGGCAAGTCTTTGACATGACTCGCGGTCAGGCTGCGTCGTCGACCGCGGCCTCGCGCTTCTCCGGCACATAATTGAGAACCGGACCCAACCAGCGCTCCACCTCGCCCACGGGCATGCCCTTGCGGGCAGCGTAGTCCTCGACCTGATCGCGCTCGATCTTGGCGACACCGAAATAGTAGGAAGACGGGTGAGCGATATAAATGCCCGAAACGGAAGAACCCGGCCACATCGCATAGCTTTCCGTGAGCTTTACGCCCGTTGCCGCTTCGGCGTCCAGCAGGCGGAAAAGTGTATCCTTCTCGGTATGGTCGGGCTGCGCCGGATAGCCCGGTGCTGGACGGATGCCCGCATAGGCTTCTTGAACGAGCTCCTCGCTCGTAAAATTCTCATCCGCGGCATAGCCCCAGAACTCTCGACGCACCCGCTCATGCATCCGCTCGGCGAACGCTTCGGCAAAGCGGTCGGCCAGTGCCTTGACGAGGATCGACGAATAATCGTCATTGGCGCGCTCGAAGCGTTCGGCAATGGCCACCTCCTCGATACCGGCCGTAACAACGAAACCGCCGACGTAATCGCCGACACCACTGGAAACCGGCGCCACAAAATCCGACAACGCGACATTCGGACGACCGTCCCGCTTCGACAGCTGCTGCCGCAGCGTATAGAAGGTTGCAAGCTCCTCGTTGCGGCTTTCGTCGGTGAACAGCCTGATATCGTCGCCGACCGCGCCCGCCGGCCAGAAACCGATGACGGCGCGTGGGCGGAACCAGTTTTCCGCGATGATCTTTTCCAGCATCGCCTGCGCATCGCTGTAAAGCTGGCGTGCGGCCTCGCCTTGCTTCTCGTCTTCGAGAATTGCCGGAAAACGTCCCTTGAGCTCCCAGGTCTGGAAGAATGGGGTCCAGTCGATATATTTCGCCAATTCGGCAAGATCGTAGCTCTCGAACACCTTGGTTCCGAAGAACTGCGGTCTGACCGGCTTGTAATCAGACCACTCCACCTTCTCGGCATTCTCGCGCGCCCTTGCGATCGACAGGCGCACCTTCTCCGCCTCGCTGCGCGCGTGGGCGGCCGCGACCTTGGAATACTCAGCCCGAACGGTATCGATATAGCCCTGCCGCGCATCCTGCGATAGCAGAGCGGATACGACGCCAACGGCACGGCTCGCATCCGTAACATAGACGGTTTGCCCCCGGTGATAACCGGGATGGATCTTCACCGCGGTGTGGACGCGGCTCGTCGTAGCGCCACCGATCAACAACGGTATATCGAAGCCCTGCCGCTCCATCTCGGAAGCGACATGCACCATTTCGTCCAGAGACGGCGTGATGAGCCCCGACAGGCCGATAATATCGACCTTCTCTGCGATCGCAGTTTCGAGAATCTTCGTCGCCGGCACCATGACGCCAAGATCGATGATCTCATAATTGTTGCAGGCGAGCACGACCCCGACGATATTCTTGCCGATGTCGTGGACATCACCCTTGACGGTCGCCATCAGCACCTTCCCAGCCGACTTCCTCTCTCCGTCGCCGCCATTGGCGAGCTTCTCGGCCTCCATGTAGGGAAGCAGCACGGCAACTGCTTGCTTCATCACACGGGCGGACTTCACCACCTGCGGCAGGAACATCTTGCCCGAACCGAAGAGATCGCCAACGACATTCATGCCGGCCATCAGCGGGCCTTCGATGACATGCAACGGCCGTTCAGCAGCCTGGCGCGCTTCCTCTGTATCGGCCTCGATATATTCGGTAATGCCGTTGACCAATGCATGTTCGAGCCGCTTCTCCACCGGCCATTCGCGCCAGGAAAGATCCTGTGCCTTGGCCTCCTTACTGCCGGAACCGCGGAAGCGTTCGGCAATCTCAAGCAGACGCTCTGTGCTGTCCGGACGGCGGTTGAGCACGACGTCCTCGCAGGCTTCCCGCAGTTCCGGATCGATATTGTCATAGACGGCAAGCTGCCCGGCATTGACGATGCCCATGTCCATACCCGCTTGAATGGCGTGATAGAGGAACACGGCATGCATCGCCTCGCGAACGGGTTCGTTGCCGCGGAACGAGAAGGACAGGTTTGAGACACCGCCGGAAATATGAACGAGCGGCATCGTCTGGCGGATCGTCCTCGTCGCTTCGATGAAGTCGACACCGTAGTTGTTGTGCTCTTCGATACCCGTCGCAACGGCGAAGATATTCGGATCGAAGATGATGTCTTCCGGCGACAGGCCCGCCACTTCCGTCAACAGTTTATAGGCACGCGAGCAGATCTCGACCTTGCGCTCGTAGCTATCAGCTTGACCTGTCTCATCGAAGGCCATGACGACGACCGCTGCGCCGTACATGCGCATCAATCGAGCCTGCTTGAGAAAATTCTCCTCGCCTTCCTTCAGCGAAATGGAGTTGACGATCGGCTTGCCTTGAACGCATTTCAGGCCGGCCTCGATAATCGAGAACTTCGAACTGTCGATCATGACCGGAACGCGGGCAATATCCGGTTCGGCGGCGATGAGGTTGAGAAACTCTACCATCGCCTTTTCAGAATCGATCAGGCCCTCGTCCATGTTGATGTCAATGACCTGCGCACCATTCTCGACCTGGTCGCGAGCAACGGCAAGCGCCGCCGTATAATCGGCATTGGTGATCAGCTTGCGGAATTTCGCCGAACCGGTGACATTCGTGCGCTCGCCGACGTTGACGAACGGGATGTCCTTGGTCAACTCGAACGGCTCGAGACCGGAGAGCGACATGAACGGCCGATGTTCGGTAAGCTGGCGCGGCGGATATTTCGAAACCGCCTGAGCGATCGCCGCAATATGCTCGGGCGTGGAGCCACAGCAGCCACCAACGATATTGACCAGACCTTCGCGGGCGAATTCCTCGACCTGAGCGGCCATCATCTCGGGCGTCTCGTCATACTGACCGAATTCGTTCGGCAATCCGGCATTAGGATAGGCGCAAATGAAGGTGTCCGCGGCTGCGGAAAGCTCCTGCAGATGCGGCCGCATGGCATTGGCTCCAAGCGCACAATTGAGACCGATCGTGAAGGGGCTGGCGTGGCGCACGGAATTCCAGAAGGCCGACGGCGTTTGACCGGACAGCGTGCGCCCGGAAAGATCGGTGATGGTGCCTGAAATCATGACGGGCAAACGGATGCCCTTGGCCTCGAAACGCTCTTCGCAGGCAAAGATCGCCGCTTTTGCGTTCAGCGTATCGAAAATCGTCTCGATCAGAATGATATCGGCACCACCATCGATCAGGCCATCGATCTGCTCGCCATAGGCAAGACGCAAATCATCAAAGGTAACCGCACGATAGCCAGGATTGTTGACATCGGGAGAGATGGAGGCGGTCCGATTGGTCGGACCGATGGCGCCCGCAACGAAGCGGCGCTTGCCATCCTCACGCTCGGCGCGGATCGCCGCTCGGCGCACAATTTCCGCGCCCTCCTTGTTGAGGTCGTAGACTGCACCTTCCATCTGGTAGTCCGCCTGCGCGATGCTGGTGGATGAGAAGGTGTTGGTCTCCAGAATATCGGCGCCCGCCTTGGCGTAGCGATAATGTATCTCTTCAATCGCACCGGGCTGGGTCAAAATGAGAAGGTCGTTGTTGCCCTTCTGGTGGCAGGCACAGCCGACGAAACGATGACCGCGAAACTGATCTTCGTCAAAGCCAAGGCTTTGAATCTGTGTGCCCATGGCGCCATCAAGCACGAGGATTCGCTCGCTCGCAGCCTTTCGCAAGGCCTCAAACACCTCGCTGCCGTCGCGCTTCGCCGTTCCCGAACCAAAAAGATTGTCAAACATAAGCGAACTCCTCTGGCCTGATTGCGACTTCACAATCAGATCACATAAAGATATCTTTATGTCAACATATCTATGCTTTTAACCACTTGATAGCAAGAACGATGCGTCCATCCTTCCGGCCGTTTCAGGAAAATAACCGCACCATGGGTTAATTGCCGATCCGACCATGGACAACGCAGTGCCGACGACACAGTTTCGTCCATAACGCCATGACAGCGCTTTCGGGCGGCGCTATACGGCGTCGGGAAAAGAATCCATGGAGGACGGCATGAACATACAGGTTGAACCCGCAGCGCTCGGAAACTGGAGCACGCGCGCCTACCATCGGCGTTGGCTGCTTGATCAAGCGGACGCGCTTTTCGATTTCTTCCAATACCGCGCCGTCAATCCCAAAGGCGGCTTCTACGACATGGACGATGCCGGCAAGCCGTTGGATAAGGCAAATCCCGTGCGCGGCATTCATTCGACCGCCCGCATGGTGCACTGCTTCTCGATCGGGTCGTTGCTCGGTCGTCCCGGCGCAAACGAAATTGTCGACCACGGCATGAACTATCTATGGAATCATCATCGCGACACGGAGCATGGTGGCTACTTTTGGTTGCTGAACAATGACGGCCCCGTCGATTCCAGCAAGCAGGGCTACGGCCACGCTTTTGTGCTGCTTGCTGCCTCATCCGCAAAGACGATCGGCCATCCACTGGCCGATGGCATGTTGGCAGATGTCACGGAAATTCTGAATACTAAGTTCTGGGAAGCGAAGCACGGAGCGATTGCCGAGGAATTCAATCGAGATTGGTCGTTGATCGACGGAGGCACCTATCGCGGCCAGAACTCCAACATGCACCTGACGGAAGCCCTGATGGCCGCATTCGAAGCGACCGGCGACAAGACATATCTCGAAAAAGCAGAAAGCATTGCCGATCTCGTCATTCGCCGTTCGGCTGGATCCGTCGGCTGGCGCGTTGCCGAACACTTCAACGCCGATTGGGTGCTCGACAAGAATTACCGCGGCAACGAGATGTTCCGTCCATCGGGAACGACGCCGGGGCATTGGCTGGAATGGGCGCGTCTCATCCTGCAACTCTGGGCGCTTGGGGAAAAGCGTCATGACTGGATGCCGGAAGCAGCCAAGGGTCTCTTCTCCCAATCCATGTCACTCGGCTGGGACAATAAGAAGAATGGATTCTTCTATACGCTCGACTGGGAAGATGTTCCGGCAAAGCGCAACAAGCTTTGGTGGCCTGCATGCGAGGGTGCCGGTGCGGCTCACTATCTGAATGAACACGTCCCGAGCGATTTCCACGAAGAAAGCTACCGCAAGATCTGGAGCGTAATCGGCCAGGCCTTTATCGATCGTGCCAATGGCGGCTGGCATGAGGAACTGACGGAAGATCTCGTTCCTGCTCACACGCTGTTCCCGGGCAAGGGCGACATCTATCACGCCCTGCAGGCGTGCCTTATCCCCCTCTTCCCGGCAACGGGAAGCTTGACCAAAGTCATCGCCGAGGCTGGCGGCAAGATCTGAAATCGGCGGCGGCGCCCGATCGACGTGCGCCGCCTCGCCGCTCTATGCGAGGCTGAGATTGTGAAGCTCGTGGCCGAGAGTGAGAGCCAAGGCTTCGACAACGAGATTATGGTCTTCCCGCTGCGGCAGCCCAGAAACGGTGACGGCGCCGATGCAGCCCGTGCCGTTGACGAAGATCGGAAAGCTGCCACCAGACGCGGCATATTCGGTGCTGGAAAGCCCGTTGTCTTCGATCGTTTTGCCCTGCTGCTGCAGCCGCAACGTGCTGGCGTAGCTGCTTCGGAAGTAACGCAGCACCATGTTGCGCTTCCGACGGATCCAGTTGGAATTGTCGGGCGTCGAACCGGGCAAAGCTATGTAGAAAACCGGCATGGAATGAAGCGTGATATCAATAGCAACACCCATGTTGCGCTCGCTGGCGAGGTCACGCAACAGCTTGCCGAGCACCCAAGCGGTCGAAAGGTCAAAAGCATCGAAACGCAGCGTTTCCTCTTGCAATTCGATTCGAGCAAGGTCCTGGTCGATCGTCATGGAAAACCTTCTTTAAAAATAGATCGGCCTATCAAACGCGCAGAGAATGATTTGTCCACCTATCTCTTCGGTATTTCGAAGCCAAGCTGCCACTTCTGACCGATTGAGAAGTCATATTCATCCGGCTCGAATGCCTCGAAACCTCCGCCTGGATAGAAGGTCAGCTCCCCAACGCGGACCCACTCTGCCGACGCATAGAGATCGACACGAACGAAGTCGATATCGCGAGCGACCGTTTCAGCGACGTGAATCATCTCCTCGAGCCGCGACGGGCGGGCTACTTCGCCTGGATAGAGACCGAGATAATCCCGGTCATAGAACGGCAGCTTCTGCCAGTCGGGAGTGTAGTTGCACGAATAGCCTCGACCATTTTCGCGCATGTCGATCTCGATATGCGAGACCTTCCCGCCAAATGTGAAGAACCGGTAGTCCCACGGAACTCGCCCATCGATGAGCAGCATGCTTTCAATAAGAATGCGAGGCTTTAATTGGCTGTAAGCCCACTCTCTGTTGTAACGGGAATGATTGATTGCCAGCCACTCGCCGGACGGATCGTTCTTAAGGAGACGATCGACGTCGGCTTCACCGTAGAGAAATCGCCCCACACCGCTCGCATGGGTTGGCTTCACAACTGCCGGCAATGAAATCCCTGACCAATCCACGGAGGCTAGATCGTTCCCAACCCAAAGCGTCGGGATAACATATTGGCTGCCAACCCTTTCTCCAATCAACCCTTTCGCATCGGCCTTGTCTACGAGGCGCGGAAAGAGAGGGTTGCGATCGTATAATTTGCGCGCCTGTACCTTCTCAGTAAAGGTTTGAGGGGATGACAAATTAGGGAATTTGCCGCGAATGGCGCGATACTTAAGCGCACAATAGGTCTTATCGGGCAAAGGCGACATGAGCCGCCAGAGAAGGTTATGCGCGCGCTCGCGCAATCCCTTCTGCAGATATCCCGGGATGAGAAATCCATCTTGATCGGCGGCTCGATCTATCATGGTGACGGTCTCGAATTTCAACTAGAAAGCAAGTGAAAACTATCAGCCGCCCTTTAACACAAGGTTATGCGTAAGCCTTCAAGATAGATAGCCATGAGCGCGTTCGTACCCAATCTCCTAAAAAGCTCGTTGATTAGCTTGGCGGCGACGCTCATCTCGCTTGCCGCGGGCTTTGCGAGCAGCATCATCGCAGCCCGCCTGCTCGGTCCTGCGGGGTCTGGCAACGTCGCCTACGCATTATGGATTGCAACGTCAGCTGCAGCATTGGCCGACATGGGCCTGCCTCAGACCCTGCTGCGCAATGCGGGCGGTCACGCGGACGATGGTGATGCATGGAAGGCGTTGGTCGTCACTGCGCTCCGCAGTTTCCTTATATCGGTCAGCATGGTCAGTATAGGGATTCTTCTCTTTGCCGCGATCACCTATGCTTATCGCGATGCATGGCATGCGTGCTTCTGGCTGGTCACCGGGCTCCTCTTTCTTAGTTATGCGTTCTACGCATTTTCCACAGCCGTGGCACGCGGAAGAAACCGGTTCGGGCAGACCGCCCGCACTACCCTGCTCGGTGGGGCTATGCAGGTCCCACTTGTATTCATCGGAGCCTGGTTGCTAGGCCCGACGGGAGCTTTAATCGGCTATATCGCCCGCTACCTACCGCAAGCCTTGAAATTGCGCGACTATGTCCACCCCACCGCAAGACACTCGCGGAAAAATCTATCGCCGGAACTGTTGCGCTATGGCCGGTACATCTGGTTCAGCGATCTCATCGAGATCCTCATCCTCTCCCGCATTGAATTCCTTTTTCTCGGCATCTTTCTTTCTCCCACCAGTATCGGCTACTTCGCTGCCGGACTCGGTCTGGCCGGTCTCATCGAACAGATCATGCTCCAGATATCGCCGGCATTAATCGTCAACTTCACCGAAGCTCACGCAAGAAGCGATCCGCAGTCTCTCAATGCAGCTTACAGGCGCGTCATCCGCATAGTCGCCCTGGTCATGCTGCCGATCAGCATGGGTGGCGCAGCCATCATGCCTGAGCTTTTGCCGACGATCTTCGGCGATGTTTTCGAGCCCGCCGTGCCGGCTGCAACCACACTGCTAGCCTTCGTATGGCTTGCCGGCATGTCCGTGGTCCCCTGGGGTATCATCAGTGCAGCTGGACGAAGCGCCATTGTGCTACGCGTGCAGATTACAAGCGCTGTAGCAACGATACTCTTGCTAATCGCTTTCGTGCCATCCCTCGGCCTGGAAGGCGCGGCTCTAGCTCGCGCGATGACCGTGACATTGACGTTTGTGTTGCTTTGCTGGATGGCCCGGAAATATGTCGGCGTCACAGTCCCTTTGACTGCGTTGGCGAAAACGGTTCTTGCGGCAGCTCTCTGTGCGGGTGCAGCAAGCCTCGGCATTTACAGTCTCGATGGGCTACCGGCACTTTTAAGCGCCATTCCCGCTGGAGCAATTACCTATCTGTTGGCTATTCGTTTCTTACGCTTGATTACGACCGAAGACGTACAAATTCTGATGACGACGGCTGGTGGAAGATTGCCGAGCGTATCACGTCTTTTCGCTGGCAGATTGCTAAGCTTCCTTGTACCCGGCTGAGCGATTATTGGGCTTCGTATGCGGCAGCCAGAGTTTGCCGCGCAACCTCGTCCCAGGTCATTATTCCATCGCGGAAAGCCGCCGAACGCTGCATCGCCAGCGCTGCGTCGATCTTTTCTCGCCAGGCGACCTCGCCATCCAATCGATAGGCAATCCCGTTGGTGCGGGTAAAGGGTACGAGGTCAGGTAACAGGATCGGCAGACCACAATAGCTGTATTGGGCGAGTTTCAGGCTCGATTCCGCGAGATAGACCTCATCCGCGGTCAAGCGATAGGGAGCAATACCGAAATCAGCATGTTGCACGTAAGGGATGATGCTCTCAAAGTCCCTTTCGCCGTAGATGGTGACATTCGGTCGGGCCCAGCCATTCCATGTGGCACCAAAAACATGAAAATTCACATCCGGCGCGGCAGCAGCCATCGCGGCGACGGAAGTTTGGTCAAAAAGCATATTGCCGATGGAAATTGCATTGCGGCTACCGGGGGTATAGGGGGATGGCAGTTCGCGATCGAACAGAGTCGCATCAACGCCTTGCGGGATAGTACGCACACGCCCGCCAGGGGGGAGCATGGCACCCAGCCGCTGTGAAGGAACGCAAATCGCATCAAAGTGGGCGATCTGCCGAACTTCGATATCCTGTAGCGCCGAGGCAGCCCCGATGGTTCTCAGTAGATCGCGACAAAAATACAAAATCCGCGCCCTTGGATTTATTTTCTTGACCTTGGACAAGAAAGCCAGAGCGGAACCGCTCTCAATCAGCACTAGATCTGCGTCGGCTATAGCACGGCGCGCAAAGGGAGGGAAAAAGCTGCCATAGAGCCAAAATAGCGCGGGGCTAACTGCATTGATAAAACGGTTACCGGAACTGAAAGCATGTAGTGGAGGGAGACATGCGCCGGCTCTCAAATTAGCAGCGATGGTCTGAAACCGGTTTGCCTGATCTTGGGACAAAGCACGAAAGCGCCGGCGATCCTTAAGCAAAGTGAGCCAGCTGTGGCCGATAGTGAGAAAATGGACTTCATGCCCCTGCTCGGCCCAGCGGGATGCAATGAAGTGAATTGACGCCTTGCGGTAGCCGCGCAAAAACGCATGCGACGTCAAGATCACGATTTTTCGTCGTAGCTGCGCCTCTCGGCTGCCCAGCTCTAGTTCACCATTTGCCAAAGGCGGTCCCCAACAGCGACCCTCAGCCGGTTTATGTCATGACCGACATTCAAACATCGATGAGGTCGCAGCGACGAACAGTCATGTCCGGGGCATTGATAGCCGCAACCAAAGCCCAATTCCGCGGGATATGAACCGCAAGCGCCTAACATGCGGTTAAAGTTGTATCATCAATCATCACATTCATAGGCTGCAGCTCGCCTGGAATTGATCAGAATTGAACAGTGGGTCATCAACCCGGCCTTTTAAAGTAACACGGCTCTCGCTTGCCTGTGGGAAGCGAACAGGTCATTGATAAAGCTTTACGAATGTCTCGCCACAGGAATAGCCCAGCATGAATGCAAAGTACGCACTGCCCGCCATACTGGCCTGCACCTGCGCCGCAACACCGGTTCTGGCCGATAGCCCCTCACAAATGGTGCTGCGTGATGGTTTCGACGGCACAGATTTCGCCCCCTCTGGCCATCTTTATTATCGCGACAACTTCGAGCAAAGGGCCGGAACGATCGAATTTCAATCGGAAGTCAAGCATTCTGGAACCGGCGCATTGAAATTGAGCGTCAGACCATTCTGCCCGCCGGGTAAGGCGAACTGCAGCGAGAGAGCCGAAATATGGGAGCGCACAAAGTATCGCGTTCCATACGACCAGGGGGTTTGGTACGGTTTTGCCGTAAAATTCGCCGATCCCGTACCCTCAGGCGACCATCGCTACCTTATCGCGCAATGGAAGCGAGAAATCGGGCCGAACGCCAAAGGGGATTTCAGCCCCTTCCTCGCACTGCGGCTCAATAATGGCAAACTCTTCGCAACCGTTGAAACCAACTACGTTGCTCCCATCAAGAAACACAAGCCCGAAAGCAACGGCAAAGCCTGCAGCGATGACGAAGCGCCGGTCTGGTTCCGTCCCGACACCAATCAAATGCGCGCATTGGTGGCCACCGACGACAACTGGGGCGTATCCGACGGACAAGAATTTACAGGCTGCACAGATGCCATAAAAGTAATAAATCGTGGAAACAAGCTACCAGCGCCGACATCAGGCTGGATCGATTTTGCCATTTACAGCAAACCCGGCCCCGATGGTTCTGGCCATATTGAGATATTCGCTAACAACAAATGGATCGTTACAGTTACAGGTCACATAGGACATGCCGATCACGGATTAGGAAAGAATCAATACTTCAAATTCGGCCCTTATCGCGCCGCCGATACAACAGTATGGACGCTTTACTATGATGATTTTCGCCGCTCACCCCACTGCGCCGATGTATTATCGGATCCCAGCCTTTGCCCTATCAAGTGACAAGGTTGCCAAGGATGCGTGCCTCTAGATCAATTGAGCGACCCACATCCCGAGCGTGCGCTTTTTTTGAGAAATGGCCGAACTTTTTCCTTTCTCGATAGTTATCTTCCTTCGTGAAGGAGGTGACCGAAATGCTTACTACCCATCGCGATTGCAAACAGCATGTGAAGAGGAATGCAATACCCTCACTAGGTGAAATTGAAGGGCGAGTTGCGGTCCTGGAAATTGTCGCCCAGTCTGCGCTGACACATGTGTTCGACGAAGGTGAAGTCGATATCGATGCGGCCTTGCTGGCCCAGATCCGCAGAGCGATGCATCGCAAATGCAAGGACTTGAAACTTGACGGCGACGATACGGCATCGGCACTTTTATACGCCGAGGAATTGATTGAGGCCGCGGTTAAGGCGTCGCACCCAATCCATCAATGATGCCTTCTCGGCCAAGGCTGGTTTTGTCCCTCTTAGTGGCGCTGGCGATTACGCTCGGCGTCCTCTTGTTTGTTGCACCCACGATACAGCGGTGAAGATTGTCCCTCCCGTTGCGCCGCTCGGCGGACATCAAAATCGGCAATAATGTGCCCGAGAATAGACCTGTGTCACGTTAAGACACACGCAGCCTGTCCCATATCAGGCTGCCGTTAACGTCGCGCGATGAACTCGTTTGCAAATTTCCAAAACCCAAGCAGTGTTCGCTTCACTCACCCGATGCCAAGCTCCAGCAATGAATGGTGTAGCGAATGTCTATGATGGTCAATGCGCCGCTTTACCCCGATGACATCGATGTTCTCGCAGGCGCACTTTTTGCATGGTGTGCCGAACGCAGTATTAAATTACAAAGTCAGGAAGGTCTGTCGGCAGCCAATCTGGCCATAGATCTCTATAATGCCGGCTATCAAACACAAGATCAGTTGCTTGGCGCATTGCATGACTACGATTTTCATTGATGCCTCGCCCGGACATCCAGCTTTGCATCTAAAACCTGAGCACGATTTCTTTAGGGAACGTATCGAAAAATGCGGCGGTAGTGACCGCTGTTTTATGCCGCATTCTCTTTGAAGGCATTAGCGATACAGTCTCGCTCTTCGAGAATTCCGGACCATTCATCCTGATAATATGTAGAGTCGTAGATCAGCGTGAAAGGACCTTGATAGCCAGCCGCGTTGGAAAGCCTAATGCAGCGGACATAATCCTCTGCATCAAGACCCGTTGCTGAATAACGCCCCTTTGCATGACAAAGTTCGGCCCGGCTCATGATCTTTGCGAGATCCTCGTATTTGCCGTCCCGCTCCCAGTTGCCGAAATCACCGTTGAGGCCGACTTTGCCGTGCAAAGCATCGAGAATCCGATTGACCTCCGTCGGTCCGGGTAACAGGTTGAACCAGTTTTCTTCATGTCGGCCATGCCCGTAGCATTCATGCCGGCAGGCGATTGGCCGAGCAATCGGGTGACCGGAATATCGGCCGCGCCGGCAACGATCTGCAGGAAGGCCATCAGAATATCCGTAAGACCAGAGAGCGGTGCGCTCTTGCTGTCGTATTCCTCCTCGGCGTCGAGAATCAGGGTGCCGTTGACCCCCTTGATGGTGTTGGCGAGCGCGTAGCGACGCAGCACCGCATCCTCATAGGCCTGATTGCCGATATTCGCCGAGAACTGCGGAACCTTGATGATGTCGATCTTCGCCTCGAAGACGAGGCTCGCGATGTTGGCCGCCGTACTGTCGGCATTCTTGATCACGTCGAAGGTCGCGGCCAGCACGCTTTCGCCCCAAGCATGATTACCCATGCCACCAAAATCCTCATTGGTCGCCATCACCCCCTTGAAGATGACGAGCCGAGACGGATGGATGGTCACCTGAATGCCGTTAGCACCGGTCAGCGTGTAGAATTTCGGCGTGCCATACCATTCCGAGGTCGGATCGCTCTCGATGTCCCCGGCAGCCACCTGACGGCGCGTCAGCACCGTCAGGTGTTTAAGGCCGCCCTTCCCGATTCGCTCCGCCTCAAGCGGCAACGCAGGATCGGCATCTTCCGCGCCAATGAACAGGGCAGCGCCACCGAAAAGCCGTGCTTTCGTCGCTGCTTCCAGCACTTTGCCGCGTAGATTGAGACGGCGTTCCTCCGCATCGAGCAAGCCGATCTGATCGCTCGCCGCCTGCCAGTTTCGCCATTTCCGGCAGCTATCCAGCGCCGGAATGTCGACGATCTTGCGCGGCAGCCAGGAGCCGCGATAGGCAGCAATGATCTGCTCGTCCGTCAGGATCGGCTGCGTATAGAAAACAGATGCCGCCTTGTCGCGTTCGGTGCCCATGCGGGATGCAAGGCTCACCAATCCGTCGCGAACCATCGAGAATACCTGCCCCATGGATTGTCCTTTGATATGATGGATGAAGAGGCACGCACGAGGCGAGCCTAGAAGTTGCTGAAGCTGAAGGACGAACTCAGCGCGAGTTCGTTCAAAGCGTCGGCGAAGGCATCGACCTGATCGTCAAACTGCCCATTCGGAAAGGCGCAGACCTCATCCAGAAATGCTTCGTTCCAGTCCCCGCGCAAAAGCTTGACATTTCCTGCTTCAGCCTGCGCCGAGGCCGGCTTGGCGCGCGTCGCCTTGTCACCGGTTGGCGACATGGTTTTTACAGGAAAGCCGGCGAGCAGCTTGATCTTGGTTTCCGCATCGGCCTTGCCGGCCGCACCGGGATCTTGCGGCATGCGGATCGTCACCGTCGGCCCGTCCTGCGATGCAGTATTCTTGAGATTGCGCTCCACCCCGGCGGGTGACCAGCGTCCGCGCGCGATGGTTTCGACATAGAAAACACCGCCGATCAAAGCCATGCGCAGACCGACTGTCCAGTCCGGCTTGCGACCGGGACGCGCTTTCGAAGCCGCGAAATCCCAGGCGCGGCAACGCTTTGCGCCTGCAGGCAGCGCTTCGACGATCTCGAAATCGTTGCGCTGAAATAAACCGCCCGAGCGAGGCGCAGGCCGCTGCTGAAACTGGCCTGCCACCGCATAGGAGCCAAGCGGGACCTTGTCCCGCTCGACCACCGAACGAGGAAAGCGCTGCGGAAAAAGCAGTCCGCCCTCCTCAGTCCTGGGATCGACAAATCCGATCGAGGTCCGGCATCGGCGCTCCGGCTCGAATTCCATTGGCAGCATCAGGTGCTCGTAACCAAGCCCAAGCGCGAGGATCGTACCGGAGACATCCGCCTCGTGCAGTCGCTGCATCACGACGACGATCGCCGAGCGCTGAGGATCGTTGAGCCGCGTCGGGACGGATTCACGAAAGGTACGGACCGTGGACAGGCGCTCGGCCTCCGATTCCGCCCCATCGACGGAATGCGGATCGTCGATGATGACACGATCGCCGCGACCACCGGTCAGCCTCGAAAACGGCACCCCCTGGCGCGAACCAATACGGGTGTTGGCGAAAGCCATCTCGCCCGTTCTCGTCAGCTTGACGACATCACCCCAAAGCGCCTGATACCATTCGGAGGCAACGAAGTCGCGCATGCGCCTGTTGTCGCGCTTGGCGTAATGTTCCGAATAGGAGGCGCCGAGATAGCGCAGCTGCGGCTTGCCTTTCGGCCCCCATTCCCAAGCCGGCCAGAACACGCCGCAAAGAAGCGACTTCATCGTACCTGGCGGCACGTTGATCAGCAGTCGGGTAATCTCGCCCGAAGTTACTGCTTCGAGATGTTGGCAGATGGCATCGATATGCCAGCCATAAACATAGTCAACCGAGGGCTCGACGACGTGCCAGGCCTCCCGAACGAACCCCGTCAGCGATTGGCAGTTGGCTCGAATTCGTTCAGCATCCAAGGCAAGCCGGGTGGCGACCTCGGCCTGTTCGCGCTCAGTTCTCCGTTTTGCCCTCTCCTCCTCGATCGCTGCCATCATCGTCGCCGGATCCGGCAAGCGGACCGAAGAGGGATTCGAGTATCGCAAGCTGCTCATCCGTGGCATTGGTTAGGTCGATGGTGACGCCGCGGCCTCCTTTGGTCCCGGCGCCAGAGCGCTCGCTAGGCTTCTGATGAACATAGGAGGCTGCTATCTTTGCCATTTCATCGCGCCGCTTCTGATCCGCCTCGTCGTCGCGCATTACTTTCAGCATGTAATCAAGCGGCGTGTCGTCGGCGGAAACGGCCTTGCGACGGCGCGCACGCGGTTTGCGCGGCGCGACCGGCTTGTCGGCATTGGTCATGCTTCAGATTTCCGATGGGATTTTGAAAGAAAACAAGCGGTTCAAAACAACGCTTGCGATCGACAGTGCGTCGCTGCAACTGTTCTCATCATGCCAAAATAGATACCGCATTTCGGCGCAGTTGGCGACACCCTTGAAGGCCGATCGCCGCGCAAGGAATGGGGACTTTGACGGAGATAGAAAACAAGCTATTGAAATTGCAGATAAATATTAAATTTTGCGGTCCGACAAATTGAACGATATACGCTTCATTCCTTACCCGCTGGCTTCGAATATCTGGGATGAGCGATCAAATTCAGTCGAGGGAAGGCTCTTGAGCAGATCTGCACCAGATGACCAGCCGGATGGTTCCGTGAGCCTGGATTCGGTTCGACAGTTCATCGCTACTAATCTCCCGGTCCTGCCTGTTCCCGGAATCCCCGAAATTCGCCTGCATAAAGCAGGCCCACGAAGCGGACTGCGGCGCCTCGCCGAGCACGATCCGCAATTCGGCTCACCTTACTGGGCGCATTATTGGGGAGGAGGCCTGGTTCTGGCTCGTCATCTTCTCGACAGGCCCGAAAGTGTGACTGGTCGCCGCGTACTAGATCTCGGCGCCGGCTCGGGAATTGTCGGGATTGCCGCTGCAAAGGCAGGCGCAGCAAAAGTCTATGCCGCCGATGTCGATCCCTATGCAATTGCAGCTATCGAACTCAATGCTGCCCTCAATGAGGTGATGATCGATCGCCTACTCGCAGATCTGACGAAGAGCGAGCCGCCTGAGGTCGACGTCATATGCGTCGGAGATCTTTTCTATGATGCAGCGCTCGCGGAGAGCGTCATTGCTTTTCTGGACCGCTGCCTGGCTCGGGAAATCATGATTCTGATCGGCGATCCATGGCGCACTCATCTGCCGACAGCACGGCTTCGACTTCTCGCAGAATACGCTGTCCCAGACTTCGGCGAGGTCACCACAAAGACCCGCCCAGCCGGCGTTTTTGCGCTTGGGAGAGCAAGGTCACCAAACGGAGATATTGGCACATCACAATGATGGCGGGTTCGGACCGCGTCATTACGACGGCTCAGGCTTTCATCTTGGCACGCCTGCGGTTTTCCCGCTCCAATCGCTTGGCCAGTTCGGCAAGTTCGGGACTTGCCGCATCGAAGACAGGCCGCGCATCATCCGGCAACCAGTGCGTCTTATGCCTGGGCGCCACTGGTTTCACTCGTTCGATGCCGCCCGGCGAGTTGGGCATCATCGGTGCAATGCGCGACCAATCAGGCTCTTGCAAGATCGGAGAGATGACAAGGAGCGCACCTGCAAGACTCTGAAATTCGCTTTGAATACGTCGTTCGGCCGTGCGCCGTACGCGCCCTGTCCGCGCACAAAAATCCCGAAATGAACCGGCGATATAGGGGGCGGCAAGGCAAATGGACCATCGCGAAAGCAGGATGCGCCGCTCCTCGTCCCCGACATGAACGCGCAGCCATTCCTGCAAGACCTCTTCTGCCCGGCTGATTGCCGCAGCGCTCGGACGATAGCGAATGCGGCTATCGGCATGATCCATCGGCTCGGGCAAAACCTCCGGCCAGAGCGTCCGCATCCTGTCCGGCCGGACGCCGCGTACATCGAGATGAACCATCGTATCGGCAGCTTCGACGAAACGTGCACGGATGATCAGGCTGAGATCGGCGATCTCGGCCGCGCGAAGGGACAGGTCATCAAACTGCGAGGCGGACCGGTGCATCAAGTCGTTTCTCCAATTCCTGATAAATCAGCGTTCGCAACGTCGCCCGAACGGGCCAGGGCCGCCGCGCCACCGCATCCGTGCGCAATGTGGCAAGCGCGATATCATCAAAGGCGCCCAGAAGATCGCCGGGTCGCTGCAGCGCCCAATCCTGCCGTTGCGCTAGAACATCGGATACGGCGCCGATCGTGTCCGACCAGAGTTCATCGCGATTGCTCCCGGTTTGCCGGATGCATCGTAGAACGAAGACCAGATGGCCATCGCCGTAGCGGCCTCGGATTTCCTGCATCGTACCGCGCGCATGGCTCTCCGCAGGCGCACGGCGCCGATGGACAGGAACCAGCTTGATGCCGAGTCCATCGAGAAGAAGATCCAGCCTGCCTTTGGTCATGACAGTTCAACTCCTTTCGTCGGTGAATTTGATCCTTTTTTTATCCATGGACCGCTCATGAAGCGCTTCCAGCGACGGCGATAGGGCTGTGCGATTTGGGTTTGAAGAAGGCCTCCGCCTTGGAAATTGCCTCCACCCTCGCCCCATCACGCAGCATAGGCGTGTTGAGATAAGCGACCATCGCCTCGCCGGCTGCAGCCTTGGCGGCATCCTGCGTTTCGAAGACGATCGGTTCGCCCCGACTATCTCGAAGAATCTCATTTGTGGCTCGGTGAACCTTGCGAATCCAGCCGAGGTGGCCACCGGCAACGGCCTCTGTTCCGATTTGAAATTCGTTCATAGCAACCTCCCCCGGCTCGCTTGGCCAGGTCTATCTCTAGGGTTTCCGATTGAGTTTTAACGTTCTGGTGCCCGTCTACCGCCTGCGCAGCTTTGCTGCCTGCGCCGGCTTTCTGGGCTCAAGCGTGGAGTCTTCGACAATGCGGAAGTGAATTTGGTCTCCTTCCGGGGCACCGGAGTCTTCATCCTTGAGGGATGGCATTGGCGAATTCCAAATGGCCGACTTCATCGCAATCACCATAGCGACGAAAAACAACGCCGCGGCGATGCAAGCGAGAAGGCCCTGAAGCATTTCGATCATGGCAGCACCTCCTGGCCCGCTGCCTCAGAAAAAGACTTGGCCTCCGTCATTTCAGCAGGCTGGACAGCTGCATCACAATTCTCACAATGCTGCTCGACGATCTCCGCAATCGACAAAATTCGAAGGCATCCGGGGCACCCCCAAAAGCGATCGAAATATCCAGCCCGCGGCGCTGCCCTTCTGCTCCCACTGCCCATGATCATCACCTCACCTCTAAAACATTATCTGCCGCCTACCGCGCCAGGCTGCTCACGTGCCAATTAGCGTTTTGCGCCACGGGCATCTTGATAAACACAAATTATGTTGATAATAATGGCGATGTCAACATTATTTATGTCGGAAATTTTGCAAGGGTCGAAAGATGCAGAAATCCATGGGCGAACGACTGAGAGCGGCCCGCGAAGCCGCAAATTATCCATCAGCCACGAAGGCGGCGGAAGCGCTGGGCGTCAGCCTGTCCACCTATCGCGCGCATGAAAACGGCCAGAACGAATTCAGTGCCGAAGTCGCCAATCGATATGCGAAGAAATTCGGCACGACGGCGGCCTACCTGCTGACTGGCGAAGGCCTGCGCAAAGCCGCACGACCGTCGCCGAACATCGTCATGTCATTCGACCCGGACGAGCAGGATCAGGACGGATTTGCCGAGAGTGGCGACGAACTCAGCTACAGCCGGGAACACTGGAAGCCACAGATCGAAGGCGCAACACCGGAGGTGGACGTCAAGCTCGGCGCCGGCAGCGGCATCGTCGGCGAAGTCATCAACCTTCCCGTCGGTTCGGGCAATGTTGCCGGGCATAAGATCGTCGCGGAATGGCTTATCCCCACCGGATATCTGCGAAACGAGGCAAAGGCCTCACCGAACCACACAATTATCATGGAAGTTGTCGGCGATTCCATGCAGCCGACCTATATGCCTGGCGATCGCGTGATCGTCGATCTCTCGCAGAACCAAATGACCACCGATACGGTCTACGCGATCAGCGACGGCTATACGGAACCCCAGATCAAGCGCCTCCAGCGAGTTCCCTTTAGCCGGCCAAGCGAAGTCAAGATCATTTCCGACAATCCGGCACTGGAAACTTTCACCGTCGAATTGGACCGCTTGACGATCATCGGCCGCATCTGCGGTCATATCGCACGCAAATAAAATCAATTTAGCTACAGCCATTTTTTGTTTGAGCTACACAATAAACATAAAATATGTTGACATATATCATGTTGAATGGCAACTTCACCGATAAGAGCCATTGGTCCTGAATGGAATGAGCCCGGGCAGCGTAGGATCTAGCCCGAAGTCAGCGAAACCGGATGCACCAGGCGCTACGATTGAAAAGGCTACAAGGCCATCGAAGGAGAGTGCCATTCATGCCGAAAAAGCCGAATGCTTTCATCATCGCACCGACCGATGCGTTGAGGGGAACCGGTATTGCCGGGATATCGCCGATCGCCAAGACGGGAGAATGACGGTGTACGCTCGGGAATTTTCCTGCGAATATTCGTTTGATGAGCTCAACATCCGCCTATGCGATCGCTGGGAAACCGGATTGCTATTATATGGGTGCGCTGAATTGACGTCGGCAGGTGCCGATTACGAGGATGAGTTCTACGTTTCGGCAATCAGATTGGATGGCGGTGCAAGGCTTGCGCGGCCGAATGCCTTGAACAATGCAGGCGGCTTCGAGTCCGAATTGTTTCGGCGGATAGCTGCCGTCATCGAAGACGACAGAACACAGGCAGGCCGTCACGCCGCCGAACTTTTTGCCATCGAATTGGAGCAATCCCGGCAAACCGACTATGATCAAAACCATAAGATCAGACGGGAAAGAAACCTGCAGATGCTTGCACCAACACATTGAGGCCCATTGCAGCCGAGCATCAACACCCAATGGAGGTTGCCGAGACCATGGACGTCTCCCAACACGAGCTTGAAGAGATCCGCCTACTGGAGCAGAAGCTGCATCTCCCTCAAATCCGGCAATCGCCGGCGATCGTGGCGGAACTATTGGCGGAAGGCTTCGTTGAATTCGGCAGCTCCGGAACGGTCTATGACGATAGAGATGAACTAATCGCCTGTCTGGCCGCAGAAAAATCGGAAGAAGCCGCTCCGCCCATTATTTCCCGCGACTATGTCTTTCGATCGATCTCACCGGATGCCGTCCTCGTCACTTATCGAAGCATCCGAGAGGCTCGAGAGAATGGCCAGGAGCGGCATACTTTACGGAGCTCGATCTGGCAGCGCATCGATGGGCGATGGCAGATGATCTTTCACCAGGGAACGCCCACGGTTTCGCAGGATTGAATCCACAACCCGGTGCCACCGCATTTGCAAGCCATGAAATCCTTGCGACTGGGGTAAATGCGCTAAGTTTAGCGGAGCCCAGGCGCTGTATCGTTGGCTTTACCGTCTGTGAGGCCGAGGTTATCTGCCATCCGAATGAGATCGGCAACGGAGTCGGCCCGCATCTTGCGCATGGCCTGACCGCGATGGACCTTTACGGTGATTTCGCTGAGGCCGATCTCGGCGGCGATCTGCTTGTTCAGGAGGCCTCGCGCAACGAGCGCCATCACCTCACGTTCGCGCGACGTGAGCGTTGAAAACCGCTCGTGAAGATCAACCTCCGCCGCCTGCTTGCGCAGGCGGGCGCGATCAATTTCGAGCGCCTGCCTGATGGCGTCGAGCAGATCCTGTTCCCGGAACGGCTTTAGAAGAAACTCAACCGCGCCGGCTTTCATCGCCCTGACGGACATCGGCACATCGCCGTGTCCGGTGAGGAAAATGATCGGGATCGTATAACCCGCCCGGGCAAGTTCATCCTGAAAGTCAAGCCCGCTCGCATCCGGCATCCTGACGTCCAGGACGATGCAAGCTGGCCCTTCAGACCGAGGAGACGCCAAGAAATCCCGCGGCGACGCAAAGCCATGCGTATCATAGCCGACGGAGCGCAATAGACTGTCGAGTCCATCGCGTACGGATGGATCATCGTCGATGACGTAAACGGTCGGCTGCCGTCCCTGCATTCCCTATCCCTTTGCCTTTCCGCCGAGCGGCAAGGTGAAACCGAAGACGGCTCCGTGCGGAAAATTCGGCGCCGCATAAATGGCCCCGCCATGCGCCTCGATGATGGACCGGCTGATAGCAAGCCCCATCCCCATGCCTTTCGGCTTCGTCGTGTAGAAGGCTTCGAATATCCTGTCGAGCATTTCGGCCGGCATGCCGCCACCGGTATCGCGTACGCTGACGGTCACCTTCCGTTCATCCGCGGCGGCGCTGACGAGCAACTCGCGCGTTCCTGCATCGACCTCAGCCAGAGCTTCGATCGCATTCATGACGAGATTGAGAAGCACCTGTTGAAGCTGGACACGATCGCCAACCATCAACGGCAGATCGCCCGCCAATTCCGAACGGAACAGGATCTGATTCCGACGGATTTCGCTGCGGACGAGTTCCAGCACATCATTGATGGCTTCGGCCAGATCGATCGTGTCGCTAGACGGCGACGAGCGCGCCACCAGTCCACGGACACGGCCAATGACATCGCCTGCTCGCCCGGCATCCGCGACAATTCGCTCGATGGCGCGGCGGGCTTCGTCGTGATCGGCCGGTGTTGCAGAAAGCCATCGAAGCGCGGCATTGCCGTTGGCGGCAATTGCAGTGATCGGCTGGCTGACCTCATGGGCTACCGACGTACCCAACTCACCGACGATCATGAGACGCGACATGCGCGCGAGCTCCGATTGTGCCTGCCTCGCCCTGGCATCGAGCATTTCGATCCTGATTGCCAGGTAAGTGGTCGCACCGATCGCGACCAGACTAAGCGTACTGTTGATCAGGCCGGCCTGAGAGGCGCCATGGCTCGTCAAAAAATAGCTGATGACGGTCAGGGCGGCACATGCAATCCCGACCATCGCGATAGCTCCGGGTCGACCGGAATAGACCGCCAGCAAGATTACCGAGACATAAAGAACGGCAAAGGCGATCTCCAGATCCGTGATGGTATCGCCGATGAAAATGAGACCGGCGAGGATCATAATGCCGAGCCAAAGAAAGGGCATTTCGAAGAGGTATTTCAGAAATTCGCGCCTCATCCCTTGCATCCCTGCATCACCATTTCCGCAGCATTGCGTGCGGAAGCTGCAAACTGCCTGACCCGAAGCGCCAAGACAACAGCCGCACTCTTTGACTTTCGTCTCGCATGACATTCCCCGCAGCTGACGAGAGCTTGGGCCCGCACATGTTCGCCCGTTGCAAACAGCGTCAGATACCGGTGCCGCACTCGAGGAGACGGCGGCCTGATCAAGCGCGGCGGTCATTGTTATCGTTTCCGGCATAGCGGCTGACGAGACGCCGGCGCTGGCTGCGCCGAAGAACGACAAGGCTCGCCCTGTTGAGACCCGCTGCCCAGCGGAGAAGCGTGCGCGTCCTGCTGGCAGACAAAAATCCATTGAAGAACAAGCGTGTAGCCATCCGCATAAGCCAATGCGCACCCCAGAGAAGCGCCATCATATATAGGAGACCGATAAAATCCTTCAGCCGTGCTACCCGCCCGCCGAAGCGCTTGACAATGTGGGATAGGCGGCGCTTTTCCTTGCCCGGCCTATTTGGCTTGTTCCTGTTGAGCGCTTCCAGGAAACGGCCGAGTTCTTCGTTGTCTCTGCGCACGTCAATCCGTCCCGCAGCCAGACAGGCCGCGCGACCTCAGACCGCCAAAGCGGCGATCTGCCGGATCTCATGCGCTAAGCTCTGCCGTGGCGGCCTATCAAATCCAGAAATATAAGGGGACCGGCCACCGCCTCAGCCGGCGGCAACCCTTTCACATTCGCTTCGGCTGAAGGTTTCAACTTGGGTTTTCCAGCGTGAACAGATCGGCATTTTCGTCATAGGCGAAATATTCCGCATAGCGGGCCCAGTTCGTAACAGCCTTGAGGGTGGTGTCGGCATAATCCTCGGACATGTAATCCTCCAGCTCATCGCGGAAGCGCCGGGCAGGCGCGCGGTGGGTCGGCCGCTCGTCGAGCACGCGGCGAATGTGAGCAGCCAGCGGCACATAGGTCGCCAGATGCTGCTCGAAAAGCTTCTTGCGTTCGTCGACATCGCTATCGGAGAAGCGTAAGCCCGGCGCCGTCAGCTTGATGTCGCCCCCTTCCAGATCGGCAAAACGCAGCAGTTGAAGCGTTTCCGCGACCGGAAAGAGGTCATCGATGCCGAGATGCAGATGGGTGGCCAGCGGCGGCAGATCGGCCTGCCCTCGATAGGGCTCAGCGGCGACCGTTTCGATCAGACCGGACATAAGGTTGGTCGACACGCGCGGCAGAGCCATGGCAATGCCGGTGCCGGGAAAAAGGCCCTCGCGCGTCGGTGCACCGGTCTTCACCGTCATCCGCGCATAAATGTCTTCGACCAGCATGCGGAAGGCAGGATCGAGACGGTTGCGCGGCTGCGGCAGATCGACATGGATCTCCGCAATCACACGGCCGGGATTCGATCCGAAGATCAGGATGCGGTCGCACATCAGCACCGCTTCTTCGATATTGTGGGTCACCATCAGAACCGACTCGATCGGCATCCGACCCTCGCACCACAGATCGAGCAGATCCGTGCGAAGCGTTTCCGCCGTCAGCACGTCGAGCGCCGAAAAGGGTTCGTCCATCAGCAGAACCTTTGGCCGGACGACGAGTGCCCGCGCAAGACCGACACGCTGGCGCATGCCGCCCGACAGCTCCTTCGGATAGGCGCTTTCGAAACCGTCGAGGCCGATGAGATCGATGGCAGCGAGCGCTCGCTTGCGCCGCTCGGACGACGCAACACCTTGCGCTTCCAGACCTAGCTCAACGTTTTGCAGCACGGTCAGCCAGGGAAAGAGCGCGAAGCTCTGGAAGACCACGGCAACATCGGAGTTGGGGCCGACGACCGGCCGGCCTTCGAAGGTAATGTCCCCTCTGCTCGGGCGGATCAGGCCGGCAATCGCACGCAGCAGCGTGGACTTGCCGGAGCCGGAACGGCCGAGCAATCCAACGATTTCATTGGGATAAAGCTGAAGATCGACATTTTCGAGTACGACGAGCGAGCCGGACGCTCCCTTGTCGTAGGCCTGGCACACCTGCTTGGCGAAAACCAACGGCGCATTCCTTGCAATATCGGTCTTCCTGGAGATGACAGCGTTTTCCATATTCGGTTCTCCGATCTTGAATTAATCGAGGCGCATGCGGCGTTCGGCGAAAACGTAGAGCGGCCGCCAGAGCGTTCTGTTGAAGAGTGTCACAAAGATCGACATGACAACGATGCCGAGGATGACCCGCGGAAAATCGCCTGCTTCTGTCGCCTTCGCGATGTATGATCCAAGTCCGAAGGCTTCGAGTTTCGTGTTGCCCCAGCTTGCTAGTTCAGCGACGATGCTGGCGTTCCATGAACCGCCGGACGCCGTCAGCGCTCCCGTTACGTAGTAAGGGAATATTCCCGGCAGCATCACGCGCCGCCACCATGTCCATGAGCGCAGCCGATAGACCGAGGATGCCTCCCGCAGATCGGTGGGAAATGCACTCGCGCCGGCAATCACGTTGAATAGGATGTACCATTGTGTGCCGAGGACCATCAGCGGCGACAGCCAGACGTTCGGGCTAGCACCCGTCGCAACGATCGCAACCACCGCCACAGGAAAGAGCACATTTGCCGGAAACGCCGCCAGGAACTGTGCCAGAGGCTGAACACGCTCAGCAACCGCAGGCCGCAGGCCGATCCAGACTCCGATCGGAACCCAGATGACACTGGCGACCGCAATAAGAACGACAACGCGAACGAGCGTTACAAACCCGCCGGCAAAAGCAATCCAGACATCGCCCCAGGAGAGCGTCTGGCTGAGATAGGAAACCGCATCCCAGATACTCCAGGCACCGACGACGGCGATCAGCGCATACCAGGCGATATCGATGGCCCAGCCGACGGCTTGCTGCCCGCCTCGCTCTTTTGCAACCGTACGCGACGTCGGCAGCAGCCGCACGAGCATCAGCCTACCCCATGCAGCGGCCAAAGGTGTGATCACGTACTTCAGGAGACGCGTGCGGCGGATCAGCGAATAGACCCAGGAGCGCGGCTTCTGCTGCCCGGCTGTCTGCTCGAAGCGAAACTTGTCTGCCCAGGCGACGATCGGGCGGAAAAGCAGCTGATCGTAAAGAAGGATGACGACCGCCATGGCAAATACAGCCCAGCTTACGGCGGCGAAATCCTGCTTGTCGATGGCAACCGCCAGCCATGAGCCGAGCCCGGGAAGCTGCACGGTAGTATCGCCGACCGTGATCGCTTCGGAAGCAACCACGAAGAACCAGCCGCCGGACATCGACATCATCGTGTTCCAGACGAGGCCGGGCGCAGCAAAGGGAGCCTCCAGCCGCCAGAAGCGCTGCCAGCTCGACAGGCCGAAACCGCGGCTGACCTCATCGAGATCGCGCGGAACCGTCCGCAGCGACTGATAAAAGGAGAAGGCCATGTTCCACGCCTGGCTGGTAAAGATCGCAAAGATCGAAGCACATTCCGCACCAAGCTGGCTTCCGGGGAAAAGTCCCATGAAGAAGGTGACGGTGAAGGTCAGAAAGCCGAGCACTGGGACGGATTGCAGAATGTCGAGAGCCGGAATGATGATCTTCTCGGCGCGGCGGCTCTTTGCGGCTAGCGTTGCGACGACGAAGGTGAAGATGAGGGAGGCAACGATTGCCGCCATCATCCGCAAGGTCGTCCGCAACGCATATTCAGGCAGATAGGCCGGGTCGAGCGACAGCGGTGCCGTGGACAGGCTCGCCAGCGGTGCGCGCATCTCGGCTACACCGTGAAGTGTGAGATAGGCGGCAGCGGCAATGAAGGCGAATGCGGCGAGATCATAGCCATTCGGCAGAATACGCGAACCGGCCAACGCAGCAACGGCGCTACGCTCGCGTCGGTCGTTTGCAAGAAAAACCATGTCATAACCCTTTGAAACAGGATGTCATCGGCCAGGGCGCGGTCGGTATGGCGCCGCATTCGCGACGCCACCGGTGCGCTTGTTTAAGAAAGGACACTTAGGCCGCGTGACGGCTGCCATCCTCGTCGAGGACCGGCTCGCCTTCTGTCGTCCAGAAGCACTCGAGCTTTCCCGTAAGGGAATTGATGTGCCAGATGGCAATCAGGCGCGGACGCTGCGGCGGCACGGAGCGCTCAGCCGGACGGCTGCCGGCCGAAATCGCGAAAGTGTTCGGGGCGGAAAACTTGGCTGCGAACCTGCGTTCGCGGAAAAGAACGATGTTGTTCATGGCTTACCTCTTCGGCCCACCTGACGGCAGATCCGAAGGGCGAGCCGGACAGGCTAGGCCCGACCGACGCTCGCCCGGCGAATGCCGGCAGCGGTCCAGGTTGTTGCGATGACCGTCCGGGTGCAGCATGACGCCGCAACCGGACAGCGACTAGGGTAGCTGTCCATTGGTTTCTTGATCTGTTGGTTTCGTTAGCCTTCGCATTGCGTTGCGAAGACATGGCCGTATTGTCACAGCCACCGAGAGCGGTCAATCAGGCGATGGTGCACCGCCATTATACCAAAGTATATGGCGCACGATCTCGATGACGGACAGCACGGCGGCAACAATGCAAGCCTGTATTCAACGGTCCTGCCGCGAGCGAGCACGTGAAAATCCGCAAATCTCCGAGCCTTGCAGCAGCGATCCATTCTCCGATCGCCCAGCCCTCACCGAGGAAGATATCGCTCAACCGAGCTGAAGCGTCTCTCCGCAGGCCCGATGTGAAACGGCCTTACGGCGCTCCACGGAAATGGAGCCGAAAACCAAGCTTTTGTGCAACAATAACTTTCAAAATAGAGGCAAGAGAATAGTTAATTTGCAAATATTCATGCCTTGCATCAGAAATATATAAGCGACTCCACTGTCGTTTCGGCGTTTATCCGGTCGGGTCGCCGAAGGACGACGGCCATTATATATCTGAGACAATATAGAAGGCGCGATGAAATTTTTACTCAGAACTTTTGGTGAAATCGCTCTTCTGGATAGCGACGAACACCAAATAGCGTTTCCGAAGAAGGCGCTTCTGATTATTGCCTATTTGCTCGCGAGTGACAGCAAGTCCGTCAGCAGAACAAACATGGCGCGATTTCTTTGGGGTGAAGGTGACTTGGCGAATTCGCTGACAAACCTTCGCAAGCTCGTTTCCCGTATCAAGAGCCGGCAATGGGACTTGAACGTCGAACTTCTGACCTTTGATGATACCGACATTCACATCGCAAATGGCTCGTTCACGAGCGATATTGTCTTGACGCGGGTAAGCACGACTGGGAATCCAGCCGAGCATCTCCGCACCTTGATGGAGCGCTCGCAGTTAAAATTCCTGGAGAGAGCCAACTGCCAAACCCGAGCGTTCATCGATTGGCGAGAGAGCGAAAGAAGGCGACACCTCGCCATGTTAAAGGAAGCGCTGGATGCTGCGGTGACGACTTCAATCGCGTCGTCCGGCGATATCGCGCTTATCAAGGAGGCCGCCCTCCTTCTTTTTGAAGCCGAACCGCAAGACGAGACCACACGCCGTATATTGCTGAAGGCGTTTGACGCCGAAGGCGGCGTCGACCAGCTAAAGCGCATATTCGCGCGTCGCAAGGATCTTGTCTCGCCTTGGCTGGCAACCCTGGCGGCATCGCCCCGCTCTCCGACACCAGTTGCTCCGGCGCATTCGCCGGCCATATCCGAGCAGGATACTGCCACGCAGCCTGTCTTGCCCATCCCTCGCCTCGCCTTGCTGCCGCCAGACAACGACGGCTCCGATGGTATCGCGACCATGATCGCCTCCTCGCTCATAGAAGACATCACTCTCGGCTTTTGCGCCTTGCACAGCCTGCGAGTGGTTGCCCCCTACTCCGCTATCCAGATCGGCCGCCAAGCCGAGGATAAAGGCGCGCTTTTCGAGCGATATGACATCAACTATGTCCTGGAAACCCGATTGAGCGGGCCGGATGACGACCTTTCGCTCCTCACACAACTCGTCTCCCTGCCGGGTAGCGAGATCCTGTGGGCAGAGCGCTTCAATTTCGGCACGCTTGATCTTGCGCGCAATAAGCGCGAAATCTCAAGGCAGATCGTGCTCGCCGCCGCCGCGGAAGTCGAGCGGCACGAGACGGCGCGTGCCTATTTTGAGGACAACCCCGACGCCGACCATCAATATCTCGTCGGTGCGCTCGACTATATCAGCCGGATGATCGATCCCAGCCTCGCAGACAGGCTCGCCGCGGCAAGCTTGGCGATGCTGAGACATCAGGACGAGGCGCGCACGCTCGCACAATGCGTGCGCGAGGCCAATCCCAATTTCGATGTAGATAGATGGCCGTCACTCATCCCGAGCAAAGAGCAACGACACAGGGATCCATATCGCGAAGGTCTGAAAAAGTCGGGGGTTTGAATGGCAATATCGTTGACCCACATTCGCGCAGAAGAAGCCAAAGATATCGACACTATTCATGCAATCACCTCTGCTGCCTTTGAAGGAAAGAACTATAGTTCCGGCACCGAGGCGGCAATCATCGATGCGCTGCGAACGGCCGGTGCGCTGACCCTTTCCATCGTCGCCGTGGAGAACGATGAGATCGTCGGTCACGTGGCCTTCTCGCCCGTGACAATCGAATCCGGAGCCGAAGAGTGGTTCGGCCTTGGCCCGGTATCCGTCCGCCCCGACCGACAGGGCAAAGGCATCGGAAAGGCTCTGATTGAAAACGGACTGGCGCGGCTGAGAGAGCGCGGCGCCAATGGCTGCGTGGTTCTGGGTAATCCCCGCTACTACAGCCGTTTCGGCTTCACGAGCGACGGAACCCTTCATTACGCTGACGTACCGGTCGAGTATTTTCAGCGGATCATGTTCAAGGGACCAACCCCAAAAGGGACGGTTGTGTTCCACGCGGGCTTCGACGTAGCGTAGGAGAACCGAGCCTTCAGAAGAGATGCGGCTCCGGATTCGGCAGTCTATTGGCAACCGCCGCAGGCACGGAAGCGGGGAAGACCTAACGCGACCAGGGACTAGCCGGAATAGTGTTGACAGGTTGTTGAAGCGATCTTGCATCGCTTGGACAGTCGCATCGGAGAGATCATCGTAGTTTTGCAAGCTGGAACAAATGGTGGGCCCGGAGGAGGTCAACTAAGATACTGATTTCAATAACTTAGGATGGAATTACCCCTCCAAAATCCCGTTGGAATCATTATCATCCTAGCTTTGCTCCCCTCGCAGCCGCCTATTGAAGGAGACCACATATGACGATGATTGAGCGCGTAGGATGGGCGATAGCGAACGTGGCGCTTTGGTCACGCTTCAACGATTGGACATCAGATAGGGTCGAAGGTTTTCCTATCGAGATCTGCCGCTATGGAAATGATGATGAACCAGAGATCGTCGTTGTCCGCAGATTTCCACGTGACATTGGTGAAATGGAAGCTCTGACCATGACGGTTATGGAAGAACGCGCCAGGGCTGCCATCGAGGCTATGCGCGAGCCGAGCGAAGCGATGGTTAGTTCACAGGGGAAATCACGCCCAGACTTGGCGCCGACTGAGAGAGCGAGAGCATTGGCAGAGAGGTTGAACGCATCCATCCGGCTTCAAGCTGTGCGCACCTACAGAGAAATGATCGATGCAGCCCTTCAGGAAGGCAACGGGACGGTGGAAACGTAGCGCCCCCAAAATGGAGCGATTTATGCAGTTTTATTTATACCACAGGGATTTTTTGCCGGAGGGCGTGCCGCGCTCAGTTGAAGCAGATAATGAAATTGAAGCGGCAAAGCTGTTCGATGCACACGTAAAGTCGCTGGGAGGATACATTCACGTGCATCCGAATAACGTCACTCGTATTGAGGGGCGATCGGGTATTATTCCCTTTTCACTAAACCATGCAAAGAGTGACCAATGACCGAACTGATTATTGGCGACGTGATCGAGGTTGAAACCATCGAGCAAAAGGGCCTCGTCGCCCGCGAGGTGTGGAGACGTGGGAATGTCTGCCACATCGATGAGCTCAAGATCGGCGTCGAATTCACGGACGGCGAACGATTGATGGTGCCGAGAGACGGCAGAGGGCCTAAGTGGCGATAGGTTGCTTGACTCCATCCCAAGCCAGAACATAGTTAGAACATCAGGGCGGCATCACAGGGAACGATGAAACCTATGTGAGGCTGAACCATGCGCTTTCAGAAAATACCCGATTGGGATCCTGGCTATCTCAATGTCTGCCCACGGCACGTCTATATCCGTGTTCGGTGCCAGGCCTGCGGAATTGAAAAGGACTTCGATCGTGACGCCCTGCCGTGGCAGCTTCATCACGCGCTGATCGAGGATATCGAATCAAGGCTGAAATGCTCATGCGGGGAGAAGAAAGCGAAGCTACTATTTGGGCACCTACTTGCCTAGCAGGACAATCGCTATGCGCTTGAGCGCATCGGCAAAAGACACCCCGAGCGCCATGCCGGCGATCCCGATCATGCCGAGCGCCCCGAGCCCCATGAGCTTCCAACGCTTAACGTCATCAGTGACCGGCCGCATCTCTGAGACGTCTTCCTGAACTGCGGCAAGATTGCCCTCGACCTTGCCGACGCGGTCAACCAATTGATCCATGCGCTGATGCATCGATGCTCTGCTGTTGTCCGATTTTATTTCGGACTGCCTGAAGGCATCCCGCAGATTTCGGACTTCTGCCAGGACTTCCCCCATTTGCTGATGAAGGCGTGGATCGCTGTCTGTTGGGGACATTTCGGCTCTTTCAATGGGGGATGGACATCAGGCCGGCGGCGATCGCGCATATGAGCGCCGCAGCCGATAGCAGGAAGAGGACGAGGCTCACGCGTGCCGGCATCACGGATGCCTCTCGAAATTTGCCCTGGTGCCATCGTAGAACGCCTCGCAGCGCCCGACACGCGCGTTCGCCCGATCGAGGGCGCCACGCTCCCGCACCACGACGGAGCGCAGCTCGTCGCCTACCCTGATGGAGGCATGCGGCTCTTTCTTCCGGCAGTCGTCAGGCAAAGGCGGCAAGTTGGTGCCAGCGGCTATTACGCCCTTTGCCGACGACGCCTTCTCCAGCCGGTCAGTGAGACTGCAGGAACTGAACATCAGCGGGATCAGCAAGGCACTGGCGATTGGCAGCGGCGAGCTTCTTTTCATAGTCGGCGATCTCGATATCGGTTTGAGCGTCTTTGGCGAGCTGGGCGGCATCATCGGCCGCCTGGCGCTTTCTGGCCTCTTCCAAGGCTTGGGAGGCGGCGTTGCGCTGGCGTTCCAGTTCGGCCGCCTTGGCCTCGGCCGTCGTCTTCTCGGCGAGCTCGACATATCCCGCACGGGCGCGGTGCTCCGCGGCTGGGATGCTGACAAGGCTCATGAAGACGTAAACGAGGAAGCCGCCGGCGATAGCTCCGGCTCCGAGCTTAAGGTAATCGAGGAGGCCGAACATCAGAGGCCACTCACGCAGGTTTCGGCCTCGCCGAGCCGCTGGGCATCGCCGTTTTCGCGGCGCTTCACCAGCCCATTGACGACTTGGCCACCGGCCTGATTGAACCGGGTCTGCATTTCGCAGGCCAGCCGGTAGTTGCCCTTCCCGGCTTCCCGCATGGCGCTGGAACGCATGAGAGCGCCCATCCCGAAATTATAGCCGCCTGAGATCTGCGAGGCCTGCAGGCTGACAGGGAAGCTCGTAAACTTCGGGACCTGCTTTGTGAGCGGCAGATAGTATTCCTCGTAGACTTCCTGCTCAAGGAAGTCGTCGCACTGAGCCTTGGTGAAGCTCATGCCGGCGGTGACAGGTTTGCCGTTTATCCGCGTCTTGCCGTAGCAGATGTCATAGATCTTGGCATACGGGTCCCAGTGGGACTTGAGCACGAGCCCTTCCCACGGCTTGATCAGTTTATCAGTCGCAAGGATGACGGCCGGCGGATAGACGTGCTTTGCCGGGTTAGTATCCTTGGTTGACTGCCAGCCCGCGGCCGCTGCGGCGACAAGGGCGGCGGCGATGGCAGCCTTGCCACGTTTCGTCGCGACAATCTTATTGATCGGCATCGGGGTTACCTTTCAGATTTTCTTGGGCAACAAGGCGAGAGATCAGCGCGCCGCAGGTGACGAGGCCCGTCAGCGCCGCGAAGGTGCCGCGGGGGATGGAGACGAACTGGTCGATGATCGGGAGAGCGACTTCGCAGCCGGACAGAATGCCAGCCACGACAATGAGCCGGATGCTCCACGCACGGCGAAGCACCCGGCCCCAGTCGGGAACGAGTTTCGGTTTCATGCAATTTCCTTGGAATCGGGGATTGCTCATTTGCCACAGCGTGGGAAAACACTGTGCTACAGGTTGACTAAGGATTCGGCATCCACCACAAAGACAACCCTCAGTTACCAATGGAGGCCGTAATGTCATATGTCTTGAAGAGCGAGCTCGATCCGGGCAAAGAAGAATGGGTCAAGAGCGAGATCGCTCGGCATCCATACTGGTTTCAGAAGATCCAGCTAACACCCACGATCGCAACTCCAGGCTGGTCCGACCCAGTAGAACTGAAGATCCCCTACTTCGGCTTGCCGGAAGATATGACCGGAATGCGCGTTCTTGATATCGGCTGCTCTGAAGGTTTCTTCAGTTTTGAGGCAGAGCGTCGCGGCGCGAAAGAGGTTGTGGCTATCGACAGTGCGCCGGAATCAATCCAGCGCTTCAATGTCATCAAGCATGCCATCGATTCCAACGCCAACGCCTACCTGACAACGGTCTACGACCTGAACCCGCGCGTCTTTGGAACGTTCGATCTCGTGATGTTCTTCGGCGTTCTCTATCACCTTCGCCATCCGCTCCTTGCCTTGGAAAAGGTAAAGAGTGTTTGCGCGAACCGGATGCTTTTCCAAAGCTCAGGCATCTTCGACGACTTCGAAAACGACCGCGCTATGATCGAATTTCACCCTCGTGGCCTGATGAGCGGCACGAAGGAAAACCCGCTCTACGACGGAACGGTCTTCTTCATGCCGAACGGCGCCGCCCTCAAGGGAATGATGGAGCACGTCGGCTTTGAGAACATTGAGTTCATCAGCAAGAACGCTGGCTGGGTGTTCCATGCCGAAGTGAAGGACAAGTTCGCGGGCGCGGCCCCTGACCCGGCAACAGTGCCAGGCGCCTGATCTGCAGAAGAGAGCGCGGAATTATGTCCGCGCTTTTCCCACTTGGCTGATCAAAGTCGCTCAATAACAACCCTGACTTTGAATGCTGGAGTGCCGGTTACGCTGTTGAAAGCGACACGCCATTTAAGAATTTCGTTCGCGGCATAAGATCCGAGGGCAACACATTCGCAAATGAACGATCCGGCAAGGACGCCGCCTGTCGAGGCCAGCGTAGCCGATCCCTGTTCGAAGCCCACATTCTGCCCATCATTGTAGTTCACGTAGAACTGAAGCGTCCCCCCCGTGCCCGCTGCGGTGATCGTCAGATAGTAGCTGACGCGGAACAGGCCAGTCTGGCGAACCTGATAGGCGCTCTGTAAACCAATCGCCGCCGTCTGGCCCGTAAGAAGGGTATTGTAAATTTCCTGCGGGAGCGCCGTATAGAGGTTGGCGATGCCGCGCGGATAATTCCCACCATTCGTGTCGATCGAGCCGAAAAATTCATTCGGGCGCGCAAGATTGCCAGGAGTGCCGACGTTAGACACAGATGACGTGCCGAGATCCACGCCCCAGAACATGTTTGACGCGGGCCATGCGCCGCCCGTAGTGACGCCATAATCGAAGACGATAGCCTGACCGGCGGCAAAGTTGATGAGATGCAGGTCATGGAACTGGTTGCTGTCAGACGCCCCGAAGTAGACGCCCTGAGCGGACGTATTGGCTGCATTTCCGTTCCAGATCGTGACGTTGGTGAAATAATTATAATCGGTGTTGGTGCCGATCGCATCGGTGCCGCGGCCCGCAATGATGATGCCACGAACAACGCCGGAGGTGCCCGTATTGATCGCCAAACTATCCCATCGATTGGCGAGAGAGTCAGCGTTCGTCACAGACCCGAAGACGGCAACCGTCGTCGACGAGATAGCCGCCGCCGTTGCTCCGGACATAGTCAGATTTTTGCTATCGCCGAACTGACCGGATGAAACGGAAATATTCGTTGATGCCAGTCCAGCACCATCAAGATAGAGGTTCTGAACGCCCCAGCCCATGACCGGGCCTGCAATCTGGATTTGCGGAGATCCTGCCGGACCATTGTAAATCAGCGCCGTAGGCGGCTCAGACGAGAACGCGCCGAACCATGTATTCGGCAATGGCGGCTGCCCTTCGCCAACCAGAAGCATCCCGCTGCGGGTTGACAGCACACCCGTCCCACCGTTGCCGAGAGATATTGTGCTCGAATGGGAATAGAGCCCACGTTTCAGGATCACCTTGCCGCCTGTGACGGGAAGGTGGTTGATGGCTTGCTGGATCGGCGGCGCATTATCGGAAAGCGTGGAAGCTGCGCCAAACCAAGAAGCGTAGATGGTGGCCGCGTCATAGATGCGGACCCATGCGCCAACCGTGGCAGCGACGGCGGTTGCCTTAACGTAAATACCCTGCAAGGCATCGCCGGAGACCAATGCAGAATAGTCGCCAGTCTTCCAGAGGAAGAAGCCTTCGCGGCCGCTTTCGGTCAGATAAGCATACTGGTCTTTCGTGGGATCGAGCGCAGCAAGTGCCGTTCGGGTAGGAACGAATGTCGCGACAAGCAGCTCTGTCCGGATGTCGGCATACGTTTCATCCTGAAGCGTCTCTAGACCGGCAGTGCCAAGCGTGATGTTGGCCAAGGCGGTTAGTGTCGCATTCAGTGGCTGATACGGGATCGGGGAAAACGTTATTGTGTCCGTGCCGACGATCACCGGATCATCGCTGATCACGACGAAGAAGGAATTTCCGCCCGCGAGGCCTTGGTTGACGAAGACCGCCGTGCCATCGCGAACATCCCTCGTCTTGTTGAAATCCTTCGACCGGCGCCATTGGCCCGTATCGGCCACATAAATGCCGTTCTCATAGCCAGCCGTCTGGTTCTTGACGAGGACGCGGTCACCAGTGACGACAGCAACACCGTCAATGGTCTGCTCGCCATAGAGCGCGATGTTGGCCGTGGTGGCAACTCGGCACGGTCCCTTGATCGCCGTGCTCGAAGAGAGCCCGTCGGTGCGGTCAATCTGAATGGATGTCATGTTTGATTTTCCCATAGAAAAAGGCGGCTCCGAAGAACCGCCTTTGTTGACTTGCGAAAATATTATGCGCCTACTGAATCATTAGCTTGGCGTCCTTGATGATGGACTCCGCGAAGCTTAATTTAAGAGCGACTATTCATCCGCAACAATGGAGTGCAGAAGTTGCGTCTCCCAATTTATTTATTGTTTTTATTTGTGGTCTCGAACGCCACTGCGGCAACCTTGCAGACTCCAGAAGATGCGGTGCTCGGTTACAACGCCTGCATTATGAGACAAATTGATCGTTTCAAAATATCCTGTGATCGGCCTGACTTTGTTGCGCTAGCGATTGAAGAAAGCTGCAATCAGGAAATAAACATCTACAAATCCGCTGTTGTCCGTTCTTTTGGTAAATATGAAGATTTGGTGACGACGCTACAGCAGGCTAGACGAGAGACCGCAATTGCGGCGATCGTTGAATGGCGGCTCACTCACACTTGCGGTGGCCAAGAAAAATAATGACGAATGATACCAAGAAGTTTTTCCAATTTATCGGCGCCATCCTTGGTCTCGGCCTGATAGGTGGCTTGATTGTCGCGCAAAATCCGCCTCGCGTCCTCGCTCTCCCCCTTGGAATAGCATGGATTATCGTCTTTCTCGGAGTCACTGGCTTTATCGTAGATGGCAAAAAAGGCGCCAAGGACTTGGTATCCACTACACTTTTGACTTGGGCTTTCATAATAATCGGGGCAGGTCTATTGCTGTGGCTGGCAATAGCGGGCGCTGACCATAATCTTTAAGGCGCTGCCGGTTCTGCCGGTTGACGTAGCCGGGGCTCGCCCAATTTCGCAGTGCATTCAAAATCAGAAAATCCAGCGCCGGTCTCGCATATGTAAGATTGGCGTATGGCGCGTTGTTAATCGCGAAATTCAGCAGATCCCCGCCCGTTGTGAGAGGCTTGCCATTCAACATCTGATCTCGGGTCTTGAGCGGGATATTTATCAGATCAGAAAAGGTGCCAACGGTTGGGCCGGAAAACGTCTCAAGAGCACCTTGCCCGAACCGGTTGGCCTGACCGAACAGGAAGTCGCCATAAATGCCGAGCGCGCCGCCCTGTGTAAGGGCTGCCGTCATCACCTTGGGATCGAGCGGATTGCGTGGTGGCCAATAGCCTTTGGCCGCATCCTTCATGGTCATCGCCATGTAGCCAGCAACTGTGAGGCCAGCGATCAGAGCCCCAAGATGTGGGGCATTGTTCATGATGCGCTCATATTTCGTCGCCCCTCGCCCACCAAAGAGCGCCCGGCCAAGGATCCGCTGAGAGAAGGCGATCGGGAAACCCTTGAACTGCATCACGAAACGTGCCGCCTCACCGGCAAAGGTGCCAGGCCGCGTACCGAGCGATGCGATACGCCGGCTCGCCGCGTCGGTCTCGACGATGGCATAGTTCGTTTCATCCGCCACATAGCGGAGCAAGGATAGCTCAAGCTCGCGCCGACCATCGTTCAGGATTTCAGCGCGGCGTTCATCCGTCTTGGCGCCGGCCAATCGATCGGCAACCACAGGAGCCACGGCTTCATCAGGAAGATCGCGGATGGCGTCCGGTGTGATATAGCTGCTGCCATTGACTTCGCGCCGCGTGGCCTGCCTGATGGCGTTCCACTTGGTTTCATCGATGCCATGCAGCCCGAGAACATGGGAGAAGTTCGCCGGCAGCTCAGAAAATGCCTTGTCCGCCCGCATGCCGATCTCAGCAGCCACGGTGCGCCCGACCACCGATCGGCCCACATCGGTCCACCAGTTGAGGCCGGACCACTTGAAGAACTGCTCGGTAAGCTTGCTCATCTTGCCGATGGGGCCATCATTGGCGAGGCCATGCGAAATGACTTCGCCGATCATGCTGTCAAAGCCTTCACCGAACAGATACGAGATTTCAGCTTGCTCATGCTTTGGCCGGCCATGGAAGATACCGCTGATCTGCTTGACCATGCCATTGAAGAAGCCATCGCCGCGGAACATGGAGGCAGAGGCAGCGCCGACAACGTCCGTCGGCATGGCGGTCAAGACCGCGGCGCCAAGCTTTGCCATGCTCTGGACGGCACGGATATCATTGCCTACCTTGGCAGCCGTGACATTGCCAGGCCGTGAGATAATCCCGGACATGACATCAAACGCCCCTTTGAGCGGGCCGGCATCCGTAGTCAGCTTCTGGATCGCCTTGACCTTTTGTTCTGGCGTAAGGCTGGGATCATCGCGCAGCTTGCGGCGCTCGGCCTCGACAAGGCTATTGAACATGATTTCCGGGTTCGGCCCGAAGGTATCCATCTGGGCCGCCATGCTTGCTGCACGGCGCTGATGAGCCATGATGCCATAGATGGAGTTGCCGTAGCCAAAGGCATCGCGATAAGCGATGGCGTTCTCGGCATCCTTGAAATGCAGAACGCGGGTCTTGCCGAGCGACTTCGCCAGATTGGCGGGATTGACCCGCTGCCCCATTTCCTTTGCCGTCGCCTTGTTCGGAACGCCCGTGATGATCGTGTCGTAGATATCGCCTAGGATCCTCTTCACGTCATTGGCGGACGATGCATCCGGGAATGTCCGGTTGAGATCGAGCAATGGCGCGGTGCGAGCAATCCATGCGTCCTTGCCAGCCTGGATCATCTTGAGGTCGTCATGGACCTGAGCGCCAGCCCAACCGTCGAGCTTGCCGATCGATGCACCGAACTTGTTCAGCTCCGTCCGGCTGGCTTCGATGTGCTTGGCAAAGACGCCGGCAAGATACTTGGCATCGTCATTTCCAGTGATGCCGGGCTTTCCGCCTTCCTTTAGCTCGCCCATCTCGCGAAAGACATCATCCGATAGCCGCTTGTCGGCCAAGGTATGGATGAGATGCGGCCGGTCCTTCTGGATTTCCGACATCATGGCGCCGACATAGCGGGCTTCATAGCCGAGACGACGGGCAAACACGGAATCACGCGCGCCGGCGATGCCCTGTTGCGAACCCTCCATAACCGCAAGCAGCGCGTCACGAGGTGAGAGGCCAGCCGCCTTGAAGGCTTCAATGGTGCTATCGAGCCGATCGCGCGCCAGAATGTTTAAGGCTGTATGGCGCTTTTGAAGGGCGGCGGCGATCCGCGTCTTCTCGGCGATGTCGTCGGCTCTCGCCTTGATCCGATCCTCGACATTGTCGGTTATGCCAGCGGCCTTGAGCTTGGCGCGCTCTTCCATGGCAGCCCTGTACGCAGCAGCAAGGTCGCGGTCGGTAAGATCACCGCCTGCCGCCTCTGCTGCGGCCTTGGCAGCGCCATAGCAAGCCGAATTCTTGAAATCATCAGCCATCAGATCGTGCACCCCGCGAAGGACTTGAGAGCTTCGCTATAAGCATTTGCGGACTTCACCGTCTCGTCGGCGACGTCGAGCGCCGCCATATCCTCTTCCGTCAGACGGCCAGAGGATCGAAGCTGTTCGATGTCCGCCATTTCCGGGAAATCCCCGGTCTCTGGATTGACCCGGAACTGTTCGGCCATCTCTCGGCTTGCTTCCGGGCGCGCCACGCGCTTTGCCGCTTGGACTACCGCAGGATCGATTTCGGTTGTTGGCGATGAATTGTCCACCGATGGCCGCGAAATCGCGCTTGTCGGCCGCGCCGTCGGATCGATCGGCTGCTCAGTCCCGGGCGTTGGCGTAGCATCCGTCATCACAGGTTGATCAGGCTGGGCGAAACGGTTCTGCCAGAACTCGTCACGCTTCTGGGCAAAGAGCTGATCGGCCCTCTGTTGAAGCTGCGCCCGTTCGATTGCCACCGGCTCGGCTGCTGCGCGCCGCGCTGCCAGGCTGTCGTCGATATGCTCGATTTCCTTCACGATATTATCGTCAATGCCGGAGAGATGGTCACGAAGCTGTTGCCGGATTGTATCCCGCCGCGTCGTCGCAAGCGCCCGTTCAGCATCGTTTGGGGCATTGGCAATCGCTTGCTCGGCAGCCTGCAAACGCTCGGCCATCTGATCGGCCTGGATCATCTGTCCGCGTGTCTGCCCATACTTCGCATTGTCGAGCGACTGAGATTGAAGCCGGGCGATTTCAGCCTGATTGATATCATGGGTCTTGTTCAGCGCATCGAGGCGAGCGAACGTCTCCGGCTCGGCTTCACGCGCCATGCGATTGATGACGACCTTCGGCAATTCCTGATCGGCAACCCGCGCCACCATCTCGGAGCTTGCTGGCGAGAGATTGACCTCCGAATTGTTGATCATGCCGTCTATGGCATCGTTCAATGCGACCCGGGAGGTCTGCACATTGTTCAGCGTGGCAAGCCGATCCTCTGCCTCAGCCTTAAGGGCGGGCGAGACGTCACGACCGAACTTGCCATGCAGCGCCCCGAAAGCACCGCCGATGAGGGCAGCCATGGCGATCTGAGAAACGGTCGATTGCCATGAGGTATCATCACCAAGCTCGGTTCTTGTCGGCGCCGTGACCAATGCACCAAGGGCCGCGTTTCCAGCGGCATCGATAGCGCCGGATACCGCCCGGCCCGCAACCTGCCCAAAGCGTGCCACATTGGCGCCGACGACCGCTTCGCCTGCGATCGGGATGTAATTGAGCGGGTCAACGGCCGACCCGGCAAGATTGCCGATGAACGACGTGACGGGCCGCTTCTGTCCGTAGAACTCTCGGACTTTTCGGGCATCATCCATCTCGGCAAGAGCGGCGGCGCGATCTGGTGTCATGCCCTGCTGGAACGGGATATCCTTGCGGAATGATGGCGAGGCTTCGTATTGATCCTTCGTCATTGGCTCTGAGCCATCATAGGTCGTGCCAAGCGCACGCCTTATGAGGACTGCGGGATCAATAGCGCGATTGATGGTACCAAGCACGCCAGAGACTGTACCTCCATCGCTCGGTGGAGCGGCTTCAGGTATCGAAAGATTGCGCGCCGCAGTGCCAAATCCAAAGCTTTCCAGCGCGCCGCCCTTGGCCTGATCCCAGAACGTCGAGCCAAGGGACATCGGTTGATCGAGTGCCGATGTCACAAAGTCCGTATCGCTGAGACTTGCGCCGGTAGGATTCGAGATGAACTGAAAGCTCAAAAGGATGCCCCGATCATTTAAGGGTTATTCTCACAGGAACGCCCGGCTTTGAATCGGGTGCGATCTTGCGTCCGATCTCCGCAGCCAGGTTCTTCGGGCTAGTGAAGGCGGCCAGGGCCTGGACAAGTGAATTGTCATCCCAGCTTCCACCCTTGGCTTTGTTGAAATCGTAGGTATCAGTGATGTGGACCACACCATTGTCGACCTTGTAGCGGAAGCCTCCAAGGATATCCTCTGGCATGCCGCTGCCGACATAATCCTTGTAATCGATCTTGCCCTCAGGCTTGCCCTGCTTGAGGACAAGGGCCTTTAGCTTTTCCTGCTCGTCGGGCTGAAGATCGTTTTCCGTGATGGTAGCGGTTCGACCGCGCTGGATGATATCGTTGTAGAGCTTGAGCTTCGTGCCGCCGATACCAGCGCTTTCCGCCGCCGAAAGAGCTCCGAGGAAGCCGCGCTCTACCGGGCTGAGGTTGCTCAGGTCGGCGGAGCCCTGGTCAGGGGTTGAGTTTTTTTTTACGTCAGGCTGCGCATCCACCGGCTGACCGCTCATCCATCGGCTGGCTTCCGGCGAAATCTGGTTGCTATCGACAGTTCCACCCTTGAGATATTGCTGAACTTCCCTTGGCTGAACCATGCCGGTATTGGCTTGCCCCGCCGAATAGCGGGTGCCAGGCTCGTTACCGCCGATCGGATTGGCGCGGCCCATGTCAAGCACCTTGTCGATCGGAAGCGATAAAGGTTGACCATTGCTCCCCATGACGAAGGCGCCTGTATATGGATCTCGCAAGCCAATTCCATTGCCGGCCGGAACGAAGACTCCATTTTGTAGGACGTCGTCCATGCGATTTTGAACCGTCGCGTCGAGAATTGCGCGAGTACCGTCGGCGCTTGGATTGGCATAGTATTTTGCTTGCGCGTCATGAAGGGCGGTTGCATAGGCGTCGGCCGCATCGCTGTTCTTGAATACGCCGAGGTTCTGGCCCGTCTGGTGATAGAGGTCTATGGCTTCCTGATCCGAAAGAATCTTTCCGTCGGGAGAGACGGTCGGAACAAGGATTTCCTTTCCATCTTCATTGAATGACATGGAACGAACCGTGCTGATCGTGCCATCGTCATTTTTCACAACCGGACGCGCTGCGAGATCGATGTTTCCTTTGGAGATCATTCCTTCAAAGTTGCCGGTCGGGCCTGGCGGCGGCTTCGTCCCGCTCAGGATGCGATCCTTTTGCTGGTCAAGCGCCGCCTTGAACGACGTCTTCGCCGCCTCAAGCCCAGCAGTAAGCAATGACGTGTCCGTATTCGATGGGACCGGAAGATTGGCCGAGACAGACCCGGAGCCATTGTAAACTTTTTGATCGCCGAACAAGTCCTTGCTTGCCCCGGCCACGGCCGATTGAAGATCCTGGCCCTGAGAAATACGGAGCTGGACAGCCTTCTTCATGAGATCGCTGCCGCGCTGCGCCCGCTCAAGCGAAGATGCATCGCCATAGCCAACGCCATAGGATGCATCGCCGATCTGGCCAGGAGCCCAGACCGATGAATAAAGCTCATTGTCTATGTCGGTCGGCTTGACTTCGCCGCTCTTCGGAAGCTTGGCAGGATCGACAAGGGCCGCCTGCAGAAGGCGATTGGCCGCGCCTTGATCGCCACGCGCTGCCGCCTCGACGACACCCTCGGTCATGGCCGGAAGGCCTGCATCCACCAATTGCTTGAAGACGGCCTGTCTTTGGCCTTGATCTGGCGTCGAGAAGATAAGCCCAGTCACTGCGCTAATGCGCTGCTGATCCGTGGCGTCAGGACTTTTGAAGGATTCGACGGCCCTATCCGCAATAGACTTCGGCAGCAACTCCATCTGCTGCATGCCGAGCTGTTGCTGTGCCGCCGCGGTCGCCGCCATGGCCGGCTGATAGTTACCGCTTGTGGCGGCATCGTTCCAAGCCTGCTGGACATTCGGGAAAGCCTGCATAGTATAGGTGGCAGGATCGGCCTTACGCGCGGCAAGCGTCTGCGATGCAGCCTGAGACAGGGCCGTATATTTCTTCTCTTCCAAAGCGGCATCATTGCCGGAAGACGTCGGGACCGATGCCTGAACAAGCTTCTGGATATCGTTCGCCGACATGGTGCGGAAGTTATAGGCAGACTGAGCAACATCCAGCGATGCCGTGAAGGCGTCATATTTCTGCTGGCCTTCCTGCGGACCATAGGCGTCAACGAACTGCTGCTGCGTCGGCGTAGAGCCGGAATAGCTCCCGGTGTTCTGAATGGCGACTGGCGCGTTTTGAACGACGGTCTCTATGTTGCCACGAGCTTCAACCTGCTGCTGCTTCAGCTTCGTGGTGGCAAGCTGATAAGCGACCTGCTGATCTTCCGGGGAGATCCGCTTGACCCAATCCGGGGCACTCGAAACAGGCGCTCCGGCCGTGCCGCCACGCGTCGATGCATCTTCGATATGCCAATTTTCGTTGGCAAGCGGGAACTTCAGCCCATAGGCGCCGGCATTCTGATGAAGCCAATCCACGACATTTTGCGGCGCATCCTTGAGAGATTTACCGTTGTAGGAAAGATCAGCAGCGGTTCCGTTCTGATGGTTCGAGCCGCCCGGCTTTGCAATGAACGCAGACATGCCAGACGCTTTGAACTGGCTCGCCCACTTCTGCCCAGCAGCAACCGGTCCCATGGAAGCGACGTCGCTGTCCCACGCCGCTTTATCAAGACCATACTTGGCCGCATTGGAACTGATGATCTGCGCTTGCTCTTCCGGGGTGCGAGCGCCGGAATAAATGCCAAGGCCGCTGCGTATTTCGGGCGGAGCCGATTGGATCAGATTGGAAAGCTTGTTGCCAAAGCCTTCCTGCATGCTGTCGATCGATCGTGCACCGTGGCTGGAAATGCTCGTCAGAAAGTCACGCGCGGCCGAAGGTCCGGTTTCTGCCATGGTACGGCCGGGGACCGATGGAGCGCCGGCTCCAGTTCCAGCCAAAACCTTCTTGTAATAGTCGGCCGTCTCTTTCGGAATGACAGAATCGTCGCGACCGGCGGCAAGCCATGCGTCGGCGCGGGCTGGGCCGCCATTGTACGCGATCAGCGCGGCTTCTTGATCGCCGCCATATTTCTGAAGCTGCTTGTCATAATAATAGGTGCCATACTTCTTGCTGACATCCGGGTTCTTCAGATACTCGATCTTCTGCGCATCGGTGCCATTGACCGGAAAATTCTTATCGCCAAGCTCTTGCGCGATTTCCGTTCCGGTGGCAGGCGTCACCTGCATAAGGCCCGCAGCACCCTTGGCGGATACCGCATTCGGGTTCCCATTGCTCTCCACTTGCATAATGGCGCCATGAACGGGATTTCCGTTCAAGCCCCAACTTGCAACCTCCGAGGGGTTCGTTTCAGCAAGCAGCTTCAGGCGATTGGTGTCGGCGCCCTCAACATACTGCTTCCTGCGGGCATCGGCGGCGTCAGGTGTCAGCAATCCGGTCTTGAGGCCGGTTTCGATAGAGCCTTCCATGGCGGCTCGGGCCGCTGCCTTCTGCTCGTCTGAAGTCGTCGGATCGACGTAGATACGGCGCTGGGTCTCAAGACTATTGTCAAAGGCTACGGTCTCGGCCTGCTTACCGAGCGCGCGAGCCTTATCGCCGATCGCATCATTGACCCGCGCGGCATCCGTCCCGGCCTGTATCTTCCACTTCTCACGCATCTGCGGATTGCGGATGAGGTTCGCCGCGTTGTTTACGACATCAGCCGTGTCCTTCGGCGCACGCTGATTGAACGTCGAATAGTCGGGATCGTCAGTGAATTTGTTCTGAGTGTCGATCAGGCCTTGGGCTTTGGCGGCCTCGGCGCGCGAGATGTCGACTGTGTCCTGCTGCTGCTGGATATCATTGCCGATCGAGGCGACGCTTTGCCCAAGGCTGGCGAGACCCTTGCCAATGTCGGTCGTATCCTGCGTGGCGACGTGGCGCCCACTGACGAATGTGGACGGCTGCGACAGGCTGAACTTTGTCGGGAGGATCGCCATTAACCGAATGCTCCACTGCTGATGCCCTTACTGATCCCGCCGGCGGCCTGCCCGAATCCATTGAAGATGCTTCCGAGCAGCGATGCCCTTCCAGTCCGTCGCGTTGCCGCTGCCTGATCCGTAAAGCCTGCGGCGCGGGAATATCCGGTGTAAAGCTGCGTATCAGCGTTCAATTGTCCCTGCCCTGCCGTATCGCTCATGAGCTTGACAATGGTCGGCGCATCCGTGCCGGCGCCGCCGCCAGATGAAGCCGCAAGGGCTTGGGCGCGGGAGTTCGCAAGATCGGCCTGTTGTTTGGACTGCGCGGCCTCGCGCTGGGACGAAGCCATCTCTTCCTTGGATTTGGCGTCAAGCTGTTGTGCCTGAAAGTTGGCATCGTTTTTGGCAGCGACACCGCTTGCCACAGTGCCGACGGCGCTAACAGCCGTGCCGGCTGCGCCCAATAGGCCGCCGATCAGTTCAAGACCGCTCATATCGCCATACCTCTATTCCGTGTTCCTTCGCGTGGAAGGAAAATCCCAAAACCTTGAGCAGCTTTTCTGAAGTCTCGTATTGCGCGTCACGCGGGGTAAAGACCTCGCGCTCGCCAAGCTGTTCGGCCTTCAGCATAAGCCGTTTGAACCGCCTGACGACCGTCAGGGCATAGGAAGGCTTGCCATTCTCAAGGCGAAGCCATGCCCAGCACCGGCCACCGCCCCAAGCCAATCCATATGAGCCGACGACTTCACCGTCATCGATCCCGACATACGCCACGGCCGGAAGATCGATCTTGATGCCTTCCATTGCTTGCGCCGTGGAAGCATCGACCTGAATAATCGTGAGGCTCATTTCTCGTTCGTGTTCACTTGGATGACGAGGCCGAGAAGCTGCGCGGTGTATGGCGAGTTGATTTCCAGACACAGGCGGGAGTCGGTATTCCATTCGCCCGGGAAGGTGAAGGATTCCTCATCCCGAATGTCGCTCAAGACGATCGCCGGCTGCATCTTGCCATCGGCCATCTGAGGAAGACGAAACAAGCCACGATAGGGATCATCGAAAGAATGGCCGTATTTGATGCCGGCACGAACAAAGTCCGTCATGATCATGCCCAAGCTGTCGACGGTCTTCCGCTGAAGGAGCGCCGTACCGCCTTGAGCACCATAGGCCAGACGAGCCGACTTGAACCGAGCCCGATAAGGCAGACCAACGACCCAATTCGTGACGGCGGTGGGAACGGCGATGTTCCCGCTTCCATCCACGGTGAATGTCGCCGGGACGCCCTCTGATATTTCGATCGGTTCGCCGTCAGCCCATACGACTACGCTCGCGCCAACGAGATGCATGCCGGCATTGATCGTGGTGGAAGCCGGAGAGTTTACGCCGGTCTTGAAAGCATCCACGGTCTTGCACAGCGTCGCTGGCTTGACTTCACTATCGAGCGCCATCTTCTCGATATAGCGCACCACATCGGTTCCAGGCTGCCGCTGGACCGAGAAATACACTCTGTCCTGCACCGTCGATGGCAACACCGCCACGCTTTCAAACAAGCCATCCGTTTCAAGTGGAACGAATGCCAGGACCTGCTGATCCGGCTCGTAGAGAGCGCAAACAGCGGAGCCGTCTTTCAGCACAACCCATATGCGGGTATCAGGTCGGCGCTGAATTGCCATGGCTTTGATGCCCGAGGCAAAGATGTCCGTGGTCAACTTGCTGATCTGCGATGCGACGTAATCCGATGCGCTTCCATCAAAGGTCAGCTCCATGAGCGCTGTATCGGCCCGCTCGACGAATAAGCCGCGCGCATCAATCTTGATTGGGTCGACTGCGGCAACGCCGGTCGTTGAAGAATCCTTGACGCTCAAGTTTGTGGGCGTAAGCGGCTCATCGAGCGATGACGACTTGATGGTTGAAACGGCGCCCTCAGTGCCCGCGAGAAGACGCTGAAGCGAAAGCGCCCACTGGGTGGAGTTAACGCCGCCTGTCGCGATCGAGCGAGAGATCGGACCGCTGTCGCCTTGAACTTCTTCGTCAAAGCTCGCAAAGGCATCGGACACCGAGCCATCGAACCAATCGGCGCCAAACCACCACAAACGACCGTCAGCAAGCGAAACAGCCGATGGCCATCCTTCCACGTCTGACCACTGCCCAGCGCGCCAGTTCTTGGAAAATCCCGTCTTCTTGAAAGGCGTCAGGACTTCCATGTTCATTTGCTGGGTGGAGATATAGCTCGTCGTCCGGCAAATGCCGAAACCGCCACCGCCATCATATCCGAGCGTGATTGTCGCCTCGCCAGAGGTATACTGCCCATCCTTGAAGGCGAACCGGTACCAATAGATCGAATTGTCGTCTGTATCGGTATAGCTTGCCGCCGCATTGGCCGTGAACGTCTGAATATCATGGAAGCCAGCATCTTCGCTGTCATAGGATCGCTGCAGCGTGATCGTTCCAGCCCATGTGCCTGTAATGGAATAAACAAAGGCTCGGTCGCTGCCGATGCCAGTCACCCGGATCGTGTCGGTGTGGCTATCGCTCGACGCCAGAATGTTGCGCGTGTACTGCCCCGTATGATCGATACGGAACATGGCGCCGACATGCGACGGCTTGAAATAAGGCTCCGATGACGAGATCGTGCCGTTGCCGTTCAGCACGTCGGGAAGCATCCGGATCGCGCGCTCTGGAACAGCCTGGAACGGCCCATCGTCCGATTGATAATAGGCAACAGACCAAGACCGGCTTGAACGGCGCTCGATACGCCTCTGTCGATAGCCGACGCATGCCACAAAGCAAACATCGGCGGACTGGGCTATGCGAATATTGGGGAGATCGGCCGTCGTCCAGGGGGTCGGTAGCGTCATGATCCCGGCCGCTTCGACCTGAATGCTGTCCACCGTCTTGTTGATGATGTCTGCGGTGGAAAGCTGGACGTAATAGGAGCCGGTCGGAGTGAAGGCCAAAGAGTGTTCGCCGGTCCAGAGCGTTGTTTCCGAGATATACTCATCGCCGCCAGTCGTAGAACCGCAACGGAAATTGACCGGTCCATGAGTGACGACGATGCGCAAGGCATGCTCGACACCTGGCGATGACGTCGTGACCAAGCGACCGCACTTTGCAGTTGCATCGACATTCTTGGCATTCATGGTCAAAACGCCACCAGAGATCGACGCCAGACCGCCATTGAGGCCGGTCAGGTTCCAGCCGGTGGCAGACGAGAAGTCGCCATTGGTGACAGTGCTGGATACCGCAGATCGCGTGATGACCTGATCATTCAGGATGACGCGAAGGCTCTGGTTGGAGAATTCAAACAAGGCGGCATCAGTCGCGCCGAAGACGAACTCCTTGAGCCGGACTTCGGTCCCGCTGGCGGAAGACGTGATGTATTCCAGACCGGGGCGCATGAAGCCAGGGCCGGTTGCCTTGCACATAAGGTTCGTCTGGATCTCGGAAGCCAGCCGCATGCGCTCAAGATCGACGCGGGTAAGCGCTGTCTTATCCTGAACTCCGGTATTGAAGCTCTGGACATAGGTGTTGACCTTAGCCACGCCGGCGATCTCCCGAATGTCCCTGGATTCGAGAACGTGTCCAGCAGCCCGGCGGCTTCTCTCTCACGCGCTCGTCGACGGCATCCTTGGTCTTTGCGTCCTGAAGGCGAGCCTTGAACAGATTGTAAAGATCGTTGCGATTGCCTTTGTCGGACGAGATCGGAAGCCCACATTCAAAGGCGAGATAGGCTTCGAGCGCCTTGGCAAAGTGCTGCCGCCAAGCTCCAACGTTCCAGCCGTAGGCTTCGTCATTGGAGATGTACCGGACATAGATCGTGCTGTAGGACGTGTGCCAGTATTGCGTCTCGTCCTCGAATTCGCGGATGCTTTCGCGATAGGACGGGTCATAGCAGATGGAGACAGTTCTCACCCAGTCTTCCGGCTTGGAATAGGCATAATCGAAGCCGAACAGCGGCTCGACATCTTCATCAGGCTGCATCTGAGCCGCGCGGATCGCGAAATGCCACAGGCCTTGCTCAAGCATGAAGTTGACGGCATCATCCCATGCAGCGTCCAAGGCGAGCTTTTCGGGCCTGTCCTCTGACAACGACGCAAGATTCGATGGCCCGAGGAGCCGAAGAGCGCCGCGGTAAATTGCGAGACGATCCGCCATTACGTGACCCGTCCGTTAATTCTGTCCACGTATTCATGCTGGAGCCACGAAAGCGCGCCCAGCATTTCATAGACGTTTGGATGATCGCCACTCCACAGTGACAACCTATTGCCTTCTTCGGTGAAGCCGGTAGCGATCATGCTTTGAAGACGCCCGCTCTTTGCCATTTGAAGAACGTCTTCAAGCATTCGCACCAAAGCTTCATTGGGCTCACCTAGTTGTGGCGGCCGTTCACCGAAGAGACTGGTGACATTGCTCACGCGGCGATGCCTTGGGCGCGCTGATAATGATCGACCGCCGCCCGGATCGCATCGACCTTGGATTTCTGGTTGCGGACGATCTCTTCGCCGCTCTTTTCCAAGCGGGTGCGCCAAAGCGTCTTGGGCGTATGATCGACGACATAGCCATCGGGAAGCATGGCTTCGAAGGCCGCCATCTCTTCCTTGCTAAGCTTGGCGGCCGGAGCCTCGGATTCCCACTTACGCAGGAGGCGCGTCTCGACGAAGCCGACGCCCTTGGCCGTGACGCGAAGGGTGAGATCGAAGTTCTCGCCGATGACATCGATCAGGTCATGGACCCGAACCGTGTTGACGTGATGCGTCCAATAGGACGGGCGCGTCACGTCTTCGATCGTATCGGACGGATCGACAACGACATGATGCTGTGCCCGGACATAGTCCGCTGCATGGCGCATTTTTGTGGGGTGAAGCGTTTTCATGACTTGCCTCTTCATGAGCGAAAGGAATGCATAAAGAACCGGCAGCGAGCGGCGGCGTGGAGGAGGACACCGCCGCTCGCATCCCGGTCTAGGTGGAGGCAACACCGCGACCGAAGCCGCGATGAAGCATCAGGTAATGGCGGTAGGAGCCGCTACCGTGCAGGCACCGGTAGCCTTGGTGGCCGTGGTGCACTGGTAGAGCTTGTACTTCGGGCCGGTCGTGGCAACGACATGGACGAGATCGCCCACGCGCATGCCCTTGGTGTAACCGTCCGCAAAGTAACCGGCGCCGACAATGGTCGCGTCAGCATCGGCCGCAGTGGTGTAACGCCAGGTGCGGGGCTGATAGCCGCCGATCTGGGTGTCGAGGAGGGACAAATTATCAGGTACATAAGCCATGTTCGGGTCTCCTTACGAGGCTACGAAGGCAGAGCCATCGTGCACCATCTGCACAATGCCGCTGGCCTGGAGGATCTTGGGACCGTGGTAGACGGTGGCGCGGGACCACGAGGCGTCCTGCTTCTCGTCGTAGCCAACGGCGATCTTCTCTTCGCCCACGTTGATCGCGTAGCCGATGGCGCTGCGATGATACATGTAGCAAAGCTCGTTCGCCGTCCCGAGGCCGGTGATGCGGCTCGATACGATCCAGTTGATGCCGGCCCACTGCCACATCTTGCGCACCGGCATGCCGAACGCCTTGACATCGACATAGTCGCCGGAAGCGAATTCCGTGGTCTGAAGCAGGTAGCCACGGAACGCCGGGGAGATGACGGCGAACATGTTGTCCTGCTCTTCGATCGGAATGTCGTTGTTGCCGAGGATCGCCTGAGCACCGAGAACGGTGTTGAGCGATGCCGTGCCAGAGCCGAAATGCTGGGTGGCATTGGCGAGCTCGGCGAGGATCGTCAGATCGATATCACGGTTGATGACCGCGATGGATGCATTGCGCATCACCGAGATCTGATCGCCCTGCGACGCGAAGACGTTGAAGCCAGTCAGCTCATAGGGAGCGTGCTTCTCGACCAGCGTTGCCGTGTACTGGTTGTTGGTCGGGTTGCCATAGGGGATCTGGCCGTTGGTACCGCGAGTGACGGCGGTATCCGTGCCAGAGCCGGCGACGAGGAACGTTGCCTGGTTGCCGGAGATGACATTCTCCTTGGTCGTGGACATCTTGAGCTGAGAAACCTTCTGCTCAAACTGCGCGACAAGGTCTTTCCTGAATTGGATCATTGCAGCTTCAATGCTCATGATCTCTTCCTTTCAACGAATTGATGGGAGGGGATTGAGCCGGAGCCGATCGAGGGTGGCCGGGTGAGCATGCGGGGCCGTTGCCGGGGTGGCCGCTGTCAGACCGGGGCTTTCACGCTTGGCGATGTTGGAAACTGCAGTCGGGGGCCGTTGCCGGGGTGGCCGTCATGCAGGCATTAAAAAACCCGCCGTCGTGGCGGGCGAACACTGACTGGATGTCAGAATAGGTTCAGCGCTTCGGGCGCTTGAGTTCCTTTTCAAGGATCTCGCGATATTCCTTGTTGAGCCCTTCGGCTTCATATCGATCGAAGTCCGTGTCGCGGATCTTCTCGATTTCAGCCTTCCGGCTATTGTGGCGCGTCTCGGCATCGCTGGATGCGAAGGACACGTCGCCGAAAGCATTGCGGCCTTGGTCGGACGCCCACTGGATGAAGCCAGGGATATCGCCAAGCCGCCGTCCGTCGGGCAGACGAGCTTCCGTCCATGCATCACCGATATCACCGGCACCGGACATGAAGCGCTTGGCAAGCTGCATGTTGCCCTTGTATTCGTCGCGGGACCATGCATCGCGAAGCGCGTCTTCTGCCGTCTCGCGTGCCGCCGTATCCTGCTGGGCTTGGGCTTCCGCCGCCTTTTCAGCCATGTCGACGTACCATTCGGCAGCCATCTCGACGAAGGCCGGCGGCGCGTTCTTGGCGTGGGCGAACTCGGTGAAGCTCGAAAGCACCGGCTTATCGGCGTCGACAAGGCGCTTTGTGACCGGCTCGGGAAGCTTATAGCCTTCCGCCGTCTCGGGAATGCCTTGCTCCTTGCGCCATTCCGCCATGGCCTTTTCGTCCTTGGGATCAGGCATGTCGCGCTTGATCTTGCCGGAGCGGATTGTGTTCTGCGCCTCCTGAAGGGCTTTGACGACGCCGTCGAGCGAGCCATAGCGCTTCAATAGCTTGAGCCGGTCCTCATTGCCGCCGGAAGCTAGCTCGCGCCAATTGTCAGGAAGAGCAGCAGTCGTATCATTTGCCTTTCCGCCATCGGCAGCATCCGTCTGCTGCGTGCTGCTAGCGTCCGCTGACTTTTCAGTGGTGGTCTGCTGGGTACCGGTATCGGTTGTGGCTTGCTCAGTCGTCGCCGTCTGGTCACCAGTTCCCTCTTTAATTTCCGTTGTTGCCTCAGTCATGTTTGCCTCATTGTTCGGCCTTGCGGCCTGCCTTTGCCTCTGCTGCCTTCAACGCGGCAACCGTGGTCATTTTGACGATCTGATTGCCGACGAAGCGCCGACCCTCATGGAACTCGGTTGCGCGAGCCCCGCCATCCTTGTCGGGCCGATAGCTCATGTCGTAGAGATTGGCCGCCTTGGTGATGATCCAGTCCATGCCAAGCTTCTGCTGGCCCTCATTGGCCGTGCCGCTGAGAAGGGCTCGGATCGCCATGACGACATCGAGGTCGTATTCTGCGGGGCTGTGAGCTTCCATTATTGCAATCCTGCCTGCTGAAGTGCCACGCTCGCATCGGCCACGTTCTTGCCTACCATGGACGCGTCATTGAGCGCGGCCGCAGCTTGTGTGAGGCCTTGGACCTGCTTCTGCTGATCCTGATCGGCGGTGGCCTGATCCTCATCCTTGAACCAGTCGGCCGGCGCTCCGGTGCCCTTGACGGCATCCTTCGTCATCTTCTGCAGGTCCATTGTGGCCGGAAGGGTCTGATCGTACTGCGCGCCGGCGGCGATGATCTGGACACTCTCCTGGAACGCGGAGACAAGCGCCCTGCCCTCTGCGGTGTTGAGCGGGCTTTCGAAAGTGAAGGTCACTTCTTCGCCCTGAAGCTCATCCGGCATCTCGCCAAGATCGAACTGGCGATTATGCAATGCGATCTGGAAACCGGCGTCCAGCAACGGCAGATGATACTCGCTCTCGATCGGGCCGAAGAACGGAAGCGCGGCACGGCGGAACTCTGCCACACGCTGGCTCGTCTCATAGGCAGTCATTTCCCGCGTGTCGGGCAGGAAGAGCTTGTTCAGCAAGAATGCTTCGGCAAGCATGCTGCGGACATCGTTCTTCATTTCCAAGCCCATGGAGACGTTGCCGGTCTCGATGGTCTGGAAGAGCTTGCGGATATCGTCGTCGGCTTCCAAGTCGACATATGTCATGCCGCCGGCGTACATGTTGACGGCATCGCGGAACATCGCGCCCTTGGCAACGGTCGGCGGATCGACGGCCTTCTCACCCTGCTCGAGGATGATACGGGCCATCTGCTGGATCATGCGGCCGTCGGGCAGCGAATTGATCGTGGCCGGCGAGAACCCTTGCGGGAAGTTCGACAGTGTCCGCCAGCGCGGCACCACATAATTGAACACCGGAAGCCCGGCTTCCCCGAGGATCTGCTCATGGTCCATGTCCATGTAGATCGAGAGGAACGGGAACTTGGCATACTTACGGCGCATCGCCTTGTCATCGCCGTAGATTTCATCGGTCGACAGCACGATGTGGCGGCAGTTGAACTCTTTGGACGGATCAAGCGTGGCCGCCGTCTTGATGTCTGAATGGACCTTGTCCTTGTAGATCTTCTTCAGATTGCGGGCGGTCTTCTTCATGTTGCGCTGGAGATGGTCGACGGTGCCAACCTCACTGATCATCCATGCGCAGTTCTTTGGATGCCATGGGCGAAAGAGCATATGATCGCGCGTCGGGCTTTCCTCGACGGACATCACGCCATTGCCGAATGCCACCCAATCATGATCGACTTCGATCGTGGCAGCTGTGAATTTGGCGCGACGATCATAGACCAGCCGGCGATAACGCTTTGTGGCATATTCCAGCCAGCGAGCCGGACCGGGAGCATCGTCGATCTCTTCGCGGCCGGTCTTGATTTCGAACCAATCGCCCTGCCGAAGCATGGCGGACGGCGCATTGCCGAGCATCTCGCGGGCCTGAACCGGATAGCTTTCCATCAGGTTCGTGCAGAAATCATCTCCAAGTGTCAGCTCGCGCGTGAAGTCCGAGCGCATCGGATAGTAATTGTCGGCGATATCCTGACACAGGCTATCCCACGGCTGTTTCTTCGAGAAGAGCGCGTTGCCGATACGGCAAAGCTCTTTGGCGCGCGTATCTTCCATCAGGTGGACTGGCCCAGCAGGCTATTGGAATAGGCGGTCGTTCCAGCATTTGGCGTCGCGGCGCGCGTCGTCGGCGTGGTCAATACCGTGGACGTCCGGCCGGAACGCTGCTGTACCGCTGCCGCTGCACGCTTCTGAGCTTCCTTCACGGCTGGATCTTCCGTGTCGGGCATTGGCTGGACCGGCGTAGGCTTTGGCTTTGAGCTACCGAATAGACCGCCCATCATGCACCTCCGATCAGAATGAGAAGAACGTAGAAAACGGTGATTGCCGTCATCAACCATGAAGTGATGGCAGCGCCTGCAGCGAAAATCTGAAGACGAGCAAGTGCCGCGTATTTTCCTGTCTCGTCACAAAAGTCCGCACATTCATGAAACACATGGGCAAGAGCGGCAAAGGCGCAGGAAATCAGTGCCAATCCGACAAGATAATGGCTGGAGAGATAGAGCCCTGTCACAAAGCACATCGCCATTAACATCGCTCCGTAGATGAATAGGCCAAGCCTCATCGGCTATCTCCTTGCTTTGTGTTTCGCGTAGCCCAGATTGACGACGGGCCGAATGTGATCGCGGCGCTCTTGGGCTGCCTTGGGACGCTTGAGGCCACCAAGGCCAGAGGCTGAAAGCATAATGGTAGTGTCGCCCTTGTCAGGCGATCGGCCAAGCCGCTCTCTCATCTCTTCCTTTGGGCCGACGAGGATATCGCCGCCGCTTTTCTTGTTCGGCTTGATCTCGTAGCGATATGCGGCAAGATCTGCGGCAAGTTCAGGATCGGGCGGCAGCGCGATATTCGATCCATATTCAGGATCAAGCTGCTCACGGAACTGCCAGACGACTTGCGCCCTCAGATTATAGAAACGGAACATTCCGTCTCGGCTGGCACCTGATGCCGTCTGGCTTCCCTTGAAGCCGTAGCAATCAACATCCGCATGGGCGAGCTGGGTCAGCGTATCGCCGCCATAGCCGCCGCCAGCGTCGACAACGACGCGGCAGCGATCGCGCATGACCTTGACAATCTCGGCCGCGACGGTCGGACCATCTGGCGTATCCTTGCCATCGAAGCTCTTGAACTGGCTGTACCAGTAATCGTAGCGAGCCTGAATTTGCGTCTTGTCAGCACCGCCTTGGGCAACGTCGGCGGCGACTGCAGTCATCGGCATGTTGGCCGGCGGCGTGGAAATCCACCTTAACTGCGCTTGCCTGATCCACTCCGACGGGATTACCTGCCATTCGTGATCGGCGCGGCCTGCATTGAAATCACCATACAGGAGCTGTGAGCGCAGTGGCTCCGGCAGCGACTGAAGCTTAGCGCGATAGCCCGTGTCCTTCAGGTATGGGTTATCGTTCAGGCTTGCCGGGATGAAGGTACGAGACATGGCCTCGTATTCTTCACCGTTCCGCTCATATGTGCCCGGACCGTCCACCCATTCCGTTTCGCTCGCGACGACAATGGCCCAGCGAAGCTCGCCAGGCGAGGCCTTATTCGGGAATGACGGGTCCAGCCATGGGGCGAACTCGACGATCATCCATTCGCCGTCACCACCGCGAGGCGGGTTCGATCCGAGAATTACCCGGCAACGCTGGCCTTCCCTTGTCGACCGAAGCCAGCCTATCAGGGAAAAGACTTGTTCCTTCAGAAACTCGCCAGCCTCGTCAAAAGCCAGATAATCCTTCGCGTTACCGGCGTGCTTACGCCAGTCGTCCGGCTGATTAAGACCAGCGAACTTCAGCCTACCGCCATCATTACGCTTGAAGACGTTCTCATTGCCGCCGACGAACTTGCCGAAATTCGGCTCACCGACTTCCTTGCAGAACTCAATCAAGCCGTCGAGCTGGACGGCTTCACGGCGGAGGATCAGCCCATTATAATGGCCGGTGAAGTAAGCGCCGATCTCCAATGCCGTCTTGCCGCCGCCTGCCTGACCACCATAGAGCAGGATGTCAGCCTCACTGAGCATCGCCGTCGTCTGCGGTCCAGGGTTCGGAAGGAACGGCTTTTTCAATTCCACCGCAGCCAGAGCCTCAAGCTCTTTTCGCTGCTTGCCCGTCAGGCTCGCGATGACCGCCTCAAGCTGGCTGATATCAACCGTCTGCATTCATGCCCTTGGCGAGCAAAAGAGCGACAGCCTTTGCCAGATCGCGATCGGAGGTGGATTCCGTGTGGATGGGACCACCGTCTGGGCCGCTAAGTTCAGACTTGTCGGCAAGCCCCAATTCGCGAGCGATGATGTTGGCATTCAGGAGGTCCGCAGATGCTCCCTCGAACTTCTGCGTCCGGATCGTCAGCTCAACTCGCGATACGACCCCGAAGAAATCTTTATTAGCGCGGTAGTTTGCCCATGTCTGAAGATCGATATCGAGGAAGATGCACAGACCGCTGATTGTCATGGCCCGCATTTTGGCTACAGGCTCATGCTGATTGACGCCCTGATATGAGGTGAGCTTGTCCTCGTAGAGCGGATTGGCATCCACCCATTCGAAATACTCGACGCATGCGTCCCAGAGATCATCTGGACTTGCAAAAGTCGGGGTTCGTCCGTGGCTGCTCCTAGCCTTCCAGAACTGGTTTCCTTTGGGCGCGCCCATTCACTTCACCATGAGCCAAAGGCCATCGCCAGGCGGTTGGTGTTGTGTCTGGCAGGCGGAAAGCATGATAGCGATGAGCAGAATGAATGTGCCTCTCATTCGTGCTATCCTTTCTTGCCACCACGCTTTGACTTGCGGGCGACGTTGAGAGCAATGGCGACGGCTTGTTTTTGAGAACGGCCGGCCGCCATTTCGGTTTTGATGTTGGAAGAGATCGCCTTGCGGCTCGATCCTTTTTTAAGAGGCATCGGAGCTGCTCGTCTCAGGCTGCTCGTCAGGCGTGGGATCGACAGCGGCGAGGAGGTCGCTGATCAGATGGCCGTCGGCTGCAGCGTCCGTTTCGATTTGTCCCATATCCGAAAGCAAATCGTCGCGCTTATCTTCCGCAGCGTAATACAGATCCCTAGCGGCATTGTATTCGGCTGCGGCCTCGTCGATTTCCTTGCGTTTAGCCTTTGCGAGCTCGACGTATTCGGAAAAGTCCTTCATCGCCGATGTCTCCTTACGGCTTGAAGATCTGATATCCGATGACGAGCGTGCCGTTGATGGCGGCGCTGGCATGGATATTCTGGATCGTGATGACGACGGAACCGGCGGCCGGGGTGACATCGGCGACCGTCGGCGTGCCTGTGGTAGCCGTGCCCTTGCCGACCGTGACGATGACGATTTCGTCAGCAGCGATCTTCGAGTTCGTCAGGGTGAGGACGTGGGTACCGCCTGCGGCCGTCGTCAGGGCGCCGGTCGTGATCTTGCCGGACGTCTTGTTCAGCGTTGCCGTGCCGGTACCGCCGGTGCCGGTTGCCGTGGCGGTCTTGGTACCGTCATCGAAGATCGGGGCGCCGGTCGGGACATCGATCGCGAAGTTACGGCCATAGATTGAGTGCTTTGCAGGCATGGTTCATGCTCCTTGCTTTTGCTGTTTGCTTGATGGAGGATTTCACCAAAGGGCGACGAGATTGGTCGCCGTGGTACCGGTCTGGTTGATGCGCCTGGCTCGGATGGGAAGAGTGACGCCAGCCGGGACCGCCTTGAAGACGACCGCATTACCTGCTTGGGTCACAGCGGCGACATCGCCTGTTACGCCGACATAGACATACCGCGTCAGGAAAGGCAGATCGTTAGTGTCGGACGTGGTGATGGCGGCATAGTTGGAGGCCGGGGCGCTCGGCGAATTCGCCGGATTGCCCATTTGGTCGATCGCTGCCATGGGGGTCTCCTTAAACCTTGATGCCGGCCGACTTCAGAACGGATGTCGCGGCGTTGATGACGCGCTGCCATTCCCGCTTGTTCGTCGGCTTGGCCTTCTTTGCCGCGGCGATCTTTTTCTTGGCGGCGGCGAGTTGCTTGTCTGGCATAGCTATTGCCTCATTGCTGGAAAACCCGGCCAGCAGTTATGCCGATCGGGCTGCGAAGTCATGAAATGTGACTGGCTTCGATGCGCTGTTGTCGAGATAGAGGTCTTGGATGCCGCTCATGTCATAGCCAGTGCCCAAAATCATCATGGCTTCACCTTTAAATTCGGGGCGCTGGACTATGTAACAGTTCATGATGGTGAAATCGCCTTTAGGGCGTATCGGCCTTGAAACCGAAAGATACGCATTGGCCAAAATACCGTCATGGGCGATGACGTTCGCCCCATCCACCCGGAAAGGACGCCCATCGAACATCGCTTCGAGCGCGTCGGAGTCGTCGTGGATACCATCGGCGTAAAGCACCGGGGCCGAAGCCACCTTCTGGCCAAGCGGAAGGCCGTCTAAAACGACAGCTGCAGCCGTAATGGTAAGAAGGCCTCGGAGGAATGATCGCCTCGTCGTTTCCATTTTCGATACTCCAAAGAAAAACCCGCCACCGAAAGGTGACGGGCTGATATCCGTCTTTCCGGATTGTCACCTACTCGGCCCGTAGGCCTTTCGCGCTTCGTTGCCTTGCGGCGAATTGGCTCCAAGGGCCGCGATTGACGGTCGTATCCTTGGCTTACGGCGCCCCCGGAGGGGATTTTGCTACACCCGCGCGTGCAGCAAAATGGAGCGGACAGCGGGAATCGAACCCGCGTCATGAGCTTGGAAGGCTCCAGCTCTACCATTGAGCTACGTCCGCAATAAGGGAAAAACCGCACGCGCCAAACACCGCTTAAAGCGGCTTAAGGGCGCGCCCCTCGGACGACATTAAGAGCCCCGATGGATCAGGCGGCAAATCAGTTGCAGTGATTCTATGCGACTGCCTCCAGATTTTCAAGCGGGATGTCGATTTCCAGAAGGCTATCAAGGGTTTCGATAACAGCTTTTACCTTGCCGCGAGATGAGGGACCAAGAACTCTGGCGACAAGGCCTTTGAACGGACTGCGACCGCAGATCATGGCGACCGTGTCCTTCGGCATTATCTTCTCGCGATCCTTGCGGGTCGTCTGGTGCATGGACTTGCGCTCGCGGGCCTCGCGCTCTGCGCGCTGTTTGTGGATCAAGGCCCGGTTTTCCTCTTCGACGGCACGCATGGCATCGATATCCTCTGACGGCATACGATACGGCCCCGACATTCGTGATCGACGGAGAAAGCACATAACGCCTTCGATCTGGCGAATATCCTCAAATTGGTGGCCGGCCATGTCGACGAAGGCATAACCGGTCAAAAGGGGATACCGCCGCTCGATCCATTTCTTTGTGCGATGATGGCGCACCTCGTAGTGAACTGTCGGCATAAAGAGATCGATACCTTCGTTTCGGAAGTTTCGCTCAATAATGCTTTCGAGCGCACCCGGCGTCCCGACGCTTGCCTTGGCATTGCGCTGTGATCCAGGCGCGCACCGGATCACGTACCATTGTTCTGCCGCCATTTCATTGCCCTCGTGCATTGAGCCGCCGCTCGGTTATTGGAAAATCGGTTATGCCGCCTCGATGTCATCCAAGATCGCGTCAACCATGCGATCTGTCGCAATGACCTGAAGGACCATGTAGATCAGCCGCTCGACGGTTATTCCCCGTCGCTCTGCAAAAGGCCGAAGCCTTGACACGGTGGACGCGCTATAGAGGAGTTGTCTCGCCTCGATCGGCTTTGCCTGCCGGTCCTTCTTCCTGACGGCCGTAAGGCCATTGCGTCGAAACGTGCAACGAACGTATTCCGGTCCAGCGCCAAGCGCCGCGGCTATCTCGTCCGTGGTAGCATCAGGATTTTCGAAATGAAGCCGGATCACTTCATCTTTGAGGCCTACACGACGGATATCGGAGGGCTTCATGATGATGCTCCTGCAGGCGGTAACGCCGCGATCTTGGCCCAATATTCTTCTTGCTCTGGCGTCATTGGTTCAACGGCGGAGGGCGCATAGCGGCGCTCTGCCGCTGGGTTCTGCTGCTTGAAGCGGCTAACCAAATCACGGATTTTTGCCATTTGGGCCGCATCTGTTTTCTCGCGAGGCTGCGCATCGATGATCGACTCCTTCGACAGCTGCAGGCGGTTGAGATCGCTGCGAACCGCCAGCGCTTCTTTGCGGGCCAGCGCTGCGAACTCCGGTGGTGTCGGCACGAAAGCGCGATTGATCTCATATTCGCCGCGAATAATCTTGGTCGTCGCCTTCTGGACGCCGCAAGCGGACACGCCAGCGAGAGCAAACCCATAGACGTCTGGCGCCTTGTCCGGGTCCATTCCGCTCGGCAACGCCAGACCGGCGGCGAGCAAGGACCGGATGGCTTTCGAAACGTGATCATCAGTGACCGGAGCGAGGCGCTCGTTCAGCTCGCCAATCTGCCGATCCAAGGTCGAGAGTGTTGCCGGTAAATTCGTCATCTCGGGTAGTTCCTAATTTCCTGTCGAAAGCTGCGATTGCCGCGTTGTGGCGTTCCTGGAAGGCGGTCTGGCGAGGCGGAGCTTGCTGATGTGGCGATCGACCGCCCCCTCGATCCTGCTCGCGAGCAAGCCACGCGACGACGAAGCGGCGCATGCCGGTTGATGTCTTTCGGTTTCGTTCGTTGGCGATCAGCCATTGGCGCATCGAGCGAAGCTGCTGCATGACGTCGATGCCGGGATATGCTTCCGACCAGTCGGTGATATCGGCTTGGGAAACGGCGACCAGTTCGCCCCTGGTTGCCGGCAGCTCGATCACCGTCGGCGAGGCCGGAGCGGATTTTTCCGCCTCCGGGCAAGCATCCGAACGAAGTGAGGATGTCTGGGTGGTAGTTAATTTCTTTAGGGGGTTTGGGGGATTTTCTTTATCAGAAGGAGGGGCAGCACCGCCGTCTGAATCGTCTGAATCGTCTTGATTGTCTGAATCAAGACGCGATTTAGACGCCTTCTTGCTATCATAATACCGCTTGTTGCGCGCTTGCCTAGCGGAGAGCACCGGCTGAACTGGAATGGATTCAGCCTCAAATGCCTCTGCAGCCACAAGGGCCTGCTCGATCGTGAGGCCGGCTTCAAGCATGCGCCGAATAGCGGCGGATACGCTCATTTCACCACCTCGATAGTGATGCCATGGCAAGCGCGCATGAGCTTTTGCTTAAGACGGAATACGGGCGTGGAAACGCCTTTCACGTCAATGACGCGACGACGGCGCGCGAGATTATCCCAGAAGACGAAATCAGCCCTGTAGGTGGCCACCAGAACGCCGTTGACGGTTAAGGCGTAGGGACGCTGCAGTTCGACGTCCGTCACCTCGCCGGCGCGCTCGCGCAGCTTGAGATGGGCATAGTAAGCGGCCTCGGCTTTGCTATCGAAGAGAATGCCGTCTATGAGTGTACGCTCTGCCTTGAATTTGTTACCGCGCTTAGGCTTGGTGATAGCAGCCTGATATTCCTGCCGCGTCATGGTGACGGTCATGCAATCCTCCCGGCGCGTATCTCGCGCAACTGGACGCGGACACGCTGATCGTAGCCGCGATGATATGAGAGATGCTTTTCGCGGCGCTCCTGGTGACGGCGGTTCATTTCTTCATTGATGAGGCGATCGGCTTCGGCCGGGGTAATGCCGAGGAGCTTGGCTATTGCTTCGACATCAGGACCAGAGATGGAATAGGCTTCGAGGAACGTCATTTTACCACCTCAAGCTTCCGCTTTGACGGCGGCTTGCGCGGACCATAGCCGGAGCCGAACGGCTGACTGTCGTTCTTGTGGCCGACCGGATCGCTCCGAAGTTGCGCTCTCACCTTCTCGACGCCGACGTCTACTTCCATCTGGTAGACACGATCGTTCGGGATGTGATCGCAGACGACGTAGAATTCGATCGGCTCATCGCTTACGACCGTGAAGCCACCTTGAGCATCCATATTGATGACTACTCGGTTCATGCGGCCATCCCCGGAACTATCACCGCGCCGGCAAGTTCTTCCGCGATAGGAGAACGCACATGGTCCAATGGTGGAGTAAGCCCGTTATCGTGGACACCCGGAAGCCGGGCGCAAGGCTGGTCATTTCCAATTCGGAACGGGCGGCCGAGTTCATGCTCAACGAATGGCCGACTGTCGAAGAAGGAGCGGCCTATGTTGCCGCCAAGAAGGCGCTGCTGGCGTCCCATGAAGGAAAGCTTGATGATGAGAAGGCCCGAGCGGCTTTCATCGAGGCGCTTGTCGAGGGCGACATCTATATTTTTGAGAAGTGAGATCATGCCGCCGCCCCTTCCCCGTTACGACGGTCAAGCGCCTTCAGAGAACGTTGGCACCGGTCACGAAGCCGGGTGATGATCGCGAGCTTCGAAAGCTTCACGCCATTGTCGCCCTTGTTCATGCTGCCCTTGAGACGGAAGATTTGAGCGTCTAGCTCTTCAATTTCTTCGCGGAGGAAATCGGCTTCGGTCATCAGTGCTGCACTCCGTACTCAGCCTCGATACCGGCAAGCCAGTCCAACCCCTTGCGCGCAACGCGCCGGTGGCTTTCCTGGCAGCAGCTATCATTCATGCGAACGGAGATATCGGACCAGCGACCGTGCATCATTTTGACGGCGGCTGTGAGCGCATCCTTAAACGTGGCGTATTCGCCCCAGAAAGGACCACCATGACCGCAATAGCCGCCAACGCTATCACCGGTGTTGATGGACCAGGTGCCATTGTCGTTAGTCATGATCCCGATTTTCCCCCAGCTCCATCCACTCTTGTCGAGGTTGGTCTGAAGCCAAAGCGGCTCGGCGCATGTGGGCACCGGCACCGGCATCATGAGGTCGAACATCGAAAGCTGCTGCATCACTCACCTCACACGAGAAGCGGCTGCACGGAGCCGTCAGCAAAAACGGCGTCCATCGGGGTGTCTGCGGTAGGCTCATCGCCATCCCAGCCATTCGGCCAAGTGCCGAGCGATATCAGCTCACGGATTCGCGCTTCTTCCTCAGCATTGATCAGGTCGACGTGAGGACGGCCAAGGCGGTCGGCATCGAGATTGATTTCTGACTGAATCGACATGATGCGACCAAGCGCCATCAGTCTCGCCTCGAACGTCAGCGGGCCCATGCGCTGCTTGTTCTTGGCCGTGGCGATGTCGCCGTTCTCGTCGATGCCAGTCTTCTTGAGCCGGTTGCGCGGCTCACGGAGCTCACGATAGAGCGGCTTCAAACCGAACAGCGGCGAAATGTATGACCAGAACGGAACGCGGACGACGGTTTCAAGCCCGAGATCGCGGGCAGCAAGAGGACATCCGTTACATCCGGTCCTGGCATTGATCTCCTGTGCCTCGTCGCCTCCATAGGCATCGACGACAGCCGACGTGTCCCAAGCGCCATACTCTTCCATGCGGGCATAGATCTTGAGCCAGTCGAAGACATTGCAGACGCGCCAGTGAAGGATTGGCGCCAATGTGGCGATGCGACCGCGAATGCCCTTGGCTTCCGGAACAACCTGCTGATACCAGCCCTGACCGCACTCGGCACCGTCCTTGCCACAGGACATCGCTATGCGACCATCACGGATAGCGCTCTCGCCCTGGCGAACGCCGGTGATCATCAGGATAGATCCGTCGAGCTCGTTGATCCGACGCTCAAGCGCCGCGGTCATCGGGTCTACCTTGATCTGACGGGTGCACCAGCGGAACGTGTTGTTGTTCGGCGGAGGAACGCCACGGCCCAGCATGTAGACGAGGAAGCGCTGATCCATCGGCGCGCAGACGGTTTCGCAGTGAATGCCACGCGCGCGGAGGCGATCGAGCAAGCCCTCAGCAGCGATTGCAAGAGGGGGCAGTTCCATACGGGTGTCAGCATAGAGAACGCTGATAGACTTCGGAGCCGCGAGCCGGCCGGCGTCGATCAGATGAATGATGACGGTCAACGTGGCGGTGCTGTCTTTGCCTCCGGAGAAAGCGAATACCCAGTGATCGTGGGCTTGGCCGTATGCCTGCATCGACTGCAGCGTCATCTCGACAGCCTCGTCGTACACAAGACGCTTGCTACCCTCGAACAAGGTTGGCTGATGAATGCTCATCTCAGTCTCCCATGATCCATTCTGCCCGATCGGCCCACTTATTCGCTCGACGGCGCCACCGATCGGCCAGCCACGCGCGCATCGAAAGCGGCAACCTTTTTGTCCAGCGCAGCCAGACGGGCGCGTAATTCCTGTTGCTCACGGTGAGCCTCCTCAATGATCGCTGCCTTGAGCGCTTCCATTTCCTCAGCGTCGATCCGGCGGGCGGTACCGTCGCGGATCGATCGAATTCGTCTCGGCGTCACTTCCTTCGTCACCTTGGGGCTGACGAAGCGGTACGCCGCGAAAATCGCTCCCTTTACCGATCCGTAACGGCTCTCTGGGAACGCCTCCTTCAAAAGGTTTTGTGCATAAAAAGCGTCAGTCATGACCTTGGCCCTGTTTGCCAATTCCTTGTCTTTGTTTGACAACACCTTGTCCGTCTCCTGTGCGATCACTCGTCTCGTTCAACGGAGACTTCAGATGCACCGGAAAGACGATGATCGCGACGAAGGGGAAAACCTTGCCGGGCTTTCGCCCTTCGTCGCCGGCTCAGACCGCCGCCTGAATGCCGTGATTCCATTTCCGCGAGACCGTTCCGCCATCGGTCTCGCCAACGAGGGGACCGAAGCCGCATCGGTCCCCTCACCTTTCATTCCGCTCGGAAATGCGACGGCTGCAGTTGTGATGCGCCTGTCGAAGCAATTCCCTCGGATTAAAGTCCTCGTCGCGGACGCCGGGAGAGAGGAGAGCACCCGCGACGAGTCTTGAGCGCGGTAGAGGTGACCCGCGCCCATTTGAAATTCAGTCTCGACCGGTCGGGCAAGGAAACGGGCTTCTGTCGTCGCCCTCCGGAGCGCCCATGTCGGAACCAGTCATCTCGTCCTTGCGACCCATCCACTCGATCGTGAAAACCGCCCCGAAGAAGAGAGTGCCGATAAGCCCAGCAATGAGGAAAAGCTCGAAGGCTTCCGTCATGATGCCCTCCTGAGGAAAGGCTCACGGCCGTTGGCGATGAGAACTGCGTCGATCTGGGCGAGGATACCGTCTCGACCGACCAATTTGCGCCGACCGCGGTAGCCGACCGGGACGAGCGAATAAAACTTCCGCTCGGTCCGGAGGACATAACCATAGGAAAGCATGAGGTTCTGGATGTAGGTCCAATCCTGGGAGAAGCCGCGGTCAAAGCGCCGAACACCATGCCTAGCGATGTAGTCCGCCGTCATCGCCGCCACATCGGCGCGAATTGCGGTCTTTGGGGGATTTCGGAAATTGAGAATGTTCATGCTGCCTCCCTGATAATCACAGGCTTTTGGTCAACGGCCAGCGCATAACCTTTGCCCCAAAGCGTATCGATGCGGACGCCAATCGGATCGAGCTTCTTGCGAGCCTTACAGATGAAGACATCGATGATTTTGATTTCTGGTTCTTCGCCCTCTGCAGCGAACTGGTACAGCCAGTCGAGCGCAGCTTCTTTCGTCAGGACGCGCGGGAAGACTTCGGCCAAACGCTGGACGAGCAAGGCTTCGGAACCTGTCAGAACGGCAAACTTCCCGTTAGCGACGACCATGCCGCGCTCCGGAAGAAATGTGACCGGCAATTCGGTGATGCTCTGGCCGCAAACCGGGCAAGTGCAATTAGGCTGCATCTGCCACCTCCCGCGCCGCGCCGCTCTTGATCAATGCATTGATCTGGCGCGTGATGATGAATTGGACGGGATTGCCGCTATGTGCACTTTCTATCCTCGCGGCATAAAGCATCTCGGAAAGATTGATGTCGTCGAAGATGTCGAAGAGCCGAGCCGGATTGGAAAGTGCCTCTGGCTTCGTTCTGATTGCGCGGCCAATTCCGTTAATCATCGCTCCGAAGAGCATTCCAGGATTGCCGTCCGACGTCTCGACGATGCATTGGAGAATAGTCGTCAGGATCGCGCTGCCGTAGAAATCAAGGGCGCGCTGCAGGACGGTGATCGATCTCGTCTCGCCGGAAAGAAAACCTTCCTTCTTACGCGTTACTTTGACATTCGCTGCGTCAAGTACCCTCTGGAGCGCGACGGCCGAAGGCTTTTTGGCAGCAAGTTCGGCAAACCAAAGATCGATTGGCTGAACTGGCGTCACATTGCCGTTGATTGCCGCGAACGCAGCCGCCGCCTCAGACGCCGTGCAGGAGAGAACGTAGCAGGGGACCGCCTCGATCCCGATGGTAGCCGCCGCTGTCGTCCGGTGCTGGCCGTCGACAATCGAATAGGTGTCGCCATCCTGCGTTACGATGACCGGGAGGAACTTCGCCCAATCGAAGTTCTCACATATGCGTTTGATATTCTTGACAGAACCCTGCGAAATCGCGCGCTGATAGACGCTGTCGACGAAGAGCTTCTCAATCGAGATAATCTCAAAACGACCGATATGACCGCCAATGCGCCCACCTTCGATCTCACCACCAAGCTTCAGAATTGGGAAAAGCGTATCGTTCATGCGATCCTCTCGAAATTTTCCCGAGCTTCACGAAGCGTGCGGCCCGACGCGGATTTCCCTGTCTCGGCACAAACAATGATGACTGTGCCGTCATGCGTTCGGATGATTGAGCGATAGCGACGTGCGCGAATGTCCTGCAGAGCAGAAAGGATGCGATCAGCACATGCAGAGGTCATGGGCACATCCCTCCTGCATCATCGGTCAATGCGGGGCAGACGACTTTAGATGCATCTGCCCCGCGACGGGCCGTCACCGTCTCGGCTGCCGGCGAAGCTTCCCGAGAGGTTTCGGCTTTCTGATCGTCTTCCCAATCGCTGTAGAAGGTATCGGAGTCATGGATAACGGAGGCTCCGTCACGAATTTCCATAACTTCACCGAAGTGCTTGACATCAAGCTTCCCGCAGACATCAATCCGCATACGCCCAGTCTCAACCTCGAAATCATTCACAGGCCACCAATCGCTGTCGCCACAGAAGCGTGCGAAGAAGGGCTGCGGGAGGCTGTTGATGTAATCCATGCGGAGAAGATCGCTCACGCCGTGTCCCCTTCCCTTATCGCCCGCCTGCAGGAATGGCAATGATCAGCCGTTCCAGACTTGCAATGATCTCTATGCTGGCAATTCGGTCGGAAACGGTGCTTGATGGCCGGAGCGGGATTGACGAGGGCTCCGGCCGAAATGGCGGCGGTTGGTTCGACGGTTACATGATCGCCTCCTGTGTTGGCGGCGGCGCTGCTCGTGTCGTGTGTCGGACTTACGCGCTCGGCGCTGGGGGCTTCGGCTTCGCCTTGAGAGGCCGAAGCGATCTCGGAATTGGTGGGGAGGTCGACCGAAGCCGCCTCCCCTTCGGAATGGCCCTCACGATCCGCAAGCGTCCCGGCTCCTGTCCCGGCGGGAGAGGCTTCGGCTTGCGGACCTGCCTCTGGGGATGGCTCATCGTTGGTCGAGGGCCTCTGGTGCGTCTCTTCGAAGACTTCGCCGGTAGCCGGATCGAAATCCTCATGCGTATGCGCGATAGCAACTGGCGTGCCAGATGCACGGTGATAAGCCTGCAGGTAAGTATCGAAGACGCTTTCAGCCTCGGCGACAGCGCCCTCGCCCTGTTTCAGGACCTTGCGGAGGTGCGCAACGAGCTTGCCCATGACCGTCTTGTCGTAACCTTCGGCCTTTGCTTCCGCGTAGACGTCACGGACATCGTCGCCGAGCGCGTCTTGTTCTTCCTTCAAGCGGAGAACGCGATCAATGTAGATCTTCAGCTGCTTGTCGGCGGTCATATCAGCCCATCCCGGCGCGCTTTGCGCTCAACCTCTTGCGATTTGATGGAATCCTGATGCCAAAGAATGGCGAGCCCGATCAAATAGATCGCCGCAACGGCTATGAAGCCTGTGATTATATCTTGGCTCATGCTGCGGCCTCAGACTGGAGAAACATCTCTATGTTGAGATCAACGTTCAGCTCAGAGCGCGCCGCCTCGATGATTGGCACCCAGTATCCCTGCGGGATTCTTCCCCTGTCTTTCCATCCCTGGACGGTGGAAATTGGGAATGCCTTTTCATCGGTTGAGAGCAGCCTGGCAGTCTTGGTAAGGCCACCAAGCTTGTTCATGATAATGTTTTCGGCAGGGCTCATCGGTGAAACTTTGCGGGTCCATGGTTGGTTTTACGCATTCATACGCACATTGCGTAAATATGTCAACGTGGAAAACGTAAACGCAAACTGCGTAATGTCGATTTCATGATGGACAGCACGAGAATCACCCAAAAAATCCGGAGCCTTATGTTGCGTGCGGGGCTCACGATGGATGAACTTGCCCAGCGCATGGGAATGGCGGGCGCGTCCAGCATCCAGCGATATGTGAAGGATGGAGAATACAAAAAGGATTCGATCACCCCGGATCTCGCAAAGAAGCTGATAAAGGCGCTGGTCGGGCGTGGAGCGCCGCCGATCGTCGCGGCTGAGATTTGGGAGTTAACCGGCCTTCCGGGCGCTTCAAGCACGTGGATATCCTCGTTCGATCCGGACGCGCCAGTCGTCGATGAAGAACCGCGGCCGGCGCTATCTTCAAAAGACATCCCAGAGATAGACATCATTGCTGGCTTAGGCGGAGGAGGTGTTGCGCTCCTCGAGAACGTGTCGAAGAATGGCATCGTCTTTTCACAAGAGGTTGTCCGTGATCATTGGCGCCTTCCCGAGCCGATGCTGATGAGGATGAACGTCAAGGCAAGCCATGTTGCAGCTTTTCCCGCACAGGGAGATTCGATGCTTCCTACGATAGAAGATGGGGATGTTGTGTTCATCGACACGCGACACCGCGTCCCGTCGCCGCCTGGCATTTATGCTCTTGCCGATGAATTTGGCGGCGTCGTCGTCAAGCGCCTTGAGGTAACATCTGGGGATAGCCCGGAGGAAATCATGGTTAGGATATCCTCAGATAACCCACGGCACCTTGCTAGGGAGCGTGCCCTAAGTGAGATTTATATCATCGGTCGCTTCATCGGTCGCTTCACGTCGAAATGAAAAGGGCGGCCGAAGCCGCCCCAACCATCATGTTCTTGTCAGGAAGCGCTCATTCCGTGTTCGGATATCGGCGACGACTATACCCACAACCATTTCGTTGAATTTTTCTCGCTGCACGTAGCGCGACTGGTAACGCGAGTTTTCCCTTGAAAGACAGAGCTTTCCTTCTGCGTCCATGGTATTAACTACCTGAACGAGTTCGATGCCCAAGCCGGCATCGATGAGGTAAATCCCCTCACCTTGATACGTCGTCACAGGCGCTGTCAAAACGAAGTCGCGCCCGCCTCGAAGTAACGGCTCCATCGCATCACCTATGACGGGATGTATCCTGAAATTGTCGATGGCTGGCTTCAGGTGGTATGCTGAGATTGCAAAAAGATCATTCATGTTTGGCGCCGATCTCTTTGCTTGCCGGTGGGTCGGTAATTACTTTGGATAATGCCGTCCAACATTCTCGCGTGACTGTCGATTTTACCGACCCGATGGTACAATGCCCTTGCATGTTGATTTTCTCCGAATTCAACGTGTTTTCCGATGATAGGGCGAAGCGGGACGTGCATGACTCGCTTCGCCTTTTTCGTTTTTATCTCGCCCCCTCTGACACGCTCCCTTCAGTAAAGTAGAACATTATAAATCATGGGCAGACGCATGTAAGCGCGTCAACCAGATATGGCCACTGGCCAATATTTATTTCCCCCGATGTGACCTGTATGCACGCGGCATGAGCGACGAGAGTCCTAGCCGATCGTTAGACAAGATCATCATCCGTTTGCCCGACGGATTGAAGGAACGGATTCAGCGCGCCGCAGTTGAAAATGGGCGATCCGTAAATTCTGAATTGGTTGCTCTGCTTGAGCGCGAATACCCACCAATCTTAAAATTGAATGAACAACTTCAAGAAATAGTTGATTTGATCGCTAAATTCCCACCAGATGAGCGCGAAGAGGTCTGGGAAAACGCTAGACGAAAATTGGAAGAGGCTCGCCCAAAGCCAAACCCATAAGGTCGCGCTTCCCCAATAGAGCAGTCCATGAACGCCGACGATATTTGATCGGCGTTTTTTTTCGTTTACTGCGTTACGCAGGTTGCGCAAATTATTTTACGCGTCATTCGTAAAAAGGACTTGCTCTTTACGCATCATGCGTATATTCCTACTCTCATCAACACCGCACCGACACAAGCCAACGGGCAAGGAAGTCGGGGAGATGAGGGAAGAGAATGGCAAAGCGCATCGAGAATATCGACGTTGAAGTCGGAAACCGCATCAAGGACTTCCGCAAGATCCGTGGCGTGACGCAGACCGATCTTGCAACCGCACTCGGCATCACTTTCCAGCAGGTCCAGAAATACGAGAAGGGCACGAACCGCATTTCGGTCGGCAGCCTCGTCGCCATCTGCCGGGTGCTGAACATCGAGCCGATGGATTTGCTCGGGGTTTACTTCGGAAACAGCGAAGGTTCGGCAACGCCAATCCTCCTCGCCGAGGTCAAAACTCTTCGCACCAAGCTTTCTGACATTCAGCAGCTTTGCGCCTGAGGACGGAACGATGGCAACTCTTCAATTCACATTCGAGCAAGTGACGATCCCGCTCTACGGCGAAGGCGCGCTCTTCTATGGCGAGGCAGCGCTTGAAAGCTCCTGCGAGGATGACAGCGAATTTTATGTCGCTTCGATCCAGCTCGGCAACAAGAGCGTGCTGACGCGCCCGAGCCGCATCAACAACGCCGATCCGGTCGGAGCCTTTCTCTTCACTGAAATCGTGAAGCAGATCGAGGACGACAAGACGGTCGTTGGCGGTCAGGCGGCGCGTGAATGGGCCGACGCGGTATCCGGCAATGTCGACCCTGCTCCCGTCCTTCGTCGCCGTCGCGGAATGCCGCTCTCCTATTCGACGACGCGCGTTCCTGAATATCGCGCTGGTCGCTGATCAATCGCCCACAAGAGGAAACTACATGTCAAAAATCGTCCGTACAAAGACGCGAGCTGAAGGCGGCATTACGCCGGAAGAAAAAACACGCATGGATGAACATTCTAAGCTCTGGATCGGTCGCGCTATGCGCACTGAGCCTATCGAGCCCGAGAAGATCATTCCCGCGATAGAGGGGCTTTACAAAGTCGCAGGACTGAAAACGCCACGGATTGTCATCGTTCCTTCGCCTCTCGTCATGGCTTTCGCCTACGGTGCTTCGGCAGCGATCTGGTATGCTCGAAAGAATGGTAAGGCCACCAGCGCCGCCACCGACGCCGCCACCAGCGCCGCCACCTACGCCGCCACCTACGCCGCCACCTACGCCGCCACCTACGCCGCCACCTACGCCGCCACCGACGCCGCCACCGACGCCGCCACCAGCGCCGCCACCGACGCCGCCACCGACGCCGCCACCTACGCCGCCACCAGCGCCGCCACCTACGCCGCCACCGACGCCGCCACCGACGCCGCCACCAGCGCCGCCACCGACGCCGCCACCAGCGCCGCCACCAGCGCCGCCACCGACGCCGCCACCGACGCCGCCACCAGCGCCGCCACCTACGCCGCCACCAGCGCCGCCACCGACGCCGCCACCTACGCCGCCACCAGCGCCGCCACCGACGATAAAAAGTCTAGCGCCAAAGGCGCGAAAGCTCTCGCAGAGAGCGCAGCGGCGCGCGTATGCCGGGAGCTTGGCGGCGATCTAGGGATTAGCTGCGCGCCGCGTTGGTACAATTCTTATCAGGGCGGCAACATGTGGGCCGGCTATGACTGCTACCTGACGGCTTGCCGCGATATTCTCGGCTTGGAACTGCGCGAGCACGAAGGCTACGCTCACTGGGAGCAGGCAGCGATCCACGGCGGGTTCCGTGTCATGCACGAGGAATTCTGCCTCGTGTCAGATTTCCCCGAAACCCTGAAGGTAGACGACCAGAACCGCCCACATTGTGAGAATGGTCCGTCGCATCGCTGGCGTGATGGCTGGTGCCTTTATTATTGGCATGGCGTCCAGATCCCGGCTGAATGGATCGAGGACAAGGAAAGCCTGACAGCCAAGACCGCGCTGACCTGGGCGAACATTGAGCAGCGTCGCGCCGCTCTTGAAATCGTTGGCTGGCACAATGTTCTGCGCGAACTGAATGCCAAGGTCATCGACGAGCATCCGGATCCGCTTTGCGGCGCGCTCGTTGAAGTCCAGCTTCCCGATCTCGACCGCAAGAGCCGCTTCATCCACGCACGCTGCGGCACAAATCGAGAATTCGCGATTGGCGTTCCGCCTGAATGCCAGACCGTGAAGTCAGCGCAGGCATGGCTAACCGGCCTTCCTGTTGAATCCTTCGAATTTCCCACCATCAGAACCTGAAGCTGAAAGGAACTGCACATGCGCATTATTGAAACTCTCGGAGCACAGGGCGAGATCCGGATGTTCCGTGTCGATGAAATTCCCTCTTCGGCAAAGCCCGTGGCGAAGGAGAATGGCAAGTTCATTATCGGCCACAGCGAAACCGGACATCATCACGTGCTCGAAGCCGAACGCGTCGCTGTCTTCGCCGATCCAGACGCACCGCAAGGCATGACTGTTCTGTACGCGATCCTCGAAAGCTCCGGCAGGCTCGAACATCTTCGCGGCCACGATACTCACGCGCCGCATGCCTTCGATCCCGGCGACAAGATCATGTTCCGGACGGAACGCGAATTCGACCCCTACGCAGAATTGGCCCGCAGGGTCGCAGACTAGGCCGATGGAGTTCGGCGTGGGCCTTCGGGCCCAGTTCGAAATTCATCTTTTAACGAGGTCCGAAATGCAAAGATGTGACCTGAAATTACACCGCGAATGCTCATGCCTCCCCGGCGAATGCGCCGTCGCTCCTATGCGATCGATCATGGATACCAGCAATACGCCGGTCATCCAGTTTACGGCGCGCCAGCAGTTCGCCGGCATGCTGATGCTCGTCACCTTCTTCACCGTCATCGGCTGGGCCGCGCTCTACAACGCCAATGAGGCCTATCGCGTCCAGCAGCTCAGAAATCAGGAGAGCTCCGTCCATGTCGCACGCCGCTGAAAACTTCATTCGTGGCGCGGAAGCGGCCCGCCGATTGGCTGCCGATTATCGCCGCGATGCCCAGAGCAACGAAACCCCTCCTGCCCTCAGAGACAAATGGCTTGCCGACGCCGTGCGCGCCGATGAGCGAGCTGACTGGTACGAGAACCACGCGAGGATGATGCAATGAACGCTTTCGAACGCTTCAATATTCGCTCCCTGTCGCCGACGATGATTGCGCAATGGGATGCAGCCCCGGCCACCCTTATCCTTCGCCGGCTCTACGGTATCAAGGGAAAAGCCAACGAGAAAATGTGGCGCGGCGATGCCGTCGAGGCCGGCCTACAGTTTTGGCTTCATAACCGGACGCGCGAAGACAGCATGGCAAATGCGAAGCTCCTGGCAACTGACACTTTTTGGCAGCGTGCCGAAGGCGAGATTTCAGATGAGATCGAAGCCGCGGCTGCGATGGTGCCAGCGATGGTCGAGCAAGCTGTTATGGCGGCATCGGACAAGACGGTTCCGCTGATGGGCACGCAGTTCGGCGTCGAAGCCTTCCTGGATGACGTTGATGTGCCAGTCTACGGCAAGATCGACTTCCTTTTCGAGGACAAGTCGATCATCGAACTCAAGACGACGACCCGCTGCCCGTCGAAGCTCGAAAACGTGTCGATGTCGCATCGCTGGCAGGCTGCATTCTATGCCAAGGCGCGCGGCGTTCCGGTCAATCTGGTTTATGTGACCGATAAAAAGTCAGCGACGTTTGAAGTCTTGCCGGACGATCCATCGCTTATTCTCTTCCGTCGCGCCGCCCTCAGCCTGCAAAAAGCGCTTGCGAAGACGGAAGACGGCGAACAGTTGCTCCGATCCCTGTCTCTCAACGTCGAGAGCTTCTATTGGGACGACGAAATGCGTGTCGCATATGAGGATGCGCTCGAAGGTAAGCTGAAGCTTCTCGTCGGTCCCGGCACCGAAGACCTTGCCGCTCAGGGCTATGTCACGTTCGGCAAGCATTCCGGCAAGCACATTTCCGAGCTTCCCGATAGCTATCTCAACTGGCTGATGAACCCGAAGCTTTCGGACGGCGGCTTTTTCGATGTGCCGAAGCAGCTTCAGGTCGCAATCGCCGATATGCGGGAGGCCGCATGATGTCTACAGACGACGCATTGAAGGCGCTGCGCGCACCTTTCCCCGATAACCAGATCAGTCAAAAGCCAAAGGAAACCAAACAGCAAAAGGAAGAGCGGGAGCGTGATCGACGCCTCGGTATCCGCTGCCAGCTTTGTGGACAGTGGCATCATAAAGAAACTATCCACCTGGATTACGTCGGCCACGCAGCACTTACGGACCGGCTCCTTGATGTAGATCCGCTTTGGAATTGGGAGCCTGTTTCATTCACGCAAGATGGTCAGCCAGCCTTCGACCGTATGGGCGGAATGTGGATAAAGCTCACGGTCTGCGGTCATACCCGCCTCGGATACGGCCACGCTGACGGCAAAACCGGCGGCGATGCGGTGAAGGAGGTTATTGGCGATGCAATGAGGAACGCAGCAATGCGTTTTGGGGCTGCCTTGGACCTTTGGCATAAGGGTGATCTTCATCCTGTCGATCCCAACGGCGAGAACGATGACACCCCAGCCGGTGGCGAAAGCACGAAACCGCCAAAAGCTACGGCCGCAGATCAAAAGCGAGGCCTTGGGGAAATCGAACGCGAATTAGTCGACTGCCGAACGCCAGGTGATGTCGTAAAGCTTCTGAACGCTTGGGCAGAAGATGCGCAAAAGGCCGGTTGGTCAAAAGACTATTGGGACGAAGCTCGTCGCCGTTTTGCTCGGCGAAAGAAGGAGCTTGAAGAGGCCAGCGACGATTTCCCGGGCGACCGTAAGAGCGGTACCGGAGCCCGTAATGCCGCCGGACGCGAGCTTCACAACGCCGAGGCCTTCTGACGATGTCGACCAACAACCGCATAGTTGAGACCGAGCAGGCGCGGGATATGCTGGTGAAGTTTATCACGGGCAAGAAGCTCCCATTCAGTGTGTCAATCACCGACGGCAAGCACCGGACCAGCGATCAGAACCGCCTTCAGCGTCAATGGGTATTGGAAATCTCGGCTCAACTCGGAGACCAGACGCCGGAAGAGGTGCGCGGCTACTGCAAGCTTCACTTCGGCGTGCCTATCCTTCGGAACGAGAACGACGTGTTCAAGGCCGAATATGATGCTGTGATCATGCCGCTCCCCTACGAGCACAAGCTGAAGCTCATGATGGTGCCGTTTGACTTCGGGGTTACCCGTATCATGACGACGCGCCAGAAGACGGCCTATCTCGACGCCGTCCATCGTCATTTTTCCCAACAGGGCGTCATCCTAACCAATCCTGAAGATTTGAAGAACCGGAGGGCGGCATGACTACGAAGAAACGTCTCCTGCCAGGTAGTATGTCTGATGAGGACGCGCTGACCTGCGGCGATCCTATCACCGCCTTCATCGCGCGCCTTTCGGTCTCGAAGGTCCACGACGAACTGACAGACTTCGTCAATGCCGAGATCCAGCGCCCCGGCGCAGACGTCAACCACATGCTTATAGGGTTGGCGGCATACATGGTCCAGATGCATGCGAGCCTCGCCGCCAGCTTCTTCTACGAGGATATGTCCGAGAGCGTGGCGGCTCAGTTCCAAGCAGTCTTCGACAAGACCTATCGCGTCCACTTCATCGATAGCGCGAAGGAGGCCGCGGCATGACCGACGCCATCCGCAAGCATCTTCTGAAATATCCTCAAGCACGCTCGACGACCCTCGCCTATCAGCAGATGAAAGCGGATAGGATCGCTGAACTCAAGGCCTATAACCGGTCTCAGCGCTGGCGTCGTCTCTTTGCTCGGATTCTGTCTTGGGTATGGAGGCGCGGATGAGCCGTCTCGAATTCAATCGCAAGACCAAGGCCGCGATCATCGCCCGCGCCGCCGGCCACTGCGAAAAGTGCAGAGCCGTACTTAAGACTGGCGATGGAGAGGTCGACCATATCCTTCCTTGCGCCCTTGGCGGCGAACCAACGATTGCCAACGGTAGACTGATCTGCCGCGTCTGCCACGCTGAAAAGACAGCGGACGATATTCGGCGCATCCGCAAGTCCGATCGTCAACGCGACAAGGCGTCCGGCGCCGTGCGGCCTTCGGCGAAGATCAAATCAGCCGGCTTCCCCAAATCCGAAAAGGCATTGCGCCGGCAGCCTAAGCCGAGCCTGCAGCCCAGACCGCTATATCGGGAGATCGATCAGTGACCTCCCTGGCCCCATTCAGAACCAAAGGCTGCCTATCCGGCTCATGTGCCGCCTGTGGGCTTTGCCTCTCTACGGAACCCAATAAGGAAGAAATTATGGTCAAGCAGACGCATACCGTAGCAACTGATGCTCTCGCAACGCTCGGAACCATTATCGATGAAAACGCGGGCCGTGATGCCATACACCTCGCTGTCGAGCCGGTAATCGCTGTGGAGAAGCTTTATCCAGGCCAGCACGTCGGCTTTGTCGACGGTGGCGTTGGCACGCAAGGCAAACACATCGGCATTGTCGATCCGTTCCTTGAGGGCTTCGTAGCGCCGGGCCAACACTTCTGGCTTGTCGTCTATCCTCGTACTATCACGTCGCTCAGACACGTTTGGGAGCATCCGGCATTTTCGAGCGATATCGCGCCTTCTGCGCCAGTCGTGACCGAAGCAGAGAAGAAAGCCGCCTCGGAAAAGTGGCTACGCGATTTTATCTCAAACTCTGATTGTCCCGACTACAAAACGGTGATCGCCGCGGCAATCGACAATGCCGATAGCTGGAGTTCTGAATATCTGCACTTCAACGGTCAAGATGCGCATGGCGAGATCCCTCCTGAATTTTGGGACCATATCGAGATTGTAACCGGCCATAAGATCAGGACCGAAGACCGCGCGACCTATTTCTCGTGCTCCTGCTGAAGGAAATCAATGCATGACTCCGACACCTGAAATGATCGAAGCCTTCTGGAGCAAAGTGGAAGTCCAGCGAACCGGCGCAATCCATGGCCTAGAAGATGGCCTTGCGGCCGCCCTTGCGCTCCTACCCGGAGAGCCGGTGGCATGGGAATATGAAGTCGCCAATTATATGGGCGGTCGTGACGGAGCGTTTATTGGTTGGGACAAGCGTCTTTCGGCAAAGAAGCCATCCGATGCGCAGGGCATTCGAAACCTGCGCCCCCTATACGCCTCACCCGCGCCGCTGCCTGTTGAATCGAAGGAGGTTTCGTCCCGTTGGCGCATCTTCGAAGACACCATCCACGGATATTGGGGCATCGAGCTTGAACAGGCAGGCAATGACGATGACGCTATCCTGCGCCCTATTAAGGTGCATCGAGATACCGTAGCTAGGATTGCAGATGCCCATAACGCCGCGCTAATACCCGCGCCGCTGCCTGTGGCGGTGAAGGCCGACACATATGCGCTCGCAGTTGAAGTTGTTGACGCCGTGCTCGGCTACAGCATCGAAAATTCCGGTGATCCTGACAGGCAACGAGCATTATATCAGCTCGTGGGGGAACGCATCCGCTCCGCTCTCTCCTCTCCAGTGTTGCCACAATGCTGCATGTGCGGCAAGAAGGGGCTTTCGACTGTTGAAGGCGACGGCGGTTCCGAATGCGAGCTTTCCGATGGGCGATGGGTTTGCAGCGCCGAATGTTGGGATAAGGCAGTCGAGCCCACCCCCGCCTCCGATATCGCCGCGCTGAAGGAGATACCGCGTCATAAGACCGAGTTGCTCGGCTATGGGAACGTCTATCGGATGGAGGGCGGCTCATTCGAATTGGGTGATGCAGATGTCGACAATCTCGAAGATGTTTACCCTTGGGCAAAGGAATTTGAGGAACACGTAGGGATAGCCGAAATCAGGCTTCTTCCTGACACCGCCGGTAAGTCTGGAGCCGACGTTCGTTCCGCCCTCCAGCATGTAGCGAAGGGAGAGCGGGGATGAGCATAAAAAAAATCGCCGTCAAATATGACCCACAATACCCCACGTTTGGGATTATCGAAGGGCCGATTGAGCATAAGCAGCATCCAAACCAGCAGCGTGGCCTAGATCTCTATGTGCGGGCCATAAATTTCGAGACTGGCGAACAGTGCTTCAAAAAGCTTTATGAAGGGAAACGCGGACTTCACTTCAAACACACCGGCTATAGTCCAATGTATCTGGACGATTTTGTTGCCGATGGAGAAGTTATTCCTTTTCAGTTCCTCCCAAGTCGCTCTTCCGCCGCCCCTCTCTATAAAGGAGGGGAGTAATGCGGAAATTATTCTCGCTATTTTTCGGCAGAACCCCCGAAAAATCAGCTCGCCAGCACAATGTGATCCTGATGATTGTCAAGGAGACAGCCACCGGGGCACTTCTCTCATCTGATTATGCGGAGCGATCCGTAAATCGACAATACTTCACCAAAATCGACGACATAACCGCCTCCATGCCAATCGAGCATGCACGCCAGGCCGGTCTTGACGATGGATGGACCTGATGACCACCACCCCGCACGATAAGGCCATTCAGGCTGCCGCGAACGGCATCCAATGGACACAAGATTGCACATTCGAGACCATCGCGGAAAATGTCGTTCGAGATTACTTCTCCTCTATAGGCGGCATAGTCGTACCCCGCGAACCCACGCCCGCTATGATTTCTGCCTACTGCGAGCTTCAGAACGGATTGGGAATCAATGCATTCGCCAACGGCCGCTTGGCTTGGGAGGCGATGATTAACGCTTCGCCCCTCCACGCCCCTATAGAAGCCGGAAACGGCGGGGATGGATCGATAGTCCGCGGATGGTTCGTTAAAGACTACGCCGATGGATGGATCTATTTCGATAATGAAGAGGATGCCAAGCTTCAGGTTGATGCCACAGGAGCGATGATGCTCCTTGGTGTTGCTCCTTACGATCTGATTGCAAAATCTCCGGCTGAACAGTTTGCGAGATGGCTTGAGGACGGCCCAAAGCTCGCCAAAGCGGCCGGATGCTATGTTGGGATCAAGGTCACCAATCTCCCCGCTCCACCGTCCCCCTCTAACGAAGGGGAGAAGCCATGAGCGCGCCCAAACCTTTCGATCCCAACAGCAAGACCGATGCGATGGCAGACGAGATCCGCCGAAAGGTTGCATCTCTGGGCATCTCCATATTCAACAACCCAGACTTCCGCAGTCTTCAGCCGGCCGAGCAAATCGAAGTCGTGACAGGCGGCATCCTGACAGGGCTTATGGGAATTCTGCATTCCTTTGTCGTCGATGCCCCCTTGGCCCATGATGAGCTTGAGGCCTTCGTTACCTCCTACATCCCCCAAGCGCGTATGCAAGCCGAGGGGATTGCCAACGGAGGGCCGCTGCAATGAGCGCAGCACTTCTTCCATACATTTACAGATGGGATCGCCAAGGCCGGAAAGGCCAGCCCTGCGAGGTTTTGGCACGCGGCACCATGAATAGCTGCTGCGTCCGTTTCCCTGATGGCTACACCATGGTCACGAGCCGGAACGCGATCCGCAAGAACAAGGAATCCAGGCCATGAGCAAGATTCCCGACGAAATAATTCAGGCTGGAATCCTTGAGGCTGAGATCTATGCAAAATGGTTGCACGCTGGGAACTCTAAGGGCTCTCTTTCACCACACGCCATAGATGGGCTAGCAGATAGCTTTTCCCGCCTTATCCTCTCCGAACGCCATCGCCATGCAGAGGTGATGGAAGAGGTGAGGAAGGTGCTAGAGCCGTTTGCAGCCGAGTGCGCAACATGGCCCGACGACAAGGCGCCGGATGATTATGTCATCAAGATTAAGCTTTATTCCAAGGTGATGTCGTCAAAACTGCGCGTCGGCGACCTACGTGTCGCCCGCGCCCTCCTCTCTAAGCTGGAGGGTCAATGATGGTGAAGTTGATCGCCGGTATCTGTATCTATACTGCGCTGAAGCTTTGGCGAACTGATCTGTCATTTCGACAATATCCGTATGGCCCTCCCGACAACTGGATAAAACATCGCATTGCGTGGTGGCTTTACCATGCAGGTATCAACCTTGAGCGCCGCGCCGCTCTTAACGAGGAGGCGGGGAAGTGACGGAACGCATCATCGCCGCCGCTATCCAGTTTGCCGGGACGATTTCGCTCCCACCACCGGCTCGCCACCACACCATCATCCAAACCATGGATTTGGAAATGGGGATCAACGGCACAAAGGCAACGCCCGAGACCCAAGGCTTCCTGACTGATACCGGTCGCTTCGTGAACCGGGTGGAAGCCTACTACATCGCGCTCAAGGCTGGGCAGATCCTCACCGAAACCAATAGGACGGAGAAATCGCCGCGGCTCTTTTCGGAGGACCTCTGGTAATGGATATCCGCAAAATTGCGTACAATACCGGCCTCGAAATTCGTTATGCCATCGCCGCATCGAAGACTGATCCGATCCACCACATTCCAGAGGTAGACGCCATCATTGAGCGTATGTTTATTGAATGCTGGCGCGAGGCTTTGGAAGAATCTGCCAAGATCGCAGACGATCATGCCAAGTCTGAGTGCTCCGGTATGGGCTCAGAAACTGAGGCTATGCGTCTTGGTGCTCGATCTATTGCTTCGGCAATCCGCGCCCTTTCGGACTCCTCCCCCACTCTATTGCAGGAACAAAATGCCAACGACGGGAAGGAGGGGGAATGACGGCCTCTGCGCTCATCAAGGAATCCGATCTCCACCGCATGGCGAAGGTTGCCAAGCGCGACGGCGTTACCGTCTGGATAGAGATCGACGGAAAAAAGATCGGCGTTTCGCCCGATATCCCCGCTAATCACAGGGAACGAGAGATTGCGGAAGAAGAGGAGATTCGTCTCTGATGGAGGACATGCCCCGCAAGCTTCCTCTCTATGTCGTTCGCCAGAAAAACCGTAAGGGCGAATGGGTCTTCTATTTCCGTATCGGGAAAGGCCCACGTACGCGTTTGCCGCATGCCAACGATAAGCGTTTCAAGACTGCCTATGATGCTGCGCTCAAAGGCTTGCCTTTTGATGCCGGGCAAAAGGAACTGCCGAAAACCATCGGGTGGCTGATCGGTCGTTATATGGAGAGCGGAGCGTGGAGAGATCTCAAGGCAGCCACCAGAAAGCAGAGAAGCAATATATTCCTGCAGATCAAGGCAAAAAAAGACAAGAATGGAAACTCGCTTTATAGCGCTCCAATTTCTGCGATCACGAAAAAGGCGATCTCTTACGGAATGGAGGATCGTCGGGCAACGCCGGCTGCCGCAAACAACTATCTCAAAACAATGTCTGCTCTTTGTAAGTGGGCAGTCAGCGACGGCCACATGAAGGCGAACCCGGCAGAAGGGGTAGCGCGAAATAAGCTTGATGGTGACGGGTTCCCAGCATGGGATATTGAGGACGTTCGTGCATTCTGCCTAAAGTGGCCTATTGGCACGAAGCAGCGTCTTGCTCTTGAGTTAGCAATGCATACCGGTCTGCGGCGATCGGATCTCGTGAAGCTCGGACGCCAGCATCTTCGTGGAAACGTCGCCTCGATGAAAACCTTTAAGACAGGCGCCAGGATCACTGTCGAATTGCCTCAACGTGTCCTCGATATCATCGACGCTACGAAAACGGGTGATCTGCATTTCCTCGTCACAGAGTACGGGAAACCATTTTCCGTACCAGGGTTCGGTAATTGGTTTGGGGATGCGGCACGCAAAGCCGATATTGAGAAAAATACTCACGGCTTGAGGAAATTGGCGGCGACCATGGCAGCAAATGGCGGCGCTACGGCTCATGAGCTTATGAGCCAATTCGGATGGACGAACTCTAAACAGGCGGAAGTTTACACGAAAGGGGCCGACAGAGCACGGCTTGGAGTGAAGGCTTCGCGCATTGTGTCTGAACAGTTGGCGAACGAACTCGCCCCTCCATGTGAATCCTGCGAGGGGAATGTTTCAGAAAACGAAACGAAATCAGTTAGTTAGAAAATGAATGGTGGGCCCGGAGGGACTCGAACCCCCAACCAAGCGGTTATGAGCCGCCGGCTCTAACCATTGAGCTACAGGCCCAGCGCAAGATTGAGACTCCGCGCTCGCGACTCCGGAGCAATGGTTCCCCGAAGACGACTTGGCTCTAACCCAATTTCTGTTTTCCGACAAGGGACTGCCGTAATACCTTCACAATCAATCCGCAAAAGCGGATCTCGAGGGATCATCAACCAAGGAACGAATCATGCTTCTGACGAAAACCAGAGATTTTGCTCTTGCCGCTCTTGTCAGCGCCACTTTCTTCGTGCCTGCGGCTGCAGCCTTTGCCGAAGATGCCAAGCCGCGCGAGGCTGTCATCACCGTCACCGGTGAGGGACATGCTTCCGTCGCGCCGGATATGGCTGTCGTAACGCTCGCAGTCGTTCAGCAGGCCAAGGCGGCCCAGGATGCACTCGATCAGAACAACAAGGCCATGGGCGCCGTGCTGGCAACGCTGAAGGAAAGCGGCATTGCAGAGCGTGATCTGCAGACCTCCGGCTTTTCCATTCAGCCGCAATATACCTATCCGAACGACAAGGACGGCCACAACCAGCCGCCGGTTCTGAACGGCTACCAGGTGACGAACGGCTTGACCGTTCGCGTGCGTGATCTCTCCAAGCTCGGCGGGCTGCTCGACCAGGCGGTCAAGCTCGGCATCAATCAAGGCGGCGATATCCAGTTCACCAACGACAAGCCCGACGCCACGATCGAAGAGGCCCGCAAGAAGGCAGTCGCCGACGCTGCCGCCAAAGCAAAGACCTTGACGGATGCCGCCGGCGTCAAGCTCGGCCGCGTTATCGCGATCCACGAAGGCGGCATTGCAGCCCCGCCGCAGCCCTATATGCGCAGCATGGCCGCGGCGGCTCCGATGGACAAGGTAGTTCCCGTCGCCACCGGAGAAAACGAATACAACGCATCGGTGAGCATCACCTACGCGATCCAGCAGTAATCAAAACAAAACCGCCCTTCGCTCAGATCCGATCGGATCGAGCAAAGGGCGGTTCCGCGGCCCCCGCCAAAAAAAGGCGAAAAGGTCAGAGAATGAAAACGGGCGCCTCGTGCGCCCGCTTTGCTTGTCAGCGACCCAGAAGCGGGCAACCGCGAACATTGGCAAACATCATCGTATCCGGACCGCGGCGGCCGAAACCGTCGACGACGACGCGACGCGGCGTCACATCCACAACACGGGCGCGGCGCAGACCATAGCTGCGGGCAACGTCCACGGCCTGACGAGGATCGCAGCCGCGGCGGTCAAAACGCGGCGGCGGCGGACGGTCATAATCCGGCGGTGGCGGGCGATGACGGCCCGGATTGACATAGATATCCACACCCTGTGCGGAGGCAAAATCCGCCGTGCCCGACAGGGCGGTCACTGCGACGCAGGCGGCGACTCCCAATTTTGCCAGCATTTGTTTCATTATATTCTCCATGAAGCAGAGGGCTTCTTTCTCACGCCTGCAATATTTGCTGAGCGAGTGCCCAAGAGGTAGCGGCGCTATGCTGAATGAGCTCAGAATCAGCCATTCATCCATTATTCAGCTACATTGAACGCTAAAGGGAAACCAGATGGCCGATAATAGCACAACATAAAAAATAAAGCCGCCTCCCCTTCGGAGGCGACTTCGAATCCATCGAATAGATGTGGAAAACTTGGGAGCGCTGCGATTAGCGACGGATCAGCGGGCAACCCGGTGCGTTGGCGAAGACAACCCGATCCGGACCACGGCGGCCGAAACCTTCAACAACGACGCGGCGCGGCGTGACATTGTCGATGCGGGCGCGGCGCAGACCCATGTCCCGTGCTTTCTCGACGGCGAGGCGCGGCGAGCACATGCGACCGCGCGGGTGGTCATAGCGAGCCTGCTGAATACCGGGATGGAAGTCGTTGGCGGAGGCCGTGACGACCGTTGCGGACATGGCGCCGAGCGCGATGAGAGCTGCAATACCTGCCTTGGCGAAAAGATTGGTCATGGTGTTTCTCCTTCAAATCCTTGCTGCGGATCGTTGCAATCCCATTATTGGCCTCGCCATCGGCAATGCCTCGGGATTGGGGCCACGTTAGGTCAGCCAAGCTGAACCGAACACGAATTGGCCGTTCAGATTGTATTCACGACGGTTAACAATCTATTGACGCAATAAGGAGCGCGGCTCAGGCGGAAAAATGCAGCACGATTTCGCGCCGATGCGGCCGGTCGCGATGCTCGAAAACGTAGATGCCCTGCCAGGTGCCGAGCGCCAGCCGACCGTGCGTCACCGGAATGCCGATCGAGACCTGCATCAGTGCGGCTTTGATATGCGCCGGCATATCGTCCGGCCCCTCCATCGTGTGCACGATCCAGCGCATCGAAGGATCCGAGGATGGCGGCACGAGCCGGCTGAAGAAGGCCTTGAGATCGGTCTTCACATCGGGATCGGCATTTTCCTGGATCAGGAGGGAACAGGAGGTGTGGCGGACGAAGACGTTCAGAAGCCCCTCGCCGCCGCCTGCCGCGGCGCGGACGAATTCCGCCGCCTGATCGGTAAATTCATAGAGCCCCTGGCCATGAGTCGAAAGCGTGATCACTGTTTGCGGCATTGCATCCTCCGGGCATGGCGATAGCGATCCGCATCAGGTCGGGCGAGTGGCCGGAATGTCAAGCCCGGCCACCGCGTTGAGCCTATAGCGAGATGATGATGTTGAAACCACCATAGATCAGGCGTTTGCCGTCAAAGGGCATGTTTTGCATGTCATCCTTCAAACGCGGGTCGGCCATGACCTTCGCCAATACTGTGTCGCGGCTCTCTCGCGATTCGTAGGTGATCCATGAGAACACAACGACCTCGTCTTCCTTCGCCTGCACGGCACGCGGGAAAGAAGTCAGTTCGCCATACGGTACGTCGTCGCCTATGGCCTCGACATAGCTGAGCGCGCCATGCTCCCGCCAGACATCGCCGGCCCTGCCCGCCTGCGCCTTGTATGCTTCAATCTTGTCTTTCGGCACGGCAAGGATGAAGCCATCGACATAGGACATTTCTGCCTCCTCTGTTCTATGTTCACCTTTGAAAGACGGTTGACGGCAATCAGATCCGACATTGGCGGCAGATATTTTTCGCACGCCTGCCGGTTGGTCGGAAACGGCCGCGAATTCGCTGAACGATCCCGCGGAGGGACGCCTATGACGATAGAATACCAGAATGATCCCAAGCTCAAAAATGAGGTGCTCAATGCCCTATGGGCAACCGCATGGGGCAGCTCCTCCCCTCGGGATTTCCAGCCCATTCTCGCCAGAAACCTCGCGCATGTGGGCGCATTCGCGGCTGCAAGACTGGTGGGCTTCGTCAATGTCGCGTGGGATGGCGGCATTCATGCCTTCATTCTCGACACCTGCGTCGATCCGGAATTTCGGCGAAGAGGTATCGCAAGTGCTCTGGTCGAGCGGGCGAAAACCCTGGCCGGCGAACGTGGCGCGGAATGGCTGCATGTCGATTTCGAACCACATCTCGCCGGCTTTTATCAAGGGCTCGGTTTTGCTCCCACTGAGGCCGGCCTCATTCGGCTGCGCGATTGACAGATCATCGCCCGCTAACCCGGCGAATGAACTTGCGAGAGCAGCCAGTTGCGAAACAGGGCCGCAGCCGGGTTCACCAAGGCATTCGGCGGATAGACCAGACTATAGCTGACAGCAGCCGGCTGCACCTCGACGAAGCATCTGACCAGCTTATTGTCGGCGAGATCGCGTGCCACCAATGAGCTTCGCACGAGCGCGAAGCCGCCGCCCTGCCGGCAAGCCTCGAGCATTTCGGCGAAAGAATCGAACAAGGGAGCCTCCTCGACCGCCCGAGCGATGTCGAAATGCGGATTTGCCCCGTTATCCAACCCGCTGGTAATTTGCTCGTGCCAGCGCTGCCAATCGAGAATCGTATGCCGCATGCCGGAATAGCGCAGAAGCGGCGCCGCTCTTATGGCCCAGCGCGGCGGCAATCGTTTGGACAGTTCCGGCGAACTGACGACGAACTCCTCGTCAGTCAACAGTTCTTCATGCGTAAGACCGGCGTCGGCACGGCCGAGCCAGACGGCAAGATCGGTGCCATCAGGCTGAAAATCCGGGCGCTGATAGCCGACAGCCAGCTTCACCTCGATGTCTGGATAGCGCTGGCAGAAATCCGGCAGCCGCGCCGCCAGCCACTGGCTGGAAAACTCCGGCGAGACGGATATCGCGACGCTGCGAACCGAAATACTCGCGCGCGCCTGGTACAAGGCGGTTTCCAGCTCGGCGATCACGCTTGAAATTGCGGGGTGCAGGCGCGCACCCAACGGCGTCAGCCGCGCCCCATTTCGGCCTCGGTCGAACAGGCGCCCGCCGATCCAGCCTTCCAGCTGTGCAAGCTGATGGCTGACGGCGGTCTGTGTCTGCCCGATCCGCTCGGCCGCACGACCGAAACCGCCAGTCTCTACAATGGCACAGAATGTCTGAAGCACCGAGAGCGGTGGCAGCGGCCTCTTTCCCATGAAAATCCCTCATGCTTTGCAGCCTGAGAATTCATTATACATAACTATATTCTAAGCGCATCTATCTATTGGCTAGGCACTTCGAGGTCGTAGATATATGAACGTTCTTCATGTTATAAGCTGGAGAACATGCGTCGTCCAACTCCTAACCCGACGAGGGGGCATGGAATGGCGATCGCATAAGGAAAATGCCCGGAAGCGAGATATGCTACCTCAGGCAAACCAACATCTATTGCGGGATATCGGGCTAAGCGACCTTGCGGAAAAGCAATCCAATGATGGACGTCGCTAGCCTTTGAGCGTCTTCACTCTGGTCAGGTCCGGAAAGAGGCGCATCCAGAGCACAACCACCACAATGGTCCCGACGCCACCGACGATGCCGGTGAGGACAGGCCCAAGTGCAGTGGCAAGCATGCCGGACTCGAATTCACCGAGCTGATTGGAGGTGCCGATAAAAAGCGAATTCACGGCATTGACGCGGCCGCGCATGGCATCCGGCGTCAGGAGCTGCACGAGCGAGCTGCGCACGACGACGCTGACCGTATCCGAAGCGCCGACGACGAAGAGCGCTGCGACCGAAAGGATGATATTGCTCGACAGCGAAAAGACGATGGTGGCGACCCCAAAGACGAGCACGGCAAACAGCATCTTCTTGCCGACATCGCTCTGCAGCGGCCGGCGTGCCAGCCAGATCGACATAATGAGCGCACCGATGGCCGGCGCGGCGCGCAGCAGGCCAAGTCCCCATGGCCCGGCATGCAGAATATCCCGCGCAAACATCGGCAGCAGCGCCGTCGCGCCCCCAAGCAGCACCGCGAAGAGATCGAGCGAGATCGTCCCCAGCATGACCGGCCGGCTCTTGATGAAGGAGACGCCGGCAAAGACGGAGCTCAGCGTCACCGGCTCGCGCGACGACGGCTGCTCGCGTTCGACCCGGATCGAGATAACGTTGATGCTGGCGATGACATACAGCGCAGCCGAAACGGCAAACGGCGCAAGGGGGCTGACGCCATAAAGCAGACCGCCGAGCGACGGCCCGATGATAAAGGCGGTCTGCATCATCGAGGTGGAGGTCGCGATGGCAACCTGCAGCAGCGACGACGGCACGATGTTGGGCAAAAGCGCCGCCATGGTCGGACGTTCGAAGGCCGTCGCCGCACCCATGATGGCAACGGCGGCTAGAATACCGGCAGGTCCTATCCAATGAAACCAGACAGCTATGGCAAGGACCAGTGCGGTCAGCGCCTCGATGATCTGGCAGGCAAGGCCGATGCGGCGGCGGTCGAACCGATCGGCGACATGCCCGACGACGAAGGTCAGGATGACCATCGGCAGAAACTGGCAGAAGCCGACGAGGCCGAGGAAAAAAGCGCTATGGGTCTGATCGTAGATCATCCAGCCCATGGCGACCGTGACAGACTGAAAGCCTATCGAGGAAAAGACACGCGACGCAGCGAATGAACGATAGCCGGGGTGACCGAGCACGCTTGGCCGGTCTTGAGTCTGCAGGGTATCCATGAGCCTTCTTAGTCTGCCGCCACGGACGCTTGCAGACATGCTTCTCGACAGTCGGAAATTCTACAGTCCCTGCTCTGCCTGAACGCGCCTTCTGTCAATCTCGTTTTTGCTGCAGTTGCAAATTCATCGCGGCCGATAGATCAAATCGCGGTGATGACAGGCTGAGGAGGCCCTGCGTGGCCTCGATCGACCAGATGGCGGTCAACTCCGACGCAATCGCATCGATCAGCTTCGGAACATCGCTGCCTGCCGATTCGTGCAGCGCCTCCGCGACAATCAACACCGCATGTGTATCATTGCGCACGGCGGACAAACCACTCTGGCGATTGGTCCAGCGCCGGGCATGCGCCCGTCCTGCTCCATCGGCAAAGATCACTTCTCTGACTGCCGGATGCTCTATTTCGCCGGAAAAGGTCAAATAGGTTTCGCTGCCGCTCGCATGCCGCACTTCGAGATCGCCAGAGATTTTCGCAAGATCAAACACAGCAACGGGAATTGCGAAAGCGATCGAGATGGCATTGCAAAGATCGACGAGCGGGTGCAGCCGCGGCAACGACCCTTCCTGGCGAAATCGGCGCAGCAGCGCTTCGGATGCGCACCGATATTGTGTCGGCTTCAAGCCCATTTTGGAGAAAGCACGACGCCACACCTGGATTTCAGCCATCTCGCCTTCGGGACCTTGTTTTAGCCGGTCTGCGGCAATCGCATGATATTTGGCCATCCGATCTTCGACATCAACGGTCGAGGTGATCCCTTCGGCAAACAACACGCCGGGAACCAGCTCGGGAAACTCACTCCAAATCTCGTTCGAATGGCGGAAAAACATGGCACCTCCTGATAGGCATCTGCTTGGCGCAGCAGGAAACCTCGCCGCTGTCCTCCGGTCTTGAATAAAATTGCAGAAGCTTCAGCCGATCGCCGCCGCATAGGCGCCGGGCGAGACGCCGAAATTGCGGACGAAGAGGCGCGTCATATGGCTCTGATCGGAAAAACCGCTGGCAAAGGTCGCTTCGGCTAAGGACATGCCCACCGCAATCAGTCGGCGCGCTTTATGAATCCGGCGCTGCATGAGGTAAGCATGCGGCGTCAGCCCCGTCGCCTTGGTGAAGGCCCGCAGGAAACGAAATTGGCTTAGACCGCACAACTCCGCAAGCTCGGCAAGGGTCAGGGGAGCGGCTGGATCGTCATCGATCAGCTCGCGCGCCTTTTTGATATCAGTGGAAATGGCATCTTCACGCAAGGCACCGGATCCCTCACGCATCACAGCGGCGATGAGCGACAGCAGCAGGCCATCCCGCAGGAGAACATTTTCAGCCGCATCCTTGACCAGAAGCGAAAACAGGCTTCTGAAATGCCCAGCCATCTCCCCGTCGCGGATGACAGGCGACGGGAATTCCACCACACCGAACCTACCCTCGCCGACATCGCGCAACAGATCGCCGATCAGCCGGGGATCGAAATAGAGCATGGACCACGCGCGGCTTTGGCCGATGGGCATGCCGTCATGCACCTCGTTCGGGTTGACGCTGATGACGTCGCCGGCCTCTGCCTGCACCACCCCTCGCCCGCTAAGCGACCTCTGCGCACCGGCCTCGATGACACCGATGCCGAATTGGTCATGCGTGTGCTTTGGGAAGCTATGGCCGGTTTCGGCTCGGACTGCCTCGATGCCGGCAAGGCGAGAGCGGTATATCCTGAATTGACCGGACTTCATCGCTGGTGCCTCTCATCCCGCCTATTCGCTCTATCAGCTAAGGCGTCCCATATGAGCGACAATGTCGCGTACCCGCAATCGGGACACAAGACTTAAACGCCGCCTGCAGCCTTGTCTTCCTCCGCCGTCACCAATGCGGCCTGCGTATTGCCGGCAACCGCCGTCGGCAGCGGCGTGCCGCGCTTGCGCTCCCGCGCCAATGTCAGCAGGCCGGAAAAGATGATGAGGACGATGCCGACGGCCATCGGCATATCGATGCTGTCGTTGAACAACAGGTAGCCAAAGGCGATCGCCCAGAGCATCTGACTATATTGCGGCGGCGCAACCAGATTGGCAGGCGCCATCTGCGCAGCCGTCAAGAGCAGGACACTGCCGCACGCGCCAAGCAGGCCGTAGCTCGCGAGGAATATCCATTGCGTCGGCGTGGGCATGGTGACTTCGGAGAGCATGAGGAGGCCGCTGACGATAAGCGTTCCGAAAAGGCCTGCCCCATAGAGCGAGATGCGCTTCTCCTTTGAACCGAGCGCGCGGTTGATGACGATGGAGATGGCCGCCGCAAGGCCACCGATTGCCGCGCAAAGGTGCCCGACCGAGAGCTCGCGAAAACCCGGACGCAGGACGATCAACACGCCGACGAAACCGAGAATGACCGCCGTCCAGCGCTGCCAGCGCACATCCTCCTTGAGAAAAATCACAGAGAGAATGGTGACAAAGGACGGCAGCAGAAACAGCAGCGCAAAGGCTTCCGCCATTGGCAGTTTGGTGAAGGCAACGACGGAGCAGATGGCGCCCGCCGCGCCGCAGACGAAGCGCAGCAGCCACAAGGGACGGTTTGACGTCCGCACCATATCGAGCCACTCGTCTTCCCGCTTCTTCAGGAAAGGTATGGCGGCAAAGCCGAACAGCGCACCGATGAACGCGACCTGATAGGAAGGGATCGTCCCGTGAAGGATCTTGATCGACGCATCGCTGAAGGCGAAGACTGCATAGGACGCGAATGCCACGAGGACACCACGCAGGGCGGAGCGGCCCGCTGCCGCAGAACTGGAATCGGCTGTAATCGAGGACATTGGAATCTTGAGAAAAGGGCGATGGAAGAACACTGAATCAGTGGGATGCAGGCAATTGTATGATGAAATGGAGTGGATTTCGATTGGGGTGGGGATAAACTATTGTTTCAGCCGGACGTGGGGAGCGAGTACGCTTCTCTGGGTTCAATTGCTTAGAAAGCGTGCTTGATCCATTTGGCTCGGGGAAATGCGTCCCCTGTCCGTGTAGGAAAAAGCGATAACCTTTAGCGCATCGTCATCCACTTCACAGGTGAATGCAACTCTCCGCCAGCCATTGGGCGTCTGAACCGCGACCCCATCGCCAAACAAGCTAACATCAGAGAGCATCGCCGAGGACAGCGCGGAGTTATTATACCCTACCGCACCGAGATCATGACGAAACTGCAACAGCTCCTCAGAATTGCAGAGATATCGTACCCGATCACGCCGTGGCAGTTTCTTCCAAGCGTCATATTCACTCTTCGACAGACGGGCCATCTCCGCACCCGAATAAAGCTTCTTCGCCTGAACGGCTCGCTTCGGCACAAGTGATTTAGGCCGCGGTGGCTCGGTGACCAACGCGGTGCCACTCGTCGGATCGCCTTGACTGGAAACAGACTGGCCTTGAGCACTCTGCTGTGCCGGCGATGGCCTGACCGCCGGAACGACAATCTGCAGCGAGTCTTTCGCCTCATCCTTGGCCTGCCCGGCCGGAGCCTGCTGCTGCGGATCGGATGACGGCGCTTGTGCCTGCGGATTATTCTGATCTACCGCTGGCACCTGCGGTTGTTGCACCTGCGAATCCGAAGGCTCGTTGGTCGCCAGGATATTGGGTGCGGTAGACGAAGCCGGGGCGTTCGAATCGCTCGCCGGCGGCTGCGCCGCGTTTGCTTGCTGATCCTTGGCGTCAACTTGCGGCTGGGCCTGTTGGGCGGCCTGGGCTTCAGCCTTGGCTTGAGCTTCGGCTTGCGCAGCTGCAGCAGCCTGTTGCTCAGCTGCATTGTTGTTTGGCCGCGTCGGGGGTGTATCGTCTTTCGACTGTTCTGAAGCATCCGCCTGCTGCGTGGTCGTCGGATCCTTCTGATCGCCCTTCATGTCCGGAAGCGGCGTTTCGGTCGCAGAAGGCTGCTGTTCCGCTTTCTCAACAGGCTTCTCAGCGCCGGGATCATCAGGTTTGGGCTCAGACTTCGCCTGCTCTACCGGCTTATCAGCCTTGGCCTCGTCAGGCTTGGATGCAGGCTTCTCTGCCTGCTTCTTGCCCTCAGGGTTGGATTGCTTTGGCGGCTGTTCGTCCGCCTTCTTTCCCTCCGGCTGCTGCGGCTCCTGTTGAGCGTCCGCCGTCTGTTCTGCCGGCTTCTCGTCAGGTCTTGGCGTCGGTTTGGGAGGCTGGTCGGGCTTCTCATTCGCCTTCGTCGCCAGTTCCTGTTTTTCCTCCTGCTGCGGCACCAGCTCGACATTGACGCTCTGCTCGGGCTTCGCCTCTGGCGGCGCGGGAAACAGCGGCAGCAAAAAGAGCGCGACAAACAGGACGTGCAGAAGGATCGACAGGACAAAGCCCGGCCTTATCTCCCTATCCCGTTTTTCCGCGCCCTTTTCCATCGTTCAGCCGAGGACTCGCGCAGAGAAAGCAATCAAGAGGAAATTGCGCATCGATTCATTCGATCCTTGCTGGCAAACAGATCAGAAGACTTTTCGGTCGCTGACATATGGTACCCGACCACACGCCGGGAAAGAGGTATCGGCCGAAATCGAACTTGTCAGGCATCTGCGCGATCCGCAATGGCGCAAAAACAAACCTGCGTGATCGCGCAGCGCGGGATAGTCGCATCTCCCGCTAGAAGAACTCATCCAGTAGCCGATAATAGGCCATCTTTTCGGCCTGCGGTTCAAAATCGCCATAGGCTTTCAAAAACTCGCCAACCAATTCCTGTCCGAAATTGTGCTCGACGCTACCGCAGGCCAGCGCGATATCCTGATGGCGATCAGCCGCGCCGAGGCGGCCGCAATCGATATAACCGCTGAATCTATCGCCATCGACTACGAAATTCGGAAGGCAGGCATCGCCATGGGTGACGACAAGATCCTCCGTCGACGGTCTCTTGGCCTGAAGTTCGCGGAAAAGATCCGCCGCCGACCTTCCGAGCCGGGCCTCATCAAAGTCGTCCTCATCGACGCGGCCGGCAAGCAAGTGTGCCCATGCCGTGCCGATCCTGTTCTCCAGCCGATGATCGAACGGGCAGGCCGCGATATCGACTGAGTGCAATCGCCGCAAGGCACCCGCAAAAAGCCGCACCCGCTCAAGCGGCTGTAACCACTCGGCGCTGACGAAATCGCTGCCGGGAAGAGCACTCATCAAAAGCCATTCGCGTTCGCCGTCCTTCTCATGGGCAATGATATCAGGGCACGCAAGGCCCTGCGAGGCGAGCCATCGCAGCCTCGCAACCTCGCCTGCCAATTCACCCAACGGATCGACCAGCTCGCTCTTGAGATAAACAGGCACGCGTCCATCAGCCTCAAGTCGGAAAACATGGGCCGAAGAGCGCCCGAGCGCATCCTGCCGCCATTCATACCCCGCCAGCAGATCGCGCAGGCGGACAGGAAGGGATATCTCCGTGAATTGCGGCTTGCTCGCCATGATCACCCTCTTTGATCCTGATATCCTCAATGAAAAGCCCGGCTCGCTTTCGCGAACCGGGCCTTGTTTTGTAACCTGCCGATGCCGACTTGCGCCAGACCTCAGCTGTCGAGGAAGCTTCTGAGCTTGCGGCTGCGGCTCGGGTGCTTGAGCTTGCGCAGCGCCTTGGCTTCGATCTGACGAATACGCTCGCGCGTCACCGAGAACTGCTGGCCGACTTCTTCGAGCGTATGGTCGGTGTTCATGCCGATGCCGAAACGCATGCGCAGCACACGCTCTTCGCGTGGGGTCAGCGATGCCAGAACGCGGGTCGTCGTTTCGCGCAGGTTCGCCTGGATGGCGGCGTCAATCGGCAGAAGCGCGTTCTTGTCCTCGATGAAATCGCCGAGATGCGAATCTTCTTCGTCACCCACCGGGGTTTCGAGCGAGATCGGCTCCTTGGCGATCTTCAGAACCTTGCGCACCTTTTCGAGCGGCATGGCGAGCTTTTCGGCCAGTTCTTCCGGCGTCGGCTCACGGCCGATTTCGTGCAGCATCTGGCGCGACGTGCGGACGATCTTGTTGATCGTTTCGATCATGTGCACCGGAATACGGATGGTGCGCGCCTGGTCGGCGATCGAACGGGTGATCGCCTGACGAATCCACCAGGTGGCGTAGGTCGAGAATTTGTAACCGCGGCGATATTCGAACTTGTCGACCGCCTTCATCAGGCCGATATTGCCTTCCTGAATGAGGTCGAGGAACTGCAGGCCGCGATTCGTGTACTTCTTGGCGATGGAGATGACGAGGCGCAGGTTGGCTTCGACCATTTCCTTCTTGGCGATGCGGGCTTCGCGCTCGCCCTTCTGAACCATGTGAACGATACGGCGGAATTCCGAGATCGAAATACCGGTTTCGGTCGCAAGATTCTGGATTTCCTGGCGAATGTCGCGGATCGTCGTGTTTTCGCTCTTGGCGAATTCCTTCCAGCCGCGCGCAGCCAGATTGCCGATCGACTTCATCCAGTTCGGATCGAGCTCGGCGCCCTGATACTGCTCCAGGAAGCTGTCGCGCTTGACACCATAGGATTCAGCCAGACGCAGCAGGCGGCCTTCGTTCTGAACGAGGCGCTTGTTGATGTCGTAGAGCTGCTCGACGAGCGCGTCGATGCGGTTCTGGTTCAGCGACAGAGACTTGACCGACTTGACCAGCTCATCCTTGAGTTCCTTGTAGCGGCGCTCCTGTGCGGAGGACAGTGTGCCGGAGGCCGACAGGCGCTGCTCGACCTGCTGGTCCTGCAGCTTGCGCAGCTTCTTGTATGTTTCGGCGATGATGTCGAGCGTCGTCATGACCTGCGGACGAAGCTCGGCTTCCATCGCAGCGAGGGAGAGGTTGGACTCGTCCTCGTCCTCTTCCTCCTCCTCGATCGGTAGACCTTCACCGCCAACATTGGTGATGTCGTCGTCGCCGGAAGGAGCACGGCCGCGACGTGCCTTTTCCTTCTCTTCGGCCGCCTTGCGGTCAGCCTCGATCTTCTCCGGGCTCTGGAACTGCGGGGCAGCCTTGGCCTCGGGACCGGAATAGGTGGTTTCGAGGTCGATGATCTCGCGCAGCAGCGTGGTGCCTTCGTTGAGTTCGTCGCGCCAGATAATCAGCGCCTGGAACGTCAACGGGCTCTCACAGAGGCCGCCGATCATGGTTTCGCGGCCGGCCTCGATGCGCTTGGCAATCGCGATTTCGCCTTCGCGCGACAGAAGCTCGACGGAACCCATTTCGCGCAGATACATGCGCACTGGATCGTCCGTGCGGTCGGTCGGCTCTTTCTTCTTGGCCGTCGCCAGAGCAGAACCTGTCGAAGGAGCTAGTTCGCCGCCCTCGCTATCGTCATCGCCGCCGGCATCGTCGTCGTCGCTGGCCGCAGCGCCAGCCTCTTCAACGTCTTCGTCCTCAATGACGTTGATGCCCATGTCCGAAAGCATGGCCATCGTATCTTCGATCTGTTCGGACGTCACTTCCTCGGACGGAAGAACGGCGTTGAGCTCGTCCATCGTCACATAGCCGCGCTTCTTCGCGGCCTTGATCATCTTCTTGACCGCGTCGTCGGAAAGATCGAGAAGTGGGCCGTCGGAGGTGCCGTCGCGCTCGACTTCAGCTTCTTCGTTCTCTTTGACCTTTGTTGCCATCTTTATATCGTCGCTTTCCCTGACGCTGCAAACTTACACGCGGTGAAACAATCACACTGACTGGCGCGCCCTGCACCAGCCGCGACTCACCGACGAACACCTAACGGAATGACCTTTAATGCCCAATTAACCACGATCACCGCCACCGGAGTGCAAAGCTGGATTGCGTTTGGATTTCCGGCCATGATATCAGGTGATCCGCTTGATCCAGTTTTACCGTTCTTTCCGAAGTCAAACGGTGATTCCCAGAATTTTAGTTCTCGTCAAGCTTTTCCAGCAAAAAAGCCCGTTAAATGCGCGAAAAAGCCTTATCCACAGGCTCCGCACGCAGCGATTTAATGTTTCCCGTATTTAGGAAGTCCCCACGCGATGACAAGAGCATTCTGAGCAAAGCCTCACATTTCCAGCATCGGCAGGTATTACCGAGGCCGGAAGTGTGTCCGAATGGCATCAATTCCAGTCCATGACGACCTTGCCGGAATTGCCCGAGCGCATTGCTTCGAAACCATCGCGGAAATCATCGATGCCGATACGATGCGTGATGACGGGCGATACATCGAGACCGCCTTGCACGAAGGCAATCATCTTGTACCAGGTCTCGAACATCTCGCGGCCGTAAATGCCCTTGAGGTTCAGCATCTTGAAGATGACCTTGTTCCAGTCGATCTCGAAGCCTGCCGGCGCAATGCCGAGAATGGCGATCTTGCCGCCATTGTTCATCTTGTCGATCATGTCGCGGAAGGCGGGAGCCGCGCCCGACATTTCCAGACCGACGTCAAACCCCTCGGTCATGCCGATGGACTTCATCACATCAGCGAGGTTTTCCTTGGAAGCGTCGACGACATGATCGATGCCGACCTTGCGGGCAAGCGCCAGTCGGATGGGATTGATATCGGTAATGACGACCTTGCGCGCACCGGAGCGCTTGGCGACCATGGCCCCCATGATGCCGATCGGCCCCGCGCCGGTCACCAGCACGTCCTCGCCGACCAGATCGAAGGAGAGCGCAGTGTGAACTGCATTGCCGAAGGGATCGAAAATCGCGGCAATTTCATCCGGGATATCGTCGGGGATCGGCACGACATTGGATTCGGGAATACAGACGAACTCACCAAAGGAGCCGGGACGGTTGACGCCGACACCGAGCGTGTTGCGGCAGAGATGGCCCCTGCCCGCCCGGCAGTTGCGACATTTGCCGCAAACGATATGACCTTCACCCGAGACGCGCTCACCGACATGATATTTCGTCACGGCGGAACCGATCTCGGCAATCTCACCGCAGAATTCGTGGCCGACCACCATCGGAACGGGAATGGTCTTTTGCGCCCATTGATCCCAGTTCCAAATATGGACATCGGTCCCGCAGATCGCCGACTTCTTGACCCGGATCAGGACATCGTTCGGCCCGACTTCGGGAACCGGCACATGCTCCATCCACAGCCCGACCTCCGGCTTGGATTTGACCAACGCTTTCATCATGTTCGACATGATCGGTTCTCTCCAACCAATTCAAATGATTCCAAGTTCTTTTCCGGCTTCGGCAAAGGCTGCGATCGCCTTTTCGACATCGGCCTTCGAGTGAGCGGCCGACATCTGCGTGCGGATGCGCGCCTGACCCTTCGGCACCACGGGGAAGGAAAAGCCGATGACATAGACGCCCTTCTGCAGCATGAGCGCCGCCATGTCCTGCGCGAGCTTCGCATCGCCGAGCATGACTGGGATGATCGGGTGATCCGCCCCCGCCAGCGTGAAGCCGAGCTTGGTCATTTCACGGCGAAAGAGTTCGGCATTGCCTTGAAGCCGTGCACGCAGGTCGGAGCCGTTTTCGATAAGATCGAACACCTTCAACGAGGCTGCGGCGATGACAGGCGCCAAGGTGTTCGAGAAAAGATAGGGACGCGAGCGCTGCCGCAGCCACTCGACGATTTCACCTCTGGCCGACGTATAGCCCCCGGACGCCCCGCCAAGCGCTTTGCCGAGTGTGCCGGTGATGATGTCGATCCGGCCTTCGACGCCGCAATATTCCGCCGAGCCCCGACCATGCTCGCCGACAAAGCCGACCGCATGGCTGTCATCGACCATGACCATCGCGCCATATTTCTCCGCCAGGTCGCAGACGCCGCCGAGATTGGCAATGATGCCGTCCATCGAAAAGACGCCGTCGGTCGCGATCAGCTTGAAGCGGCTGCCTTCGGCCTTCTTCAGTTCCTCCTCAAGCGCTGCCATGTCGTTGTTGGCGTAACGGAAGCGTTTGGCTTTGGAGAGCCGGACGCCATCAATAATGGAGGCATGATTAAGGGCATCCGAGATGATGGCATCTTCTTCCGATAGCAGCGTCTCGAACAACCCGCCATTGGCATCGAAGCAGGAGGAATAGAGGATCGTCGCCTCCATGCCGAGAAAGGCTGAGATCCGTGCCTCGAGCTGCTTGTGCTCCTCCTGCGTGCCGCAGATAAAACGTACCGAGGCCATGCCGTAGCCATAGCGATCTAGCGCCTTCTTCGCTGCTTCCGCGAGCTCCTCATTATCGGCAAGTCCAAGATAGTTGTTCGCGCAGAAATTAAGGACGCGCGCACCCCCAAGCACGGCGATTTCGCCGGCCTGCTTGGATGTGATGACGCGCTCGGCCTTATAGAGGCCGGCTTCTTTCAGGCCGAGAAGCTCGTTGCGCAAATGGGATATGAACGCTGAAGTCATGGTCGCATTCCGATGCTGGTCAAAGGGCCCAATTCATGAAGGAATAACATAGGATCCGGCCCGTTGCTGCATCCGACAGCGGCAAAAATGCGCAACGCCGTGACGTCTGCGCGATAGGCGGCAGTTTCGATATTATCTGTCAAAGCGGACTTAATACACGCAACTTTCCAGCCAGCCCTCATTGCTCACTATCCCAAAAATTACTTGACTCAGTCCAATATTTCACAGCAGATTAGCGTTACTCTGAAAATAAGGGAGAGCCATGAGCATATTCCATAGATTCTCCCTCGCAGGACGGGTTGCCCTCATCACCGGAGGCGGACGCGGGCTCGGATTCGAAATGGCGAAGGCTCTTGCCGATGCCGGCGCTCACGTCATCGTCAATGGGCGGACCGCAGCGACATTGAATACGGCCGTCGGGATCATCCAGGCGAGAGGCGGCTCCGCAGAAACCGCCGCCTTCGATATTTCCGATCGCGACGCTCAGCACGCAGCAATAAGTGACATCGAGAAAAATCATGGCCGGCTCGACATATTGATCAACAACGTCGGTGCGCGCGACAGGCGCCCGCTGGCCGACTTCGACGACGAGGCGATTCTCGCCTTGCTCAACACGGATCTCGCCGCCTCGATCATGCTTTCCCGCGATGCCGCGCGCTTGATGAAACGAAACAATCATGGGCGGCTGATCTCGGTCACTTCGATCAGCGGTCAGGTCGTCATGCCGGGTGACTGTGTCTATCCCGCCGCCAAGCAGGGCCTGACGGGCCTCATGCGCAGCATGGCTGTTGAATTTGGCCCTCACGGCATCACAAGCAATGCCATCGCACCTGGCTGGTTCGCAACGGAAACCAACGCGGCCATGGTCGCGAACGAAGACCTGATCCCCATCGTGCGCCAGCGCATACCCGTTCAGCGCTGGGGATGTCCGGACGAGATTGCGGGCGCCGCACTGTTCCTCGCCAGCGACGCCGCATCCTTCGTCAACGGCCATGTCCTGACCGTGGATGGGGGCATGACGGTGCGCATGTAGCTGCCAAACCGCCTGGCCAGCACGCTCCGCCGCCAGAGATCAACGACTGACGAAATCCGAGATGACAGCAAGGAACGCATCTCCGTAGCGTTCGAGTTTTGACTGACCGACGCCGGAAATCCCCAGAAGCGTCTTATGATTTTTCGGTCGCTCCGTCGCAAAGGCGATAAGGGTCGTATCCGGAAAAACGACATAAGGCGGCACGCCCAATTCCTTGGCGATCCTGGTGCGCTCGGCGCGCAGCGCATCGAAGAGAAGCTGGTCTTCGCCGGTAAGGCCGTGAGCCTGCTTCTCCGGTCGTCCCGCCTTCTTGCCGCGACGGCCCGTTTCGGGCCGATCCTTGCGGAAGAAGATCTGCCGTTCGCGCTTGAAGACAGCCCTTGCCTGCTCCTCGAGCTTCATGGCACCGAAGGCCGTGTGGTCGATGCTGATGAAACCGCTCGCCAGCAACTGCCGGAAGATCGATTGCCAGGTGCGGGCGGGAATATCCTTTCCCGCGCCGAAAACCGGCATGTCGACATGGCCGAAGCGCTCGGTCTTCTCGTTGACGGTGCCCATCAGCACATCGATGACATGGCCGGTGCCGAAACGCTCGCCGGTGCGATAGACGGCGGCGAGCGCCTTGATCGCCGCTTCCGTCCCGTCCCAAGTCTCGACAGGCTTGAGGCAGGTATCGCAATTGCCGCAGCCGCCGCCGTGCGCCTCACCGAAATGCGCGAGGATCGACTGCCGCCGGCATCCTGCCGTTTCACAAATGGCGAGCAGCGCATTGAGCTTTGCCCGCTCGACACGCTTGATCTCCTCGGATGCCCCGCCTTCATCGATCATCCGCCGACGCTGGATGACGTCGGCCATGCCATAGGCCATCCAGACATTCGAGGAGAGGCCATCACGCCCGGCTCGTCCCGTCTCCTGATAATAGGCTTCCACTGAACCCGGCAGATCGAGATGGGCGACATAGCGCACATTCGGCTTGTCGATGCCCATGCCGAAGGCAACCGTCGCCACGAGGCACAGGTCTTCCTCTTTCAAGAAAGCATCCTGATTGGCATCGCGAAGCGCTCGATCCATGCCGGCATGATAGGGAAGTGCGCGGATGCCCTGCCCGTTCAGCCATTCTGCCGTATCCTCGACCTTGGCACGCGAGAGGCAATAAACAATGCCGCTATCGCCACGGTGCCTTTCGAGAAAACGCAGCAATTGCTGACGCGGCTGATCGCGCTCGACAATCTCGTAAGTGATATTCGGACGATCGAAGCTGGTGGTGAAAACCTTGGCATTGTCGAGAGCCAGCCGCTCGATAATGTCGTCGCGCGTGTGCGGATCGGCCGTTGCCGTCAGGGCGATGCGCGGGACGCCGGGAAAGAGCTCGGCAAGCCTGCCGAGATCGCGATATTCCGGCCTGAAATCATGCCCCCATTGCGAGACGCAATGCGCCTCGTCGATGGCGAAAAGCGCGATCTTCGCTCTGCCGAGCATCTGGCAGAAGCCTTCCGTCGCGATGCGTTCCGGCGTCACATAGAGCAGATCGAGCTTGCCGGCGGAAATAGCGCGATAAACATCACTGGCCTCCTCGCGCGACAGTGACGAATTCAAGGCGACCGCCCGAATGCCGAGCTGCTTCATCGCCTCCACCTGATCCCGCATCAGCGCAATCAGCGGCGAGACGACGATGCCGATACCATTGCGGCAGAGCGCGGGAATCTGGAAACACAGCGATTTGCCGGCACCGGTCGGAAACAGCACGACCGCATCGCCGCCGGAAACGACATGCTCGACCACTTGCTGCTGCTTGCCGCGAAAGGCGGAATAGCCATAAACGCGCTTCAGGACATCGAGCGGCGCTGGCGCACCGGTATGCTCGGCGAACAACGCGTCGTCTGCGGAAAATCGCGGCTCTTGTCTTTCAGGCTGAGGCATCTATTCCCTATTTTCCAGCGGCACCTTTGACGCGACCGGAGAGCACGCCGAAGCCATCGATGATCGCTTCCTGGTTTTCCAGCCGCAGCGCCTCGAGCTGCACTTCCTGCAAGGCGCGAATCAATGGCTCGATCGCTTCACCGTCGCCTTCTTCCGTCGCCTCGGCAATAGCACCCTCCAGCTCGATCTTATGCCAGCGCAATGCTTTCGAACGCTTGTGGAGCGCGAGCGCCTGGCGATACCCCTCGCGCGCATCCTCCATGGCGGCCTCCTCGGTCGCCGTCCACAGACGGGCATTGCGAATCTGCTGCTCCAGACCCTTCAGCAAGGCGCCGAAATCCTGTTCTTCCAATTGCTCGACCAGCCGCTCGCGGACGAGCTGAGGCCCGACCAGAGTTGCGGCTGCCCCGAGAACCGCGGACCAGAGCCGCTGCAACTCACGACTGTCATAATCGATCGCGGCAATCTCGTCATATTCGTCCTGCAGGAGTGCCGGATGGTTGACGATGGTCAAAGCGAGCACGCTTTCGCGAAGGCTCGGGATATCCTGATGTCCCTTAATCATGGCCGAGCGCTGCAGGCGGTCGGATGCCGTCGTTATCATTGCGGCCCCAACACGTGCCTGCCCGCCTCGACCTGCGAAGTTGCGGCCATTGCCGTCACGGGAAAAACCACGTCCCCGCTGGCCGCCCCGCTGGAACTGCGGCTGGAACAGCCCGTTCAGCCGCTCGCGCATATTCTGCTGATAATGACGGCGCACATCTTCATCGCCGATGACCGAAACAATGCGCCGCAATCGCGCTTCCAGCTCCGCACGCGCCTCCGGCGTCTCGAAGGTGCCGCTGCCGGCTTCCCTCGTCCAGATGAGCTCAGCAAGCGGCTTTGCCTGCGCCAGCACCTTGTCGAACGGCGCACGCCCATCCTGCCGCACGAGATCGTCAGGGTCCTTGCCATCGGGCAATAGCGCAAAGCGCACGGTGCGGTTCGGTTTGATGTGCGGCAGCGCCAGATCGGCAGCACGATTGGCGGCACGGATGCCGGCACCATCGCCATCGAAGCAGAGCACCGGCTCCGGCGTCATCTTCCACAGGAGATCGAGCTGGCTCTCCGTCAGTGCCGTGCCGAGCGGCGCAACCGCATTCTCGACGCCGGCCTGATGCAGCGCGATGACATCCATATAACCTTCGACTGCTATAATCGTGCCAGCGCCGTCGGCACCCTGAGCAGCGCGGCGCGCACGCGTGAAATTGTAGAGCACGTTGCCCTTGTGAAAGAGCTCTGTCTCGTTGGAATTCAGATATTTCGCTGGTGCATCCGGCGACATGGCGCGGCCGCCAAAGGCAATCACCTTTTCCCTGGAAGAGAGAATCGGAAACATGATGCGGTCACGAAACCGGTCATAGGAAACCGGCACATTCTCGTGCACGACAAGGCCACAGGCCTCCATCTGTTCCTTCAGCACACCCTTGCTGGCAAGATGCTCTTTCAGCGCGTTGCGGCTATCGGGCGAATATCCTAGGCGGAAGGTTTCGATGGTGCGGCCGCTGAGGCCGCGATCACGCAGATAAGCCCTCGCCCGTGCACCATTGGCGGTCTGCAGCTGATCTTGGAAAAACTGAGTCGCCATCTCCATAACATCGAGTAGCGACGTGCGTTCCTTCTCGCGCTTCGCCTCCATCGGATCCGCAACAGGCATGGGAACGCCGGCCATATCGGCGATCTGCTGCACCGCTTCCGGAAAGCTCAAGCCTTCCAATTCGGTGAGAAAGCGAAAATGATCGCCCGTTACGCCGCAGCCGAAGCAATGATAACGCCCCTTGCGGTCCTCGCAGTGGAAGCTCGGCGACTTCTCGCCGTGGAAGGGGCAGCAAGCCCAGTAATCGCCGCGCGGCACATTCGTCTTGCGCCTGTCCCAGGTCACACGACGACCGATCACGTCCGAAATCAAGACGCGGTCGCGAATCTCGTCGAGAAACGTATTGGAAAATCGCATGGCTACCTCTGGCTCATCCCATATAAACAGGAATACCAGGCATTGCCACGATGACCCCGACCGCCTCCCACGCTATTCACAGCCCTTTGTCGGCGATTGCATCGTCGCCATTCGATCACAACTCCGTGAACACGGCGACACATTTATCCGCATTCGTGTCGAAATCCACGGCTGCGTTCGACAGGCCTGAAACGCTCAAAAATCGCCTCGGCGTGACCGAAACTGGTAGGTTATGTCCATAGGAGTAACTATTTCGTCCGCGAAAATCCGCCAAAAAGCAAAGGCTTGCGCAGCCTATTGCAGACAAACGCGAACAAGAGCACTGCAATGGACAATCAATGGGTGCAAAGCAATGACGCCCGTGGGACACTCTCTGACGGCGCATTTGCGGCAAGGTTTGTAAGCCAAACATTATTTTTTTGTAATTTGATTGTTCGTGTGCGCCGCAATAGCGTTCTTCTCACAGGGCGAGACAAGCCGGCGAAGAAACTTCTTTGCGACGCGACATGCCGAGACGCCCTGACGAACCGGAAGCCACCAGGTACGGGCTTTCAGTTTAGGAGAGGGAAATGCGCATTCTGATCGTACCCTTGGCAGCAGCGGCCATCTTCGCCACAGCGACCTACAGCTCGGCCACGATGGACAGCGGCGCCAGCGAAAAGAATGTGCTCTATGCCGGTGCGGGATATCAGTTGCCGGCGAATATGAAAGTTCCTGCCCTTACGGCAGGCGTAAAGGTTCAAATGTCCGAACTGCCGCCGCAGGCATTGGCTTTGCCCCAGCAGATTAGGATCTTCAGATAAGTTCAGCAGATACTCAGGTGGGGCACCATCCCTACCCCCGGCGCCGCCCCACCTGAGTGCCTTTGCAAAAGACGTTTGATTTTTGGGCCCCACCCTGCGTCATCGAACGTCAGCAAAGCGCAAGAAGGCAGGAGCTCCCCCAGCTCCTGCCTTCTCTAATTTTGGGCCATCTCAATTTCGCGACAACACGAGCATTGAACATAGGCTGCGGACCATCTTTGGTTCGTCGGCGCAAGTATCTTGACGCAACGACCTCGATCGATATCTTTTATTATCTACGTATATGCGATCTTAGTAATTATCTCGTCAGACAATTTGAAACTTTGTTCAGCTGATCGGAGACGGTTGCATGTCTTTATCCGCGAAGGAACTTGTTCAAGACCCCAAATTTTTCACGGAAATCCTCGATTATACACGAGAGATTATATCCACTTATGATGAGAATCAGCGCGTATGCTCTGTCTTTGCTTCGCAGCAACGCTGGCTGATGGCGCTCGCCGGCTTCGCCCTTTATTGCGGCGGCATCGATGGAGAACCGCCCGGCATTCATGCCAATCGCTTCGCCAACTATATCGTCGAACATGAAATCGCCAGCCACAACACCGCGCTCAGCTTCATTCAGGAGATGCTGGCTCTCGGTTTTCTGCGCTATCTGCCGGTCACGAGCGACAGGCGCGCGCGGCCGATGCAGCCCACGGAAGAGGCAGCAATGCAGCTTGCGAAATGGATGAGCATCCATCTTTCCGTGCTGGATCGATTGGATGGCGGCAAGCGCAACGCCCTGTTCAGCAAAAAACCGGAGCTCATTGGTCTGCTACAGCCCCCGATCTCGGTCGGCATCATAGAAAATGACGACCTGCGCAATCCGGGAGAAACGTTCGATCTGTTCACCTGGGCAAATTCAGGCGGCATCATCATGGATTATCTGATCTCTCGCATCGTCACGATCAACACGACGACTCAGAAAGCGGTCATCGGGCCGGTGGCCTTTACGGATATCTGCAACCGGTTTCTCATCTCCAGGACCAATGCAAAGCGACTCATGAACAAGGCCATAAAGATGCAAAGCGTCGGATGGACGGGATCGCCGGGGCGGAGCCAGCTTTGGCTCTCCACCGCTTTCATTGAGGAATATCGGAATTATCAGGCGGGGAAGCTCGCCATCATAGACGCCGCCTGGCAAACTGTCCTCGGCACGCGGCCGGTCCGCATGCCGAGGGTGAAACAGAGTTTTACTTCAGCAGTTCCTTAAGGATGGCCGAGGCTTTTGCGAAATCCATCTGGCCGGCATAGCGCTCGCGCAGGGCGGCCACACACTTGCCCATATCCTTCAGGCTCTGCGCGCCGAGTTCTGCGACAATCGCAACGCAGATCTCACGCACCTTTTCTTCGGAAAGCTGCTCGGGCATGAAGCCCTGGATGACGGCGATCTCTTCGCGCTCCTTGTCGGCGAGCTCCGGGCGGCCGCCGTCGATGTAGATCTTCACCGATTCCTCGCGCTGCTTGATCATCTTGGCGAGCAACTGCAGGATCTCATCCTCGCTCGCCTGTTCCTTGCCGAGACCGCGATTGGCAATGTCCTTGTCCTTGATCGCAGCAAGGATGAGACGGACGGTCGAAAGCCTCGCCGTATCCTTTGCCTTCATGGCGTCCTTCTGGGCATTGGAAAGGGTTTCGCGGATCATGTCTCTAAACTCCTTGAAGCAGGCCGGCGACGATCGCCCCGGCCACTTATGTCATGTTGCTGTCTCTTAAACCAACAGTGCCGATCAACGCAATTGCGCCCGGAAGCCCGAATTCCCTATCAGGAAAGCGAAAGCGCGCATTGACCGGCTCGCCTTGTTTAGCTATGTCCATCACCTGCACATTAGATCGATAGGAAGATCTCAAGCCGCGACCTCGGTCGACGGCTGCACCTTGCTACAAACATGGCGGAACCGCCGGTCTCTTCAAGGCCGCGCCCGACGCCGGAAACGGGATGACTATGACCGCCACAGCCCCATGGACCACTGAAAAGCCGACCGCCCTCCTCGTTCTCGCGGATGGCACCGTGATCGAAGGCAAGGGTATCGGCGCGACCGGCAAGGTCCAGGCCGAAGTCTGCTTCAACACGGCGCTGACGGGTTATGAAGAGATCCTCACCGACCCCTCCTATCTCGGCCAGATCGTCACCTTCACCTTCCCTCATATCGGCAATGTCGGCACCAACGATGAAGATATCGAAGACTTGACACCAGCCGCCCGTCACGGCGCTGTCGGCGTCATCTTCAAGGCTGATATCACCGATCCCTCGAACTACCGTGCCGCCAAGCACCTCGACCAGTGGCTGAAGGCGCGCGGTATCATCGGTCTCTGCGGCATCGACACCCGTGCGCTGACCGCCTGGATCCGCGAGAACGGCATGCCGAATGGCGTGATCGCTCACGATCCGAACGGCGTCTTCGACATCGAGCAGCTGAAGGCGGACGCCAAGGCGTGGAGCGGTCTCGAAGGTCTCGATCTCGCCAAGGTCGCTTCCTCGGGTCAGTCCTCGCAATGGTCGCAGACGCCCTGGGTCTGGAACGAAGGCTATGGTGAACTCGGCGCCGACGACGCCAAGTACCATGTCGTCTGCCTCGACTACGGCGTCAAGCGTAACATTCTGCGCCTGTTTGCCGGCCTCGATTGCAAGGTCACCGTCCTGCCGGCGACGGCTTCGACGGATGACGTGCTTGGTCTCAAGCCGGACGGCATCTTCCTGTCCAACGGTCCCGGCGACCCGGCTGCGACGGGCGAATATGCCGTGCCCGTCATCAAGGACCTGCTGAAGACCGAAATCCCGCTCTTCGGCATCTGCCTCGGCCACCAGATGCTCGGTCTGGCGCTCGGCGCCAAGACGGCGAAGATGCATCAGGGCCATCACGGCGCCAACCATCCGGTGAAGGACCACACGACGGGCAAGGTCGAAATCGTTTCGATGAACCACGGCTTCGCAGTCGACTCCAACTCGCTGCCGGAAGGTGTTGAGGAGACTCATATTTCGCTCTTCGACGGCAGCAATTGCGGCCTGCGCGTATCGGGCAAGCCGGTCTTCTCGGTGCAGCATCACCCTGAAGCGTCACCCGGCCCGCAGGATAGCCACTATCTTTTCCGCCGCTTCATCAACCTGGTGCGCGACAAGAAGGGCGAAGAAGCCCTGGCCGAACGCGCCTGATAAAGCCGACCATCCAATCGCATGAGAAAGCCTCGGATTGGTACCAATCCGAGGCTTTCTTTTTGTGCGTCAACTTGGGAGGTCTTTCGTCGCATATGTTCATGCTTGCCCGAGCTCAGGCTTGCAGGCGGCGCTGCTTGACCACTTCGAGCTCGCTCATCAGGATTTCTTCGAGGAACTCGAAATCCGATTGTCCGAATTCAACGAAGCCGAATCTCAGCTTGTAACCCCAATTCTTGTCCTGGGTGAAATCAAGCCAGCCCAGGAGAGGACGGAGCGGCTGTTCGGGCGCATCAAGCCAATCCACATCCTTGCGATAAGCTTTTCCGCAACCCATCTCGGCGAGATAAGGCTCACCCTCACGGACAAAGCCGATAGCAGTGAAACTCTGAAAGCCGTCCCTCTCGCCCATCTTGACGGATGGGGAGTAGTAGACGATGCCGTCGCCCGGCTTGATGCGCTTCAAGGGGGCCCGCTTGCCATGATTCACTTGCATGAAGCCATGTTCGCGCCCAATGCGTACATGCTCAGCACTGGCCACAGCCAACCAATAGGACTTCTGCTCCGGCTCCGGTCGCCGGGACGAAGTGTTGGCGTGCGGCAGGAGGCGTACAGCTGCCCCCCGATTGATCTGGTCGTCCCGCGGGAAAAGCGCGACATCGTTACGATTACTTGCCTTGAATAACATGGTCGTCTCCCGTCTTTGGTATGTCACCAATATAGACGACCATGCTGTCAAGTTTTGTCAGTAGTCTCGCAACGCAACGAAGACCGTCGCTATCAGGCGGCAGCCTTCTCAGCCCGCACGAGGATGTAGAACCGGGCACAAAGCATCGCCGCCGCCGAAGCAAGGCCGAGCAGGAAGCCGAACCAGATGCCGATGCCGCCGAAGCCGAGCGGAAACGCCAGCAGCCAGGCGAGGAAGAAGCCGATCGGCCAATAGGCGATCAGCGCCAGGATCATAGGCACGCGCGCATCCTTCAGACCACGCAGCAGGCCGCTCGCAATCGCCTGCAGCCCATCGACGAGCTGGAAGAAGCCGGCGACGACAATCAGCGGCGCGGCAAAGGCAAGCACCTGCGAGGCCTCGGCCGAATGGACGTCCAGGAACCAGCTTGCCAGCCAGGATGGCACGGTTGCAAACAGGATGCTGCCGCAAACCGCAATGCAGCTCGAAACGATGAGCACCACGATGGCCGCGCGCTTCAGGCCGAAATGATCGCCCTGGCCGTGCGCGACGCCGACGCGCACGGTCGCAGCCTGGCTGAGGCCGAGCGGGATCATGAAGGCGATCGAAGCCCACTGCAGCGCGATACCGTGGGCAGCAAGCTCGATCGTGCCGATCTGCCCCATCAGCAGCGATGCCGCGGTGAACAGGCTGACCTCAGCCAGAACCGTCACACCGATCGGAAAACCAAGCCGGATGACATCCCACAAAGCATGCCAGTCGGGCCGCCAGAATCGAGCGAAGATCTCGTAGCGCCGCGTTTCCTGGTGGGCCTGCACGTAACCGACGATGAAGAGAAATCCGGCCGTCTGCACGGCGACGGAGACAATGGCCGCGCCATGCAGCCCCATCGCCGGCAAGCCGAAATGTCCGAGCACCAGGATATAGGCCAGCACGGCATTCATGACCAGCATGGCGATGGTGACCTTGAGGATGATGCCGGCACGGCCGATGGCGCTGACCAACGCCCGGATGACATTGTAGAGCAGCCCCGGCAACACGGCGAAGTGGCCGATATCGATATAGCCGCTCGCCAATTTCGCGACGTCAGGCTTTTGTCCGGCCGCCAGCAGAATCTGTTCGGAATAGAAAAATGCCGGCTGCACCAACAGCCAATAGGCCGTTACGACCCACAGGCCCATACGCAGCGCACGGCGCACCGAGGTAACGTCGCCTCTGCCATAGGCCTGTGCCACCAGCGGCATGACCGCGATGGAAAAGCCCGAACCGAAAACCAGGATCGTGAACAGGAACTGCGCGGAAAGCACCATTGCAGCCAGCTGCTCGGCGCCGAGCCGGCCGACGATCATCACGTCAGTGGTATTGATGCCGAGCTGCGCCAATTGCGCGCCGATCAACGGAATGCCCAGCGCAAGCGTTGCGCGAACATGTGCGGACCACGAATTATCATTGTCATGCGCGTGCGGGCGCGCAGGTACCGGCATATCCATAGCGAAGACTCGATCTTTAGAATCGCGCGGACCGCCCTACCCATGCGTGCGCGAGCCTGCCGCATTAACGCAACTTAGCTTAAAAAGCCAGCAGACAAGCCCATGATGCTAAAGAATTCATCGGAGCATCAAAATATCTGATGATTTTTTAGGCTGCCTCGCCCGCCTGTGATTGTGCGACCGCCTTCGGTTCCGTCTTGCGAACCTTCATCACAAGCACGACAAGCCCGCCGACCACCAGAATTGCGCTCATGATGAAGGGTGCACCGGCAAAAACGACGGGTGCGGCCGGCGCGGTATAATACTGAAACAGATAGGGAAACAGCACCGGCCCGATGATGGCAGTAATACTCGTCAGGCTACCGAGCGCCCCCTGCAATTCACCCTGTGCGGAAGGCGGAACCTTGCTGGCTGCAATCGATCGCAAAGGCGCATCCGCCACGTTTTCGATGACAGTCAGGACGATAACCGCGTAAACCATCCATCCTTGCCATGAAAAGGCGTAACCGATCAGACCGAGACAGGAAAACACCATTCCGAGCACTGCGGTCTTCCACTCACCGAGCACAGGCACGAGCCGCGGCAGTACCAGACCCATGGCGATGGCGGCACCGATCCCATAGACGGCGAGCGAGAAGCCGATCTGCCCTTCGCTCCAGTCATAGCGATAGGAGGTGACGAAAGCCCATACGGCCGGATAGACGCCGTGCGCCAGCCAGTTCAGGAACATCACGACGCAGACCCAGCCGATGCCCTGGTAGCGGCGCATTTGTCTGAGCGCGCCGAACGGATTGGCGCGCGTGATCTCGAAAGGCCGGCGATGCTTGGCATCCAGCGTTTCCGGCAAGAGGAAATAGGCGCCGACGAAATTCAGGAAGGCCAGAGCCGCCGCGCCGTAGAAAGGCACGCGCGGCCCGAACTCGCCGAGGAAGCCGCCGATAACAGGCCCGAGCACGAAGCCGACGCCGAAAGCCATGCCGATCAGGCCGAAATTCTTCGCGCGGTTTTCGTCATTGCTGATATCGGCGATATAGGCCGAGCAGGTCGAGAAGCTTGCGCCGCTGATGCCGGCAAGAATGCGGCCAACGAACAGCATCCAGTAAGAGCCGGCAATCGCGCAGATGAAATTGTCGATGGCGAATGTCAGTACCGAAGCAAGCAGAAGCGGGCGGCGGCCGAAACGATCGCTCAGATTGCCGATCAACGGCGAAAACAGGAACTGCATGGCGGCATAGGCCAGCAGCAGCCAGCCACCCTCGGTCGCCGCCGTGCTGACCGAGGCACCCGTCAATTCCTCAAGATATTTCGGCATGACCGGCATGATGATCGCGATGCCGATGACGTCGAGGAAGAGAATAAGGAAGACGAGGAACAGGCCCCGACGGGCGAATTTCTGATCGATCATGGAGGTGCCTTCTGGCGGCTCCGTCTCGATGAAAGAGACAGAACGTGAACGAAAAACCGGAGCTCCCCCATACATAAAGATTTTGGCGGAAACAATCCGTGAACGCTTCAATCTTATTGATTTATTGACCGGTTTTTTTGATCTTCGGCGCAAAGCGACTATCTGTCGCGACTGCGTTTCTGCTCGCGATTCAGGAAATCGACGAAGGCTCTGAGTGGCGCCGGCATGTGCCGCCTGCTGGCGTAATAGAGAAACGGACCGGAAAAGACGGTGTCCCATTCTTCGAGGATCGGCACCAGCTCTCCGCGGGCAATTTGCGGCTCAAGAAATTCCTTGAATGTTCGGATGATACCCAAGCCGGCCGCGGCCGCACTGCGTTCGATATCGATCGAATTCGTCGCAACGACCATCGGCGGGGCGATGAAGATCGTCTCGCCGTTTCTTTCGAACTCCCAGGGAACGACGGATCCGCTCAGGAAGCGATGACGGATGCAGCGATGCTCCAATATATCGCGCGGATGCCTCGGCGTGCCATTTGCCGCGAGGTAGGCCGGTGCCGCAGCCGTAACATAATACTGTTGCCGCGGCCCGATCGGCACGGCGATCATGTCCTTTTCCAGCCGCTCATCATAGCGAATACCGGCATCATAGCCAGCCGCCACGACGTCGATGAAACTATCCTCGGCAACGATTTCGACCGAGATCGCCGGATATTCCCTCAGGAAACGGCTGATGATATCGGGCATGACGACCATGGCGGCAACCGTCGGCACATTCAGCCGCAACGTTCCGCCGACGCTGTCGCGAAAGCTGTTGATGTCATCGAGCGCGACGGCGATCTCGCTCATGGCCGGCGTCAGGCGCTCCATCAGCCGCTCTCCCGCCTCCGTCGGCGTGACGCTTCTCGTCGTGCGATTGAGCAGGCGCACCGCCAGCCGCTCCTCCAGCCGGCGAACCGCTTCGCTCAACGAGGAGGCGGAAACGCCGCGCCTGCGCGCTGCCTCACGAAAGCTGCGCTCGCGGGCGACGGCGGTAAAGGCGACCAGATCGGCCAGGGGCAAATCATCCATTGTACGAAATTCCAAACAACCCGTTTCGATTTACCTGGATTATCGCACAGGGATTGATGGAGTAAATATGACAATAGAAGCCATCGTGAGATGGCGCACGCCTTAGCCAAGGAGAAGCAGGATGGAAAAAACTCAACTGGGTAGGACAGGCCTGCAGGTATCGGCTCTGGGCCTCGGCTGCATGGGCATGTCCGGCATGTATGGCCCGTCCGATCGCACTGAGAGCATCGCCACCATCCACGCCGCCCTCGATGCCGGGATCAACCTGCTGGATACGGGTGATTTCTACGGCATGGGCCACAATGAGATGTTGATCGGCGAAGCCATCAAGGGATTGAAGCGGGATGATTTCCTGCTCAGCGTCAAGTTCGGCGCACTCCGCGATCCCTCCGGCGCATGGCTCGGTTACGATGCCCGGCCGGCGGCGATCCGGAATTTCGTCGCCTATTCGCTGCAAAGGCTCGGCGTCGATCACATCGATATCTACCGCCCTGCCCGTCTCGACCCGAACGTGCCAATCGAAGATCAGATCGGCGCGATATCGGATCTCATCAAGGCAGGCTACATCAGGCATATCGGCCTGTCGGAAGTCGGCGCTGACACCATCCGCCGCGCCGCTGCCATCCATCCGATTGTTGACCTGCAGATCGAATACTCGCTGATATCGCGCGGCATAGAAGACAAGATCCTGCCGACCTGCCGTGAATTAGGGATCGGCATCACCGCTTACGGCGTGCTGTCGCGCGGTCTCATCAGTGGCCACTGGCAGAAAGATAATGTCCAAAAGGGCGATTTCCGCACGATAAGTCCGCGCTTTCAGGCCGGAAACGTCGAAAAGAACCTGGAACTGGTCGAAGCTTTGCGCGGGATCGCCGAGGCGAAAGGCGCCAGCGTTGCACAGATCGCAATCGCCTGGGTCGCAGCTCAGGGCAAAGACATCGTCCCGGTCATAGGCGCCCGCCGTCGCGATCGCCTGACGGAAGCCCTGGGAGCGCTCTCGGTTGAATTGTCACAAGCCGATATGGCCGCAATCGAACGCGCGATCCCGAAAGACGCTGCAGCCGGCGGCCGTTATCCGGAAGCACAGCTGACGCATCTCGACAGCGAGAAATAATGCGCCAAAGGCTTGCCCGCTCGCCGGTATCACGGGAGCGGGCAAGCAAGATCAGACCGGATTATTCAGCGTATCGCAATCCGAGAGCTTGCCGGATTCAAAGCCCTGCTTGAACCACTTTACGCGTTGCGCCGACGTGCCGTGGTTGAAACTGTCGGGAACGACATAGCCTTGCGTGCGCTTCTGCAGTGTGTCATCGCCGATCTGCTGCGCCGCATTCAGCGCCTCTTCGAGATCGCCGGCTTGCAGGATGCCCTTCTGCTGGGTGAACTTGCCCCAGATGCCGGCGAAGCAGTCGGCCTGCAGCTCGATGCGCACCGACATCTTGTTGGCGTCCACTTCGCTCATGTTGCGGCGGGCCTGATTGAATTTCGGCAGGATTCCGAGCAGGTCCTGCACATGGTGGCCGACCTCATGTGCGATCACATAGGCCTGCGCGAAATCGCCGGACGCGCCGAACTGATCCTTCATCTGCTGAAAGAAAGCCATGTCGAGATAGACCTTCTGATCGCTCGGGCAGTAGAACGGACCGGTAGCCGCGGAAGCCTGACCGCAGGCCGAAGGGAAACTGCCGGAAAACAGCACGAGCTTCGGATCGGTATAGGTCTGACCCATTGATTTGAAGATGCCGGTCCAGGTGTCTTCCGTATCGGCAAGAACGGTCGCGACGAACTGCTTCATCTCGTCGTTGGCCGGCTGCCCGCCTCCACCGCTGTTGGAGGTGCTCTGCTGATATCCGGAGCCGCCACCTTCCAGCATGCCGCTCTGCTGCAGCAGGCCGATGACATCGACGCCCATGGCCCTCAGGATCAGGAAGATCACGATAAGCACGATAATGGTGCGGAAGCTCAAGCCACCGCCACCGATCCCTCCGCCCGGAAACCGGAAGCCGCCGCCACCTATCCCGCCGCCCATCGGCGATGAGCCGCGTTCGTCTTCGATATTGTCGGATTGCCGACGCCCCTTCCAATCCATAGTGCACCTCCTGGCGATGCCTAAAATTCAAAGTCCCTTGAGGCATTTATATATCCAGGATGTGCAACAAAGCCAGTTGGCTATCGACAGAACATCAGCTTAAACGCCGCCGCTGCCTTATTTCTTTGGACATCAGCCATAAAAGCGCGATGGCTATACCTGCCGCGACCAGAAATGGCGCTGTTTCATTTCCATCGAAGGCCACCTTGCCCATGATGCGGTCCGGTATGAAACTAAACATGCCCGCGCCGACAATACCGCCGAAGTAAAGGCTTCTGACGTTACGCTTATGTGCCGCTATATTATGTCTGCGGGCATTTTCGATCGCTCGCCAACTGGCGACGAGAACAAATATCGAGAGCAGATGGATCGGGCTGAAGCCATAGAAGACGTTGATCTGGTGAATAAAGAAGCTCGACAGCGCCGTAATCACCATCAAGGCCAGCCATATCTTGCCAAGCAGACGGTGACTCGGCGTCCCCTTCGGCCTGACGAGAAGATAGGTGCCGAGCACGGCGGCGGGAATGACCGCCGCGACATGGATTCGGATTGCGATCGGGGCACTGAGAAGCGGCTCGAGAGTCATCATCTGTATCCGGTTGAGTTTGACAAATCTTTCCGTGATACTGTTGTTCTCTCAACCCAATCTGCGCGAAAGAACGGAACATCTTCGTGGATCACACCTTTCTGCAATCCACGCTTCGCGAATTGCGGGTCATCCAGCGTTCACCGCGTTTCTGGGCGACCTTTGTCGCTATCGTCCTGATCTTTGCGTGGACCGGGCCGTACGGCACCATTTATCGCTTAACGCCGGGAGCCCGCCTCGGTTATTGGCTTGTCCTTCACGCCATGGCTTGGTTCATCGCCATCGTCTTCTCCGTGGCCGCCGAAATCCTCCTACGCAAGCATATATCGAATATGCTCCTCCGGATGATGATCGGATCTATCATTGCCGCGCTGCCGATAGGCTTCGGCATTACGCTCGTCGACCTGGCGTTTTTCCGAACGACGTTCACGGTGATCGGCAGCCTCCGTCAGTCGCTCGGCGCCATACCGCTTTGTGCTCTCTTCAGTATCTTGTCCACTCTGACCATGCATCAGCAGATGGCAATGGCAGCCGAGGGATCGGATGCCGCGGAGACGGAAACCGCGTCGGCAGCGGGCATCCGAACCTCGGCTTCTCCGCCGCCGATTCTGTCGCGCTTGAAGCCGGAAAACCGGGGCGCCTTGATAAGGCTCACCATTCGCGATCACTATACCGAGGTCGTAACAACACGTGGCCGGGAGCTCATCCTGCTGCGCTTTGGCGATGCGCTTACGGAACTCGGCAATACGGAGGGCATACGCCTCCACCGATCCCATTGGATCGCGACGGACCACGTCGACCGGCTGAAACGCGACAACGGCAAGCTTTTCGTCATCACGCGCGACGGCGTGGAAGTGCCTGTCAGCCGCTCTTATGCCGAAGCCGTCCGGCACCGTTTCGGCTGACGACGGCACCGCGGCCGACAGGCCCATTCCAACCCGTAGTGCGCCTCCCGGCAATTCAGGCCCAGGAAGAGAGACGCTTTTTTTTCAAATGCTCCCACGGCTTATGAAAGCCGTAAAGCTATTCTTTACGATCACAACCGTTGGTCTTAAAAAAATCAACCGAGCGCACGTCTACGTTCTTTAAATGCGGCCGATCGGCACCTAACTCTTTCTTCGCGCCTATATTCTTTACGTTGTATCCCTTACATATGTGGACAACCGCGATACCGCGCCTGCGTGTTTGCGGCTGATCGACCTAGACCGGGTGGTATCCTTGAATATGCGGGCGCATGAACGCGCAATGCGCAGGGGGTTTTATGAAGCGATCGATGAGTGTGTCTCTGCTGCTCATGGGAACAGCGGCATTGGCGGGCTGCGGGCAAAAGCAAGACACCGTCCAGATATACAAGGACGTCGACGCGTGCATCGCGGGGGATGTCTTTTCCGCCGACGAATGCCGAACCCAATTTGCCGCAGCCGAGGAGGAGCGCCAGCGAAATGCGCCCGCCTACGAAACAGCGGCTAATTGCGAAAAGGATTACGGCGTTGGCAGATGTCAGCCGGCAACCAGCGCTCATCAGGCCGGAACGGGTCACTTTATTCCCTTGTTGGCCGGCTATCTCGTCGGCAGCGCCGCCAGATCGTTTGACGCCAAAGCACTTTACCAACCGCGTGGGAGCAGCGACTTCCGAACGGCCGCCGGACGAAGCCTTGCGAATGGCATGTTGCTTGGAAAAACAGTCTATGCGGAAAGAAAGGACGACAATACGCAATCGTCTTCCTCCAGTGGCGGCGGCGGTGGTGGCGGTGGTTCCTGGGGGAAGTCTTCCGAACGATCGACGCCCTCAGCCAGCACGGTGGAACGCGGCGGCTGGGGCTCTCGCGGCTTCCACCTTTCGAGCTGACGGGTGAACGGATGAAACGTATTATCATGAATGAGCGGCCGGATTGGAAGGCCGACGCCGAAGCCTGTGGCTTCACCATCCATTCCATGTACGGTCAACGCTATTGGGATGAGAGACACGCCTACGCGTTTACCCTCGAGGAAGTAGAGGCGAAACTCGAAGAACCCTCCGCCGAGTTGCTGGACATGTGCTATGCGGCGGTCGAACGGATCGCTTCGGACGATGAATTGATGCGCCGGCTGGCCATTCCGCCGGCCTATCATGACGCCGTACTGCGTTCCTGGCGCAATCGGGAACGTGACCTCTACGGCCGTTTCGACCTCGCCTATGATGGGAACGGTCCGGCAAAGCTTCTTGAGTTCAATGCCGACACGCCGACCAGCCTGTTCGAAAGCGCTGTTTTCCAGTGGCGATGGCTGGAAGACATGAAGCGGCGCGGCGAACTCCCCTCCTCGGCAGACCAGTTCAATTCCATTCATGAACGCCTGATCGACGCGCTGCGCCTTCTCGCTGCGCCGTCGGGTCGCATGCACTTTGCCGGTATGCTGGAATCGGAAGAAGACCTTGTGACGCTGAACTATCTTGTCGATTGCGCCGCACAGGCCGGCTGCGAGACGAAGCTGATCGCCATGCCCGATATCGGCGTCGACGACGGCCACCGGCTGATCGATCTTCAAGATGAGCCCATCGACTGCCTGTTCAAGCTCTATCCGCTCGAAGATATGGTGCGCGAGCCCTTCGGCCGCCATCTGCCCTCAACTCCCACGCGGGTCATCGAACCGCTATGGAAACTGACACTGTCCAACAAAGGATTGCTGCCGGTATTGTGGGCAATGTTTCCCGGCCATGAAAATCTATTGCCTGCCTATTTCGAGGACGATCCGCGTATCGGCAATCTCGGCGATCGTTATGTCCGTAAACCGTTGCTTTCGCGCGAAGGCGCGAATGTGACGCTCGTCAATCACGAAGCCGGCGTTGGTACATATCACGTCGAGGGACCCTATGGTGAAGAAGGATATATCAGACAGGCATTACACCTTCTTCCCCGCTTTGGCGATGATTGGACCGTCATCGGATCCTGGATCGTTGCCGGTCAGCCGGCGGGTATCGGCATCCGCGAGGACGATACTCCCGTCACGCGCGACACCTCACGCTTCGTACCCCATTATATCGAGAGCTAGTTGATCGATAGCATCAGTATGGGTTGCCCTTACCCGGCGTTTGGCCGCTCCATGACGATCTCGGCAGAATTCATGTCGATTCCGCCATTTATGGGGTTCCGTTTGCAAATACATTTGCCTATAAGCCGCTTCTAGCCTGAAAATATTGCCCATAGCGCCCCCGGCCGGTGACCTCCCACCCTGGCCGGTTTTTGGCGCAACGAAAAAAACGGATGTGAGCCCATGCCGAAGCGCCAAGATATCAAATCGATCCTCATTATCGGTGCAGGACCGATTGTTATCGGACAGGCTTGCGAATTCGACTATTCGGGCACGCAGGCCTGCAAGGCACTCCGGGAGGAGGGCTACCGCGTCATCCTCGTCAACTCCAACCCGGCAACGATCATGACCGATCCGGGTCTGGCGGATGCGACCTATGTCGAACCCATCACGCCCGAGGTCGTCGCCAAGATCATTGCCAAGGAGCGTCCGGACGCGCTGTTGCCGACCATGGGCGGCCAGACTGCACTCAATACCGCGCTTTCGCTGAAGCGCATGGGCGTACTCGACCGCTACAATGTCGAGATGATCGGCGCCAAGCCAGCCGCCATCGACATGGCCGAAGACCGCGCTCTCTTCCGCGAAGCCATGGCCCGCATCGGCCTCGAAACGCCGCGTTCCATGTTGGCAAATGCCACCGATATCAAGGACGCCGACCGCAAGACGCATGAGGCCGAGCGGAGCAAGCTGAAGGCATCTCTTTCTGGTCCTGAGCTCGACAAGGCGCTCGACGAACTGGAAAACCAGTGGAACCTCGGCGAAAGCGATCGCAAGCAGCGCTATATGAGCCACGCAATGGCAATTGCCGCGCAGGCGCTCGATCATGTCGGCTTGCCCGCCATTATCCGTCCGTCCTTCACACTCGGCGGCACCGGCGGCGGTATTGCATACAACCGCTCGGAATTCTTCGAGATCGTCGGCGGTGGCCTCGACGCCTCGCCGACTACGGAGGTGCTGATCGAAGAATCGGTCCTCGGCTGGAAAGAGTATGAGATGGAAGTCGTCCGCGACAAGGCGGACAACTGCATCATCATCTGCTCGATCGAAAACATCGACCCGATGGGCGTTCACACCGGCGACTCGATCACGGTCGCTCCCGCGCTGACGCTGACGGACAAAGAATACCAGATCATGCGCAACGCCTCGATCGCGGTTCTGCGCGAGATCGGCGTCGAAACCGGCGGCTCGAACGTACAGTTCGCGGTCAATCCGAAGGACGGTCGCCTCGTCGTCATCGAAATGAATCCGCGCGTGTCGCGCTCCTCTGCGCTTGCCTCGAAGGCAACCGGCTTCCCGATCGCCAAGGTCGCCGCCAAGCTCGCTGTCGGCTACACGCTGGACGAACTCGAAAACGATATCACCGGCGGTGCAACCCCGGCATCCTTCGAGCCGTCGATCGACTACGTTGTCACCAAGATCCCGCGCTTCGCCTTTGAAAAATTCCCCGGCGCCTCCCCGGTTCTGACCACGGCGATGAAGTCGGTCGGCGAAGTCATGGCAATCGGCCGTACCTTCGCGGAATCGCTGCAGAAGGCGCTACGCGGCCTCGAAACCGGCCTGACCGGTCTGGACGAGATCGAGATCCCCGGCATCGAGGAAGGCGAAGGCAGCCAGAACGCCATTCGCGCCGCCATCGGCACGCCGACGCCGGACCGTCTGCGTATGGTCGCCCAGGCGCTGCGCCAGGGCATGAGCATCGAAGAGGTGCATGAAGGTTGCAAGATCGACCCATGGTTCCTCGAGCAGCTGAAGAACATCGTCGATATGGAAGAGCGCATCCGCGAGCACGGCCTGCCGCAGGATGCCGCCAATCTGCGCATGCTGAAGGCCATGGGCTTCTCCGACGCACGTCTTGCGACGCTGACCGGCAAGCGCCCGAAGGAAGTAGCCGAACTCCGCAATTCGCTGAACGTCCGCCCGGTCTTCAAGCGCATCGATACCTGCGCCGCCGAATTCGCCTCACCGACGGCCTATATGTACTCGACCTATGAGACGCCCTTCGTCGGCGCCGCTCGTTCCGAAGCGCAGGTTTCCGACCGCAAGAAGGTCGTCATCCTCGGCGGCGGCCCGAACCGTATCGGACAGGGTATCGAGTTCGATTATTGCTGCTGCCATGCCGCCTTCGCGCTGAAGGATGCCGGCTATGAAGCGATCATGATCAACTGCAACCCGGAAACGGTTTCGACCGATTACGATACGTCGGACCGTCTCTATTTCGAGCCGCTGACCGCGGAAGATGTTATCGAAATCTTGCGCGCGGAGCAGGAAAAGGGCGAAGTCGTCGGCGTCATCGTCCAGTTCGGCGGCCAGACCCCGCTGAAGCTCGCCGAAGCCCTGGAAAAGAATGGTATCCCGATCCTCGGCACCGCTCCTGACGCGATCGACCTTGCCGAAGACCGCGACCGCTTCCAAAAGCTCCTGATGAAGCTCGATCTCAACCAGCCGAACAACGGCATTGCCTACTCCGTCGAGCAGGCACGCCTCATTGCCTCCGAAATCGGCTTCCCGCTGGTCGTGCGCCCGTCCTACGTTCTCGGCGGCCGCGCTATGCAGATCATCCATTCGGAAGGCCAGCTACAGGGTTACCTGCTCGATACCGTTCCGGAACTGGTGCCGGAAGACATCAAGCAGCGCTACCCAAATGACAAGACCGGCCAGATCAACACGCTGCTCGGCAAGAACCCGCTGCTCTTCGACAGCTATCTGACCAACGCCATCGAAGTCGACGTCGACTGCCTCTCCGACGGTACCGACGTCTATGTCGCCGGCATCATGGAACATATCGAAGAGGCCGGCATCCATTCGGGCGACTCCGCCTGCTCGCTGCCCCCTCGCACGCTCTCCGCAGCCATGATCGACGAACTCGAGCGCCAGGCGAAAGCAATGGCCAAGGCTCTCAATGTCGGCGGCTTGATGAACGTTCAGTTCGCCATCAAGGACGACACGGTCTACGTGCTCGAAGTCAACCCGCGCGCCTCGCGCACGGTGCCCTTCGTCGCCAAGACCATCGGCGCGCCGATCGCCAAGATCGCCGCGCGCGTCATGGCCGGCGAGAAGCTGGATGCGACCTTTGCCGCCTATGGCGAAAAGCCCGATCCGCGCAAGCTGAAGCATATCGCCGTCAAGGAAGCCGTCTTCCCCTTCGCGCGTTTCCCCGGCGTCGACACTCTCCTCGGGCCGGAAATGCGCTCGACCGGCGAAGTCATCGGCCTCGATACGGATTTCGCGCTCGCCTTCGCCAAGTCCCAGCTCGGCGCCGGCGTGGAACTGCCGCGTGACGGAACGGTTTTCGTCTCGGTTCGCGACGACGACAAACCGCGCGTGCTGCCGGCCATCCGCATGCTGGCCGAACAGGGCTTCAAGGTGCTCGCAACCGGCGGAACGCAGCGTTTCCTTGCTGAAAACGGCATCGAAGCGACCAAGATCAACAAGGTCCTTGAGGGACGGCCGCATATCGAGGACGCGATCCGCAACCGCCAGGTCCAGCTTGTCATCAATACGACCGACAGCAACAAGGCGATCTCGGATTCGAAGTCGCTGCGCCGGGCGACGCTGATGCAGAAGGTGCCCTACTACACGACCATGGCCGGCGCCGAAGCAGCCGCCATGGCAATCAAGGCGCTGAAGGCCGGAAACCTCGAGGTACAGCCGCTGCAGAGCTATTTCTGACGCAGCTAATTCGACCGTGGGGAGCGTGAGCAAGATAGCCGGCTCACGTTCGTTGCGGCCCCGACAGCCGATCGAATGGTGAGGGAGCTTCAACAGGAGCTTTTCCTTAAACCTTCGAATTTTCTGGCATTCGTCTGTCGCAATCTGCTATAGATGACAGAATAACGGCTCTGGATGGTTCCGAAGTACCCCTTCGGGACCTGTTTTCTTTTGTGTCTGCAGCAGAGCAACACAGGGAGTGAAGGACAAGAAAAATGGTTGAAAAGGTACCGATGACACAGAACGGGTTCGTCAAGCTGCAGGAAGAGCTGCGCTGGCGTCAGCAGGAAGAGCGCCCGCGAATCATCGAGGCAATTGCAGAAGCGCGCGCCCACGGCGATCTCTCTGAAAATGCCGAGTACCATGCCGCCAAGGAAGCTCAAAGCCACAATGAAGGCCGCATCACAGAGCTGGAAGATCTCACGGCGCGTGCCGAAGTCATCGATCTCACCAAGATGTCCGGCTCGAAGATCAAGTTCGGCGCCAAGGTCAAGCTCGTCGACGAAGACACCGAGGAAGAAAAGATCTACCAGATCGTCGGCGATCAGGAAGCCGATGTGAAGGCCGGCCGCATCTCCATCTCCTCCCCGATCGCCCGCGCCCTGATCGGTAAGGAAGTCGGCGATTCCATCGAGGTCAATGCACCCGGTGGCGCCAAGGCTTACGAAATCCTCTCCGTCTCCTGGGGCTGATCGCCCGTGCGCGATCGCGAGACAGCGCATGCGAGCGATCTCCGTGAGATCGAAATCATAGCAACGAATTTCAAACGCCGGCTTTCCGGCGTTACGTCTACGATCGTGCAGCTCATCCCCAAGCAGGTCGAGCTCGGCTATCATATCGCCACACTCGGCCCTGGCCTGCCGGAAAACCTGCCAAGGCTCGGTTGGCTCCGCCTGCCCGGTCTCTGGATGAAGCCGCGCCGCTATCGCCTCCGCGTTTGGCATGCCCGCCGCAACAACGAAATGCTTGTGGGTTTGCTGCTGCGCTCCGTTCTGCGCATGCGCCTGAAACTTGTCTTCACCTCCGCAGCCCAGCGCCGCCACACTGGCTACACACGCTGGTTGATCCGCCGCATGGATGCCGTGATCGCCACCAGCACGCGCTCGGGCAGCTTTCTCGAAGTGCCGCACACCGTCATCCAGCACGGCGTCGACCTCAACAGCTTCCATCCGCCGGAAAAGCCTGACGACCGCATGGCCGCAACCGGCCTGCCCGGCACCTATCTGATCGGCTGCTTCGGCCGCGTCCGCCATCAGAAGGGCACGGATCTCTTCGTCAAGGCGATGATCGAGCTGTTGCCGCGCCATCCGGACTGGACCGCCGTCGTCTGCGGCCGCGTGACAGCTGAGCACCGCAGTTTTGGCGAGCAGCTGGAAAAGATGGTGGCCGATGCAGGTCTCACCGATCGTATCCGCTTCATGGGCGAAGTCGACGATATCAAACCCTGGTATCGCCGCGCCACCCTCTATGTCGCCCCTTCCCGCAACGAGGGTTTTGGCCTGACACCGTTGGAAGCCATGGCCTCCCGCACCGCTGTCGTCGCCTCTGATGCCGGCGCCTATGCCGAAATGATCGTACCGGGCGAAACAGGCGCCGTGGTGCCGGCGGGCGATGGCGAGGCCCTGACTAGAGCGATCGCCTTCTATCTTGCCAATCCAGAGGAAACCCTTCGCCAGGGCGAAAATGCCGTGCGCCATGTGCGCAGCGAGTTCGCTTTGGAAAAGGAAGCGACCGCTATCGGCGAGGTCTACAAGCGGCTGCTTGGCGCCAACAAGTGAACGGACCGATCAGCGGCTAAGATCAATATGGTTGCGCTCGATGAATTCGATCATCGAACGATCCTCCATCATGTCTTCCTCGATGCTTTTGACGATGGACAAGACCTTGTCCCGATATTTGGTCGCACTGCTGTCATAGGTCCAACCCCGCGCCAGCTTCTCCATCAGCTCCTGCCGGGATTTCGTATAGTAGTGGTTCAGCTGCAGGAACTGGTTTGAATAAAACTCAGGGGATTTGCGTGCGCGCCGAGTAAACCGCTTGCCGGCGTCATTGGCTGTCAGATCGCCATAGGCACGCGTCTGGAACTGGTGCACACTGACTTCGGTGACTTCGCATGGATCAACGATGCATTTGAAATTGCTGACATTTTCCTTCGTCGTCATCGGATCGGCGCCGCGCATCGTATAATTCAACGTCAAAGGTCCGTCCGGCGGCGTCTCATGGCCGCTGGTCGCAAACATATGCCAGGGCAGCGAGACATTCGGGAAATCGCCGACGGCCTCCAGCGCCTGCTCGACCGTCGCAGCCTCCTTCGGCAGGAGGAATTCGTCGACATCGATGAACGCCATCCAGCGGTAATCGCCACCGAAATTCAAAATGGCATGCGCGAAGGTGATGACCTGGCCGTTCAGTACTGCCGATGTGGCCGCATCGCGCATGCGCCCAGCCCAGGGAATAATCGTCAAAGCATCTTCAGAGAGCAGGCTTCGAAGAAGCAAGCAGGTCTCGTCCGTCGAGTCATTATCATAGATATAGAAGTGGCGAATGCCGACTGCCTGATGGAAGCGCACCCATTCTTCGATATAACGGGCCTCGTTCTTCACGCAGGCGGCAATGGCAATGCCGTGGCGCCCTGCCCTCGGCTCAGGCGGTTCGATGCACAGCTTCTTGGCGTCGGACGCCTTGGGTTTCAGCCAGCGCATAAGCTTCATTCCATCGACCCTAATTTCACAGCAGCCTCGCCAACGCCGGCGAACATCACGCCCGCGGCTTCAATGCAAACCTGTCGTCGTAACCAAAATCATATTTGAGCAATGCCGAAATGCGGGAGTAGTTGACGAAAGAGACGCCGCGCTCGGCTGCGATCTGCCGCGCAAGCACCAGATGCTCGATGATGCGACTCTCTGCCCGCGCAATGCCGGAGAACGCCATGTCGCTGGGAGTCTCATAAAAGCGCGGCTCGCCGGCATTGGATATATCGATCCCCAGAAAGCCGACCTGCTGCTTTGCACAGTAAAGGGCAAATTGGAGGGCCGATACCGCGACGGATCCCCCCAGAAACACCCCGCGGTCCGGTGAGAGCGAAAAACCCGCCGACCCCTCGGTATTCAATCGCACATATTGCAGTTTCTTGAGGTCGTCGACCGAACGGCGGCGCGCACCATAGGGCTTGCGGATATCGTCGATCAAGATGATGGTCTTGTCCGCCAGCCAGCTTTTGTCGATTTCGCACAGCGCACGCAGCACCGCCACGGAAAACAGGCAAAGAGAACCGGGAGCCACCTTCTCGCGGAGCATGTCGAGATGTCGCCAGACAAAACGCTCATCCTCGACGGCAATTGCTAAAGGCTCGCCGATCCGGTCGCCAGACAAGCCGATGGCACCGTTCAAAAGAATGGCACTGCGGAATTCCAGACCACTCAGATCGCAATCGCGAATTGATGGACCCGAGCCGACGATGTAGACCGCATCGCCGCAACGTTCGCGCAGACGATCCATGCCGGCAAGGCTTGCAACCTTGGCGCCGCGGTAAAGCACCTCGCTGACATTCTGGCTGCGAACGATGGTGAGCCCCGGGAACCAGTCCTGCACATGAGCCCGGGAGCCGCCTAGAAAGAGGCGCACGCCAGACTTAATCACCGACCGATGCCAGGGGCGATCCGCCATTCGCCTAGAGCTCCACCAGGCCGAGCTTTTTGACTTGCCGAATGGTCAACATGGTGCGCACGGTGTCGACATGTTCATTCGCCGTCAGAACTTCGATGACGAAATCCTGGAAACGAGTGAGATTTTCCGCAACGCAGTGCAGCAGGAAATCACTGTCGCCGGACACCATCCATGCCTGCCGAACCAGCGGCCATGCCGAGGTTGCGCTGGCAAAAGCCTTGAGGTTCGCTTCCGACTGATGCTTGAGGCCGACCATGCAAAAAGCCACGAGATCGAAGCCCAATTTCGGGCTGTTCAACATGGCGTGATAGCCTTCGATAACGCCGGCTTCTTCCAATTTGCGCACGCGGCGCAGACATGGCGGCGCCGAAATGCCGACCCTGTCTGCGAGCTCGACGTTGGTCATGCGTCCGTCCCGCTGGAGTTCCCGCAGAATCTTGATATCGATGGCATCGAGCTCAGCGCGAAGCACTTTCTTGCCTTTCTTTAATTCCCCCTCGCCAGCTTCTATATAAGGCAGGAAAATACGCAAGAAAGTTTCTCTCGCGTAGTTGATTCTTACACAAAGCAGATTTGCTCTGTGTGTAATGCAAGGCTGCCCTTGAATAAATGCATAAGGCAATCATAAATGAAGCCGCGGATCGCGAAATCGCCTGCTTTGCGCGCTTGAAGCCGCGGTTTCCCAATCGCCGAAATTGAAAGGACTGACTATGCCTGCCCGCCACACAAAGGTGCTCATCATCGGTTCCGGCCCAGCCGGCTACACCGCCGCGGTTTACGCCGCGCGCGCGATGCTGCAGCCGGTTCTGATCGCTGGTCTCGAACAGGGCGGCCAGCTGATGATCACGACCGATGTCGAGAACTATCCGGGCTTTGCCGATCCTATCCAGGGACCATGGCTGATGGAGCAGATGCTTCAGCAGGCACAGCATGTCGGCGCCGAAATCGTCAACGACCTCGTGACCGAAGTCGATACCAGCAAGCGTCCTTTCGTTGCCCATACAGATAGCGGCCAGGTCTGGACCGCCGACACGCTCATCATTGCCACCGGCGCCAAGGCGAAATGGCTGGGTATCGAGAGCGAACAGCATTTCCAGGGCTTCGGCGTCTCCGCCTGCGCCACCTGCGATGGCTTCTTCTACCGCAACAAGGACGTGATCGTGGTCGGCGGCGGTAACAGCGCCGTTGAAGAGGCGCTCTATCTCTCCAACATCGCCAAATCGGTGACCGTGGTGCATCGCCGCGATACTTTCCGTTCGGAAAAGATCCTGCAGGAGCGCCTGTTCGCCAAGGCAAACGTCAAGATCCTCTGGAATACTGAGGTTGCCGAAATCATCGGCACGCCCGCCAAGCCGCCGATGCCGCCATCGGTCACGGGCGCACGCCTGCGCGATGCGCGTACCGGCGCCATCACGGAAATGCCGATCGACGGTGTCTTCGTTGCCATCGGCCATGCGCCGGCGACCGAGCTCTTCAAGGGCAAATTGAAACTCAAGGACAATGGCTATCTCTGGACCGCTCCTGATTCGACCGCGACCAGCGTCGAAGGCATCTATGCCGCGGGTGATGTGACCGATGATACATTCCGCCAGGCGATCACGGCAGCCGGGATGGGCTGCATGGCCGCGCTTGAGGCGGAACGCTATTTGACCGGGCACATGCCCGTCGCCGTGGCTGCGGAGTGATGCAGCCGATGAGGGGAAACGGCATGCCATTGGATTGGGATAAGCTGCGTATCTTTCACGCGGCTGCCGAAGCGGGTTCATTCACGCATGCGGCCGACAAGTTGCACTTGTCTCAATCCGCCATTAGCCGGCAGGTCAGCGCTCTCGAGCAAGACGTTGGCATTAAGCTTTTCCACCGCCATGCGCGCGGCCTCATCCTGACCGAACAGGGTGAGCTGCTCTATCGCACGGCCCATGACGTTTTGCTGAAGCTCGAAACGGTCAAGATGCAATTGACCGAAACGACCGACAAGCCGAGCGGCAAGCTGCGCGTGACGACCACAGTCGGTCTCGGCCAGGGCTGGCTCACAGACAAGATCCAGGAATTCCTGCAGCTCTATCCGGACATGCAGATTCAGCTGATCCTCGACAACGAGGAGCTGGATGTGAACATGCGCCATGCGGACTGCGCCATCCGTCTGCGCCAGCCGCAGCAATCGGATCTCATCCAGCGCAAGCTCTTTACCGTGCACATGCACGTCTATGCGGCCCCCTCCTATATCAACCGCTACGGCGAGCCGCAGTCGGTGGAGGATCTAGACGAACATCGCATCATCAGCTTCGGCGAGCCGGCACCAAACTACCTGCTCGACGTCAACTGGCTGGAGATCGCCGGCCGGTCTTCCGACAACAAGCGCGTGCCGCACCTGCAGATCAACAGCCAGACGTCGATCAAGCGCGCCTGCCTGCTTGGTATCGGCATCGCGGTATTGCCTGACTATATCGTCGGCCGCGACCCCGGCCTCATTCAGCTTGCCATCAATGCCGACGTGCCGTCCTTCGACACTTATTTCTGCTATCCCGACGAGATGAAGAACGCGGCCAAGCTCAAGGTTTTTCGTGATTTTATTGTCGCGAAGGCTCGTAACTGGAACTTCTGACGAAGGTAAGTCACTGATAACGAACTCTTTTTACGGCTAGTATATCAGCCACGCATATGATGCATAGCTGATATGCACAAATGAGAGTTGAAGCCTGCCCATTTAACTACCATATCGCACATAGCTGATGCACACGGTGGCTTTTCCTCCCAGTTCCACCGCATTGGCTGTTCCCCTCTGGAGGTTTTTGACCTTCATACCTATAGGGCCCTGGTTCACTCCGGAGGCCCTTTTTTTTGCCCTTTTGCCGACGACGTAGCAAACGCATAACTGCCATGCACAAAAAAGCATTGCGCACTGCACAAATTAGCATCATAACGCACTCAGCTGATGCACACGGTGGCTTTTCCTCCCAGTTCCACCGCATTGGCTGTTCCCCTCTGGAGGTTTTGACCTTCACACCTATAAGGGCCCTGGTTCATTCCGGTGGCCCTCTTTTTTTGCCTAATTTCTAAGCACGCACGTCGACGGCCTTGCCGAAAATAATCTTCAGCGTCGCCCTTGATATATCGAAAATCGTCGATACATAAATCGCAATTATTCGATATTCATATGGTGAACGCCATGGACAAGAACGAGATATTGAAGGCTCTGGCCCACCCGGCCCGGCTCGAAATCCTCAATCACCTCAAAGATCCGCACACCCATTTCCCGACCCAGGAGCACCCGTTGGAGCTCGGCGTCTGCGCTAGCCAGTTCGAGCGCTGTGGCCTGTCGCAATCGACCGTCTCAGCGCATCTCGGCACGCTGCATCGCGCCGGCCTGGTGACGACGCGGCGCCTTGGCCAGTGGATTTTCTACAAGCGCAACGAGGAAACGATCGCCGAATTCCTCGCGGCCATGCAGAAGGAACTCTGAAAATGTCTGCTGCGCTCCCTGTATTTGCGCCCATGCCCCCCGTCACCGACGCAATCTTCCCCGAGAAGCTGCTGCCTTAACCACCATAGTTCTTCGGACCTGGCGATCGCCTCGTCCTGATTTCCCCGCCCCCTATAGAAAGGACGATCCATGACCAAATTATTCGAACCGACGAAGCTGGGTGATATTTCCATCGCCAACCGCATCGTCATGGCACCTCTGACGCGCAATCGCTCGCCGAATGCAGTGCCGAATGAACTGAACGTAAAATACTACGCCCAGCGCGCCACTGCCGGCCTGATCATCACCGAAGCAACGGCGATTACCCATCAGGGTCAGGGCTACGCCAACGTTCCCGGCCTCTACAGCAAGGAAGCGCTCGATGGCTGGAAGAAGGTGACGGATGCCGTGCATGCCAACGGCGGCAAGATCGTCGTGCAGATGTGGCATGTCGGTCGTATCTCCCATACGACCCTGCAGCCGAATGGTGGCAAGCCGGTCTCGTCGACCTCCAAGCGCGCTGAGAATTCGAAGACCTATCTGGTCAACAGCGACGGCACCGGCGGCTTTGCCGATGTTTCCGAACCGCGTGCGCTAGAAACCTCGGAAATCCCGGGCATCATCGAGGATTACCGCAAGGCGGCCCGCGCTGCGATCGATGCCGGCTTTGACGGTGTCGAGATTCATGGCGCCAACGGCTACCTGATCGACCAGTTCCTGCGCGGCAACGTCAACGACCGCACCGACCAGTATGGCGGCGCAATCGAGAACCGCGCGCGTTTCCTGTTCGAAGTGGTCGATGCCGTCACCAAGGAAGTCGGTGCCGGCCGCACGGCGATCCGCATCTCGCCTGTCACGCCATCCGGCGATGCCAGCGATCCGGCGCCGCAACAGCTCTTCACCTACGTCGTCGAAGGTCTGGCAAAATATGACCTCGCCTATATCCACGTCATCGAAGGCCAGACCGGCGGTAAGCGCGACTTCCTGCCCTTCGACTATGACGCTCTCCACTCGGCCTACAAGGCTGCAGGCGGCAAGGCCGGCTGGATGGTCAACAATGCCTATACCCGCGAGATGGCGATCGAAGCCGTCGACAGCGGCAAGGCCGATGTCGTTGCCTTCGGCAAGCCGTTCATCTCCAATCCGGATCTCGTCCGCCGCCTGAAGGAAAACGCACCGCTCGCCCAATGGGACCAGGCAACGCTCTACGGCGGCGGCGCGAAGGGCTACGACGACTATCCGACCCTGGACGAAGCGGCATAACATCTCTGACGGACCGGCCTCTTCCCCAGTGGCAAGGCCGGCATAAAGCTAACGATGAGCCCCGCACCAAGATGTTGCGGGGCTTTTCCACTCGCTGTTGTAACCAGTGCCCTTGGACAGAATGCCTGACCGGCGGCTCAAGCTGCCGGAAGACAGCCGATCGATGCAAGACTTGCCCTCACCGCCTCATCGATCGGCGTATGCGGTTCCTCGCCAAGAACAGCCACCAGCCTGTCGTTTCGCATCTGCAGCGGCACATCCCAGAGATAGCTCATCTCGCGCAGTTCCCGCATGAATGTCACGAAGGGAGAAGCCAGCGGTACTATCCACCAGGGAAACGATTTCACCTTCACCTTGTGTCCAACGACGCGCTGCACGGCTTCAATCATCTGTCTGCCGTCTCCATCCCAATGACCGCGCATATGATAGACGGCGAAAGCCGGCAGCTCGTCGCCCTTCTCGATCAGCCGGATCATGGTCTCGGCAACATCGGGCAGATAGGCCCATTGATGGCCGACACCGCGCTTGCCTGGATAGGTCATTGAAGTAATCGCCTTGCCCGGCGTCACCATCGCCTGCGAGAACCAGCTGTTGGCGCGCGCACCACCGAAGAAGTCTCCGGCGCGAACGATGATAACAGGCGTACCGCCCTGCTCTGCCGCCGCCCGCAGGCGCCGTTCCATCTGCACGCGGATAGCGCCTTTGCGGGTCTTCGGCCGTTGCGCGCTATCTTCCGTGACATTCGGGAAAACATCGGGACCGAAATTGTAAACCGTACCGGGCAGCACGATCCGCGCACCGACCACCTTCGCGGCGGCAATCGTATTATCGAGCATCGGCAGGACGACCTTACCCCAATTGCGATAACCGGGCGGGTTGACGGCATGCACGATGACATCGACACCCTGCGCCGCCTTCAGAACATCATCCGCCTGCATGGCATCGCCCTGGAACCAGTCGAACTCCGGCTGGCGGCGGGCCGCCTCGGCCGCATTGCGGTTCAGCGCCCGAATGCGCCAGCCGCGAAGGGTAAGCCCTTGCGCGACAGCACCGCCAATGCCGCCGGTCGCGCCGAGTATCAGGGCCGTCTTCGTGCTTTCCTTATTGTTGCTCATCGTCATCTCCATCGGTTTCGATGGGCTGACTATGCTTGGTATCGGCGATAAACGAAATTGCTGAAAAATCTGCAGATGATATATATAAATGTATGGCGTCGCTATCTGAACCAAGCTGGGATTTCTATCGCACCTTTCTTGCCGTGCTGGAGCACGGCTCGCTGTCGGCCGCTGCCCGCGAACTCGGCCTGACACAGCCGACTGTGGGGCGTCATATCCTCGCATTGGAGCAATCGGTCGGTGCAGAGCTGTTCACGCGTTCGCAACAAGGGCTGTTGCCGACCGACACCGCCCTCGTTCTGAGACCTTATGCCGAGACTTTGGCGAGCACGACCGCCGCACTGTTGCGCGCAGCCTCCGGCTCGAAGGACAAAGTCAGCGGAACAGTGCGCGTCAGCGCGAGCGAAGTCATCGGCACGGAAGTGCTGCCGCCGATCCTTGCCAAGTTGCAGGCAATCTATCCCGACCTGATCGTCGAGCTTTCAGCCTCCGATACGGTGGAAGATCTGCTGCAACGTGAGGCCGATATCGCCGTGCGCATGGTCGCGCCGGCGCAAGAAGCACTGCTCGCCCGGCATATCGGCATCATCTCTCTCGGCCTCTTCGCCCATCGCGATTATATCGAGCGGTACGGCAAGCCCGAAACCCTCGAGGAACTGCGTCGGCACAAGCTCATCGGCTTCGATCGCCAGACTGCCTATATACGCATGATGCTGAAGCGTTATCCGATGCTCGAAGGCGCTTCCTTCAGCTTTCGTTCCGATCACAGCATCGCGCTCCACAATGCGCTGCGCGCCGGCATCGGCATCGGTTTCTATCAGATCCCCTTGGCAAGCCGCGATCCGAACCTCGTGCAGATATTGTCCGAGATAAAGGTGGAGATCGACACCTGGATCGTCATGCATGAAAATCTGAAGACGTCGCCACGCTGCCGCGTGACGTTCGATGCCCTCGTTGCGGGTTTGCTTGATTACATCAAGGAAAACAACGTGGAGAATGGATTTTGACCATGGGAACAGCGGTGGAACTTGTGCCGTACGACCCATGCTGGCCAGGGGATTTCGAACGCATCCGCGAAAAGCTCGAACGATTGCTGGCGCCCTATGTCGTGACGATCGAACATATCGGCAGCACATCCATTCCCGGGATCGCCGCAAAACCGCTTATCGACATCGATATCATCTTCCGCAGCTCAGCCGATGTGCCTGCGGCGACCCAGATTCTTCTGCAGGAGAATTACGAACCGCGTGGCAATCGCTACGACGACGATGTCTGGGCCTTCATGCGGCGCGACGGCAGGCCGCCGGAGCGCGTCTATCTCTGCCCGCCGAACAACCGGACCCACGAGCGCCGGGTGATCTTTCGCGATTATCTTCGAGCGCATCCTGCAGAAGCGGCAGCCTATGCCGCGCTGAAATTGGAGCTCGCCGGAATGCATCGACATGATGGCGATCGCTACACTGCCGAGAAACGTCATTTCGTCGACGCGGTTATCGAAAAGGCAGTCGGCCAGCGGCAGATCTAGGCGCCTGGAGCGGTATCCACCGGCGGAAAATGCATCTGGCCGTCGATGACTTCCGTTTCCGGTCGGTCACCGCCATCGGCATATTCCTCATGCCATTTGCCGCTCTCGTCCTGCCAGCTGATTTCGGCTGAATCTCCCCCGATTTGCTGTTCCGCCGCCACGATCCTCGCGGCCTCCACCGCCTCGGAATGTGTTGGAAACGCTTCCGAATAAACGTCGCGGAAGCGATAAGCCCACCCACCGTCATGCGGCACGATTTCGTAAACGACCTTGACCATTCAGACCCTCCTTCTCATCTGCCAAGACCTTCGAACCGGACGTTGCCGGCAGAATCGCGTGCATCTGAGACGGGTTCGAGGATGCCGCGACATTGTGATTGGGCAGACCTGTCCGCATAGTATTCCATTAAACCGCGTTAACTGCAAATTTCGCCCTCCTCCCCGCAAGCTTGATGTGCGAAATCCTTGCTTTAGAGTGCAACCGTGAATCGGCGCAAAGGTGGGGAAAGTGATCATAACGAAATGGTTTAAGCAGGAGAAAAACCTGCTAGTGGCACTGGCGATTGCTGTCGTCGCCTATGTCGGCGAGCATTCCATACTGGAAATGGGCCAAGGCACTGCGATGGTCGCCGCCGTGGCATTGATCGCGACGATTGTATTAGCATCCATGCGCGTCGCCCACCACGCAGAGACCCTCGCCGTCAAGGTCGGCGATCCCTACGGCACGATGATCCTCACTCTTTCGGCCGTTGCGGTCGAAGTCATCATCCTCGCCATCATGATGAGCGGCGAGAGTTCGCCGACGCTGGTGCGCGATACCATCTATGCCGCCGTCATGCTCGATATCAACGGCATCCTCGGTCTTGCTGCTCTTCTCGGCGGTCTGAAACATGGCGAACAGCCCTATAATGACGATTCCAGCCGGACCTATGGCGTTATGATCTTGACCGCTATGGGCATTTCGATGATCGTGCCCGAGTTCATCCCGGATGCGAAATGGCACTACTATTCGGCCTTCACCATCGTCGCGATGATCGCCCTCTATGCGCTGTTCCTGCGCATGCAGGTCGGCCGGCACAGCTATTTCTTCAGCTACAGCTATCCGCGCTCGGAGAAGAAACTCGCTGCCGGAGAGGCTGAAGAGCATCATGAAGAAGAATCCACGACAACTTCGATCGTCACGATCTTGATCGGCGTCGTGCTGATCGGCGTGCTGGCGGAATTCATGTCGGCCTTCATGGATACCGGCCTCAAGGGCACGGGCGCTCCGCCCGCCATCGCCGCGATCGTCGTTGCCGCCATCTCCGCCGCACCGGAAATTCTGACTGCTCTGCGGGCGGCGCTCAGAAATCGCATGCAGGCGACAGTGAATATCGCTTTAGGCGCCTCTCTTTCGACCGTCATCCTGACGGTGCCGGTCATGGAGGCGATTGCGCTCTATACCGGCCAGCCCTTCATGATGGCCATGTCGCCAGTGCAGACGGTCATGGTAATGATCACCCTGATCGTCGCCGCCATCAACCTCAACGACGGCGAAACCAACGCCATTGAGGGTATGACCCATTTCATTCTCTTCGCCACTTTCATCATGCTGACAGCGCTCGGTCTTTGATTCCGATTTCAAAGACTTGCGCCGACTGGCGGATTCAAATTGCGAAACGCTTGGATCAGTTGATGAAGATGAAACCATCAACCTGAATGCAAAAAGCCCACCATCTCTGGCGGGCTTTTCAATTGAACGATTATGGGTCGCTTACTTGCAGGCGGCGCAGAAGCGCTGGATGCGGCGGCAAGCTTCCTCGAGCAGCTCCTCCGAAGTCGCGTAGGAGATGCGGAAGTTCGGGCCGAGGCCGAAAGCGGAACCGTGGACGACCGCCACACCTTCCGATTCCAGCAGTTCGGAGACGAAATCCTCGTCCGTCTCAATGACCTTGCCGGTCGGAGCCGTCTTGCCGATCAGGCCGGCGCAGGACGGATAGACGTAGAAGGCACCTTCCGGAACCGGGCAGGAAATGCCCTTCGCCTGGTTCAGCATCGAGACTACGAGATCGCGGCGACCTTCGAAGATCTTCTTGTTGCGCGGAATGAAGTCCTGCGGACCGTTCAGCGCTTCGACGGCAGCCCACTGGGCGATCGAGGTCGCACCCGAGGTCTGCTGACCCTGGATCATGTCCATCGCCTTGATGAGCTGCAGCGGGCCGGCAGCATAGCCGATACGCCAGCCGGTCATCGCATAGGCCTTCGACACGCCGTTCATCGTCAGCGTGCGGTCGTAGAGGCTCGGCTCGACCTCGACCGGAGTGGCAAACTTGAACTCGCCATAGGTCAGGTGCTCGTACATGTCGTCGGTCAGGATCCAGACATGCGGATGCTTGACCAGCACGTCCGTCAACGCCTTCAGCTCAGCATGCGAATAGGCCGCGCCCGACGGGTTGGACGGCGAGTTGAACATGAACCACTTGGTCTTCGGCGTGATCGCCTTCTCAAGATCGGCCGGCTGAAGCTTGAAGTTGTTGGCCTGTGTCGTGGCAACGAAAACCGGCGTGCCACCGCACAGCGACACCATTTCCGGGTAGGAAACCCAGTACGGCGTCGGGATGATGACTTCATCGCCGGGGTTCAGCGTCGCCATGAAGGCGTTGAACAGGATCTGCTTGCCGCCCGTGCCGACGATGGTCTGCTCGGGAGCGTATTCCAGATTGTTCTCGCGCTTGAACTTGGCGGCGATCGCCTTGCGCAGTTCCGGAATGCCGGCGACCGGCGTGTACTTCGTCTCGCCGCGATTGATCGCGTCGATGGCCGCCGTCTTGATATTATCGGGCGTATCGAAATCCGGCTCACCGGCGCCGAGGCCGATCACGTCGCGTCCTTTTGCTTTCAGCTCGCGCGCTTTCTGGGAAACGGCGATGGTGGCAGAAGGCTTTACACGGGAAAGAGCGTCGGCAAGAAAGGCCATGGTGATCGGTCCTATTCGGTTGAAAATGGCAGAAAGCCTGTGGACCAGATTTCTGCGCTAAGCTCTATGTCGAATATGGGCCGACGTTTCAAGCACAAAGGCGTCACAGTGGCTTTATTTCATGGGTTTCCGGGCCATGTGCATAAGCTTTCCTTACCCGGCTAGAAGCCAGGCCGCGAGCGCGCTTGCCGGTTTTGCCCCGACCGCATGGATCGTAGCCAGGCATCGCCGCTCGATCCAAACTTGAATCATTACGCGAAGCGCCTGAATCGGATTCTGAGGACGCTGGGAATTTCTAATAGAGATCAAATACTTCCCTCGGTATCAGCTTCCCACGAGGCCGGCCGGATGCCTCTCGCGTGCAAAACGCCTCCCTCGCAAGCAGGCGTGAATGAGCCGAAAAGCATCCATCAGTCAAAAGCGAGAACACAAAGACGTTATCGGCTCCGCAACCAGCCTTGAATGGCAACTGAACGGCCCCACCTTGCAAAAGCGAGGCTATTGGGAGGTCAGACAGATGCGTGAGGCAAAAGCGGATTCAGGCGGAAACCGATTTGCGATCGCCTTGATGGTCTGTGCCCTGCTGACGGCAACATCGGTGTTTGCCGAACCTATACAGACCATCCAGACGCAAAAGGTCGACGTCAAGGTCGAGACGATCGCGGCCGGGCTGGAACATCCCTGGGCGGTTGCCGTACTGCCCGATGGTGCCTATCTCGTGACCGAACGGCCAGGCCGCATGCGGCTCATCCGTGATGGCAAGATTTCCGCTCCAATCTCAGGCGTCCCCAAGGTTTATGCCCATGGTCAGGGGGGCTTGCTGGATGTGGAACTCGATCCGAAATTCTCCAGCAACCGCACCCTTTATTTCACCGCCTCGGTGGCAGGCGACGGCGGAAGCGGTACGGCCGTATTCCGCGCCACACTATCTCCTGACGAAAAGCAGCTGACCGATGTGAAGCGCATTTTCGTGATGAACAAGCTGTCGCGCGGAAATCTCCAATACGGCTCGCGCATCGCGATCGCCCGCGATGGTAGCCTTTTCGTCAGCCTTGGCGATCGCTTCCAACAGGATCGCGCACAGGATTTTCACGACGATGCCGGCTCCATCATCCATATCGGCGCCGATGGCAGCATTCCTGCCTATAATCCGTTCAGAGACGGAAAGCGTGCCCTTCCCGAAATCTGGACGAAGGGCCATCGCAATCCTCAGGGCATCACCTTCGACAGCCAGACGAACAAACTCTATACGGCAGAGCACGGCGCTCGGGGCGGCGATGAGATCAACACGCCCGAAGCCGGCAAGAACTATGGCTGGCCGGTCATTTCCTATGGCGTCAATTATAACGGCACGAAAATCGGCATCGGCACCGCAAAGGCAGGTATGGAGCAGCCGCGCTTCTATTGGGACCCTTCGATCGCCCCCGGCGCCATTGCAGTCTATCGCGGCAAGATGTTTCCCGAATGGAACGGCGATTTCCTCGTCACGGCGCTGAAGTTCGAGCTGCTCTCACGGCTAAGCCAGAACGGCAAAGGCAAAATCACCGAGCGGGAACGAATGTTTGAGGGAAAATTCGGCCGCTTGCGCGACATAACGGTCGCGCCCGACGGTGCGTTGCTGATAACGACCGATGAAAGCGACGGTGCGCTTCTGAGGATTTCGAGAGCAGCAAGTTAGGCTCAACGCGCCGCTTGGAGCATCTTTCGGCCTTGCCGCAAGCAAAAGCAGCTGCTAACGGTCGGCCTCATTCTTTCCTCCCCTTCCCGCAGGATGCAGATGTCTCGCATACAGGCGAATTTGTTGTTGTTGCTTGCCGCCGCGATCTGGGGCGGCGGTTTCGTTGCGCAATCGACAGCGATGAAGGCGATCGGACCCTTCTGGTTCATCGGCCTCAGATTCGCCGTGGCCACCATGGTCGTCCTGCCTTTCGTGTGGATGGAAAACAGGAAGGCCGCCAAGCCGCTGACGCCTCGCAACTGGCTCTCCTTTCTGCTGATCGGCCTCGCTCTCTTCGGCGGAGCGGCAACGCAGCAGCTCGGCCTGCTGACAACGACGGTCACGAATTCTAGCTTCATCACCGGTCTCTACGTGGTCTTCGTGCCGCTGATCGCCGTTATCTTCCTGCGCCGCTCGCCGCATTGGGTCATCTGGCCCGCGGCATTGATGGCGCTTTGCGGCATCTACCTGCTGTCGGGTGGCTCCTTCTCGCGCCTCACCGTCGGCGACTTCCTGACCGTGATCTGCGCACTCTTCTGGGCAGCGCAAATCACGCTCGCCGGCTCCGCCGTTAACGACACCGGCCGGCCGCTTGGCATCTCCGCCACGCAATTTGCCGTCACCGCCGTTCTCGCTCTCGCGGTTGCCGTCGCCATCGAACCGATCAGCATCGCCGATATTAGCGCCGCACTCGGCGAGATCCTCTATGTCGGCATCTTTTCCTCAGGCCTGGCTTTCGCGCTGCAGATCATCGGCCAGCGTTATACGACCGCTCCCCAAGCCGCGATCTTCCTGTCTTCGGAGGCACTGTTCGGGGCTTCACTCGGCGCCTTGCTGCTCGGCGAAACCATCGGCCCTCTCGGCTATGCCGGCTGCGCCTTGATGTTTACGGCGATGCTGGCCGTGGAATTGGTGCCGGAATTGACTCGGCGGCGCGACGCCACAGCATAAAAAACGCCGGAAATGCGCGCTTTTAGGCGCTTGACGGCATGGCACGCCAAAATTTTTCGAACAATCGAAAACGGCTGTTCACACCAGCGGATTTGGGGAAATTTCGCCAAAACTATATCGCGAGCGATGCAAAACCCTTAGAAACTTGTTTCAAAGTGGGAAAATTTGCGAATCGCCTTAACATATTCGCGTTACGGTATTGTGCCTGTTGTGCCACGTTAAAAAACTTTTGCTTGCCAATTTCCCATAAACACAGCACTCTCAACAGTGTTCGGGCATTTTTAGAGCATGGGAAGTCCTAATAGAATTGCGAGCCGGAAACGCTAATATTCCGGTCAGCTTGGTCGAGAAGCGGGGTGGCAAACATCGCATCGAGACCATGCCGAGTTACGGGGACCTTTTCCTTCAAATTTCGAGAACTGCCTGCAAGCGCCCGCAAGGGCAACACAAGTAATGCTGCCCGTGTGGATGGTGGGCAGAGAGAAAAGGACCTGAGGCATGGCCGAGACTGGCACTGTAAAGTTTTTCAATACCGATAAGGGCTTCGGTTTCATCAAACCGGACAAGGGTGGCGCGGACATCTTTGTACACATTTCTGCAGTTCAGGCTTCTGGTCTGGCAGGATTGTCGGAAAACCAGAAGGTAAGCTTCGACACGGAACCGGATCGCCGCGGCAAGGGGCCGAAGGCCGTCAATCTGCAGATTGCTGGCTAAGACACCTTACGGCTTTCAAATTCGAGTTGAGGCCCGGCAGCAATGCCGGGTTTTGTCATTCAGTCTGCATTCAGTTTGCCACGTATAATTTGCCTCCCATGAAAGGGCGGGAATGACTTTTGTCCCGCTTCCGTTAGAGGATAGGCCAATGACCATACTCGGCAAAACGCTTGTCATGTCCGCCGTCGCGGCGGCATTGACGATCACTTCCGTGAGTGCCGCTTCCGCCGACGAATACTGGCGCCATCATAACCGAGACGGCTGGGCATTCGGCGCCGCCGGGCTCGCAACCGGCCTGATCGTCGGCTCCGCCATTGCCAGCCAGCCGCGCTACGTCGAACCGACCCCGGCCTATGTCGACCCAGGCTACGACGCTCCTCCCCCTGGCTACTACTATCGCCCAGCACCGCGCCGCGTCTATGTCGAACGCGACGTCAGCTATTATGCGCCAGCGCCGGCATACGGTCTGCGTCCTTGGTCGTCCGCATGGATGCGCTATTGCTACGACCGCTACAGAAGCTTCGATGGCCGCACCGGCACCTATGTCGGCTTTGACGGCATGCGCCATTTCTGCACGGCCGATTGATTCCAGACGTGCTCCTAATGACAATGCGAGGAACCAAGGCGCCGCTTCCGAGCGGCGCCTGATTGATGCGGAATAGCTCCATCGGGAAGCGTTCGTCTTTCCGCCTGGATTTGCGGCAGCGTCCCCGCATTGCCGTCTCTCGCACACTGAACGCTCCACGCCTTCTCTGAAACAACGTCTCTGATAAGAACGCCGGCCCCATTGCGCCCAAAACTCTCATCCAGACACTCTGTGATAATGTCCTGCCATGGTCACACTGGCATTTTATGCGTGTTGCCATCATTTCTGGCTGCGCGAAGAAGCTTTTCAGAGGTTGGAGAATGGGCGTCAGGAATTACTTGATCGACGGCGTTTCTGGAGCTGGCAAGACCTCTGTCGCCACCGAACTGCAGCGGCGCGGCTACCATGTCATCCATGGCGATCGGGAGTTGGCCTATAAGGGCGATCCGAAAACGGGTGAACCGCTGGATGCCTCTGTCCTTCGGGAGCACATTGGCGATGTGGCCTTCGGGCACAGACATCACCTTTGGGATGTCGGCAAGGTCAAATCCCTCGTCGCCGATCGAAGCAATCCGACCACCTTCTTCTGCGGCGGCTCAAGGAATTTTCATTGCTTTATCGATCTGTTCGATGAGGTCTTCGTGCTCAACGTCGATCTGGACACACTAAGCCGCCGGCTTGCCGCCAGACCGGAAGATGAGTTTGGCGGCAAGCCCGCCGAGCGAGACATCATCGTGCGATTACACGCGACGCAGGAGGACATTCCGAAGAACGCGATAAGCATCGACGCAACAGTGCCGCTCGCCAATGTTGTCGACGATATTCTTTCCAGATGCCACGGGAATGCGGGGCAAAAGGCCCGCTGATAACGCTTTGCCTACAGCCCACGCAGGAAGGGATTGGTGCGGCGCTCGTCGCCGATCTTGCTCCCCGGCCCGTGACCACAGATGAAGCCGACTTCATCGCCAAGCGGGAAAACCTTGTCGCGGATCGATTCCAAAAGCTGCTGATGATTGCCGCCGGGCAGATCGGTTCTGCCGATCGAGCCGTTGAACAGCACGTCGCCGAGATGTGCAAAGCCCTGCTTCCTGTTGACATAGATGACATGGCCGGGCGCATGGCCGGGGCAATGGAAAACCTCGAATTCATGCTCGCCGAAGGAAACCTTGTCGCCCTCCTTCAGGAAGCGGTCCGGCGTGACGTTGCGCACGCCGCTGATGTTGAACATCTTGCCTTTGGCTTCGATATCCTCCAGCAGGAAGCGATCGTCCTCATGCGGGCCGATCACCTCGATGCCGAGTGCCTCACGCACCTCGTCGGCACCGCCGGCATGATCGATATGGCCGTGTGTCAGCCAGACGGCCTTAAGGGTAATGCCGTTCTCGCGCACCGTCTGCAGGATGATATCGACATCGCCGCCCGGGTCGACCACCACGCCTTCCTTGGTCTCCGGATCGAACAGGATAGTGCAGTTCTGTTCGAAAGGGGTCACCGGAATAATGCCGGCCTGGAGCATGCCCATGGAGCGCCTCGTCTGTTTGATCGTCGTACTGCCGGTATAACGGCAAACATCAGACAAAGCAGCCCCCGAAGCTTCAAAGTGGTCCAAACGCGACAACCGAACCTCAAGATTCGATAATACCCATGTTTTCAAGTGCTTATTTGATCCTCCCATCGAACGATGACCTATTGGTGCCCGGCAAACCGGAACACTCAGGCACTCGAAACGTTGAAGGTAGGTCTTTCAAGACAGAAGGAGAAAACCAATGTCCTTGAAGAGAAATCTGTTGCTGACCGGCTTTGTCCTTCTCGGCAGTGCGGGTCTCGCCCAGGCCGAGATGGCCGCAACCACCGCCACGGATATAGAAGTTCGTTCCGGGCCCGGTGCGGAATTCCCGACCGTTGGTGTCGCCACTCGCGGGTCCGAAGCAACACTCGACGGCTGCGTCGAAGGTAGCCGCTGGTGCCGGGTCGACGTCAATGGCATGCGCGGCTGGGTCTATGCGCAATATCTGAGCGTCGAACAGAATGGCACCTCGGTCGTCGTTCAGGACCACCGGGATGACCTGGGCATTCCCACCATCACCTATGAACAGACCGATCCGATCCAGACCGGCAGCGTCCAGCGCGTTCAGCCCGATCCGAGCGACGAATTGCTGGGGCCCGTCGATCAGAGCGGTGGCGATGTAGTCGCAATCACCCCGCCTGAGGAAGTCCGCACCTATATCGACGACAATCCAGTCGATACCGTTCAGTTGCGTGGAGATCTGGTGGTTGGCGCCACCATTCCGCAAAGCGTGGAAGTACACCGTATTCCAGACTACCAATACAGCTACGTCGAGGTAAACCACCAACCCGTATTGGTCGATCCGGGTACACGCCGCATCGTCTACGTCTACCGCTGATTCGCCTCGCAGGACCACATAAGATGGCGAAATTGACATGCGGCGGGTCGGCCGCATGTCCAAACCGAGGATTTCCCCTGAAATTATTAGGGAATTCTCCCGTTTGAGTTGCTCTTCTATTTCCAGCGATCCGTGCATGATGTAATCCTAATATCGATGAAGGATTATCGCCGCTCCCTGGCATCGATCCGGGACGCCGCGAGAGGGCATCCGGAAGCGTCTCCGGAACTATGGGAGAAGGGCAGTCATGGAAAGTCTAGGGCCTATCATTACGCAATTGATTGCCGGTGCGATCGGTGGCAACGCCGCGAGCGCCGTTTTGAAGCAGGATGGGATCAATCTCATTGCGAGAACGATCGCCGGTGCCGTGGGTGGCCTTGGCGGCGGCCTGATCCTGAACCTGATCGGCAGCGAAGCTCTCACCGGCCTCATCGCGCAAGGCATATCCTCATTGGTCGCCGGCGGCGTGCTCTCCGCGATCGTCGGTGCCGTTCTCGGCCGTAAGTCGTAACTAGATCGGATCGCACAAGCCGGGCCGACAAACACCCGGCTTGTGCGGATCAACATCAATTCCGTTTGGCAACAGGCGCATCTCGCCCCTGCCTTGAAGCGGATGGCGCGGAAAAGATACCCGCTTTCACGATGGTTGCCGTTCGACGGCCGGACATGCGCGACCTTCAGCAAGGGCGCCTGCTTCTCGCTCCATTGTTCTCTAACAATCTCGCCACCTCAAGGCATGATCGCTATCGGCCATATTCTGCCCCTGTGGCGACGGATTAATATACAGGATATGTTGGAGTTTTTGCGGGACCGCGCTTAATTTCCCGATAGGGCAGCCCGTTCGGGCCGCACGGCATTGTGCGAAAGCGGGCAACGACGTAGAAATGCGTCAACAGAGCTGACATATTTTTGCGGAAGTTTCCCGGATGCTCCATAATAGGAAAGGAAATGTCACGGTGCCACGACAGATGAGCCAGAATGCGGCAAAAACGGAGCTGCTGGGCACACCGATGCAGAACGCGGGAAGCATCGATTTCGAGATTATCGAGCTGCTTTTCTTCGCCTACCGTGATTTTGTCTCCGATCCGGACCAGATCCTCGTCAAGAGCGGTTTCGGCCGGGCCCATCATCGTGTCGTCCATTTCGTTAACCGCGAACCAGGCATGACGGTTGCGGACCTTCTGGAAACATTGCAGATCACCAAACAGAGTTTGGCGCGGGTTCTCAAACAATTGATCGATTCGGGTTATATTCGCCAGGTCGCAGGTCCGGAGGACCGGCGGCAGCGCAAGCTGTATCCGACGCAAGCCGGCCGCGATCTGGCGCTGGCACTGGCCGAGCCGCAATCGCGCCGCATTGAAAGGGCATTCGAAGGCGCGTCGGAAGCGACGCGCGAAAGCGTGAAGCGTTTCCTGAGGGGAATGCAGACGGGGAAATGACGGCGATTCAGCCCGCGGTGCCGGTGCGGAGTGCCTCAATGCAATCGATGGGTAGGACAGGATCGAGACAGACCGAATGACGACAAAAGCAGCAATCTCGGATGACGCAGCACATCTTTTGGTGGTGGACGACGACACACGTATCCGTGCCCTCCTCAACCGTTATCTCATGGAGAAAGGTTTTCGCGTCACGTCTGCCGCCGATGGCGCCGAAGCCCGCCGCAAGCTGGAAGGGCTCGACTTCGACCTCATCATCATGGATGTGATGATGCCCGGCGAATCCGGCATCGCGCTGACGTCGAGCCTGCGGGCGATCAAGAACATTCCGATCATCATGTTGACGGCACTGGCTGAAGCCGATTCCCGTATAGCAGGCCTTGAGGCCGGCGCGGACGACTATCTGCCAAAGCCCTTCGACCCGCGTGAGCTGGTATTGCGCGTCAACAATATCCTTCGCCGCAACGCGCCCGCCGATTCCCCGAAGATCGAGCTTGTGATGTTCGGACCTTACACGTTTTCGCTCACCCGCAAGGAGCTGAAGAAGGCGGCGGAACTCATCCGGCTTACCGACCGCGAGCAGGAAATCATGCTGTTGTTTGCCAAGCGTGCCGGAGAGACGATCCCGCGTCACGAGCTCATCGGCAATGACGCAGAGGTGGGCGAACGAACGATCGATGTGCAGATCAACCGGCTGCGCCGAAAGATTGAAGACGACCCGGCCAACCCTATCTGGCTGCAGACGGTGCGTGGCATCGGCTACCGCCTTAGCATAGACTGAGATCGGCTCCGCGGGACCAGGTGATGGTGACATTCGATTCGATCAGACGCGACCAGGATCACACGCCGTCCAACGGATTGCGGTGGCTTTCGCGCTGGATGCGTCGCTATATCCTGCCGACCGGCCTCTATGCCCGCTCATTGCTGATCTTCATTCTGCCGATGATCATCCTGCAGGCGGTGGTTACCGTCGTCTTCATGGAGCGCCACTGGCAGATGGTGACCCAGCGCCTGTCGATGGCGACAACGCGCGACATCGCCGCCATCATCACCATCATCCAGACCTATCCGCAGGATGCCGACTATTCCGCCATCACCCAAATGGCACGCCAGAAGCTCGATCTCGCCATTTCGATCGAACCGGGTGGCGAGCTGCCGCCGCCCGCCGAAAAACCGTTCTTTTCGATCCTCGACGGCATTCTGAGCGACGAGATCCGAGATCAGATCAACCTGCCCTTCTGGATCGATACGGTCGGCAACTCCAGCCTGGTCGAAATCCGCATCAAACTGCCCGACAAGGTGCTGCGCGTCTTCGCCAAGCGCAGCCAGACTTATGCCTCCAATACCCATATCTTCATCCTGTGGATGGTCGGCACCTCACTGGTGCTGATCGGCATCGCCGTCCTGTTCCTGCGCGGCCAGATCCGTCCGATCCTGGCTCTCGCTCAGGCCGCGGAAAGCTTCGGCAAAGGACAGCGACTGGAAAACTATTCCCCTCGGGGCGCCGACGAAATACGCCGCGCCGGTCTCGCCTTCATTCTGATGCGCGAGCGCATCGAACGGCAGATCGAGCAGCGCACGGCGATGCTCTCCGGCGTCAGCCATGACCTGCGAACCGTTCTGACCCGCTTCAAGCTGCAGCTTGCCCTTGTCGGTGAAAATCCGGATCTTGCCGGCCTTAGCGAAGATGTGGAGGACATGCAAAGCATGCTAGAGGGCTATATGGCCTTCGCACGCGGCGAGGCAGAAGAAGATGTCGGTCAGTTCAAGCTCAGCGATATCTTCGAGAAGATCCAGCAGGACTTCACGCTGCACGGTAAATCCATGAGCTTCTCCATCGACGGTGACGATCAAATCTCCGTCCGGCCGAATGCCTTTACCCGCCTGGTGACGAACCTTGCCACGAACGCCCGGCGCTATGCCAACAGCCTACGTATCGAGGCAAGGCACAGTGCCAAATGGCTGACGATCATCTTCGATGATGATGGCCCCGGCATTCCAGCCGCGGCGCGCGATGACGTCTTCAAACCGTTCTTCCGGCTGGATTCGGCCCGCAATCTCGACAAGTCGGGCACAGGCCTCGGCCTTGCCATCGCGCGCGACATCGCCCGCAGCCATGGCGGCAACGTCACGCTTGGCGACAGCCCGCTCGGCGGCCTGCGCGCCACTATCCGCATTCCTGCCTGAGGAGGCGTCACATGGCGATCGATATCGATGGCATGCACTGGCTGAATGCGCCGCCGATGTGGGAGGTGAACCAAGGACGATTGTTTGTCCGTTCCGGCGACAAGACCGATTTCTGGCAGGAGACCTATTACGGCTTCCATCGCGACAACGGTCATTTTCTCGGCACGCCGCGCCGTGGCGATTTCACAGCAGCAGTCACCTTTGTCGGCCACTATCGCGAGCTTTACGATCAAGCCGGCCTGATGATCCGCCACGATGCCAGGCACTGGATGAAATGCGGGATCGAATATACCGACGGCGCCAGGCATTTCAGCGTCGTCGTCACCAATGGCAATTCCGACTGGTCGGCCTTCCGGCTCGATCATGAATTCGATGCCATGTCGGCACGGGTCACGCGCAACGGCGATGCCCTCTTCATCCAGTATCGCACCGACCGTATGAGCGAGTGGCGCATGGCGAGGCTCGCCTGGTTCGATCCGATGCTGGAGGAAGTGTCGGTCGGTCCCGCCTTCTGTTCGCCGCAACGCGAAGGCTTCGAAGCGGAATTTCTCGATTTCAGCCTGAGCGATCCGCTATCGAGGGACATCCACTGAGGGCACTTCCCTTCGATTGCGAAAGGGATACAGCTCACATCATCTTCTTACCGTTCGGCACCGGCTGGGTCACCGCAGCGAGAACGATTGCGCCGGACTCATCCTCGAAACCGAGCGTCAGCACTTCGGAACGCACCGGTCCGATCTGGCGTGGCGGGAAATTGACCACGGCCAACACCTGCCGGCCGATAAGAGATTCCGGCGTATAATGTACGGTGATCTGTGCGGAGGAACGCTTGATGCCGATCTCCGGCCCGAAATCGATTCTGAGCTTGTAAGCAGGCTTGCGTGCTTCCGGAAAAGTCTCCGCTTCAATGATCGTTCCGACGCGGATATCCACCCGCTCGAAATCGCCATAGGTGATCTCTTCCGTCATGCCCTGTCCTTTATCGAAAACCTGGAACGCTTTAGCGCTTCGCAGAACGGCTAAACCGTTCCAGCTCTTGGCTTTTATGCAATTCCAGGCGGAAAACCGCTATGCACTTTTCCTGAAATTGTTAGCCTGCCAGCTCTTGCGCCCGCTTGCGCGCTGCTTCCAGAGCCGCATCGAACAATGGCTGCATGCCGTCTTCCGCCATTAGCACGCCGAGCGCCGCTGCAGTCGTTCCGCCGGGAGACGTCACATTCTGGCGCAGACGCGAAGCGTCGTCGGGAGACTGGTGCAACAATTCACCAGCCCCCGCGACGGTTTCCCGTGCGAGCCGCATGGCGAGGTCCGCCTGCAGGCCAAGCTTTCGGCCCGCCTCCGCCATGCACTCCACGAGATAGAAAACATAGGCAGGCCCGCTGCCCGAAACCGCAGTCACCGAATCGATATCGGCTTCGCCAGGCACCCATTCGACCGGACCGGATACCTTCAACAGGTTCTGGACCAGCTGCCGCTGGCGATCGCTTACGCGCGCATTGGCAAAAGCGCCGGTCACGCCGCGCCCGACCATGGCGGGCGTATTCGGCATGGCGCGTACCATGGCCGCGTCTCCCAGATGCGTCTCAAGCGCAGAGAGCGTCTTGCCGGCCGCAATGGAGACGACGACGGTCGTCTCTCCGACGAGCGGTTTGAACGGCGGCAGAACCGCGTCCATGAGTTGCGGCTTGACGGCGATGAAGAGAACGCCCGCCGTCAAGCCTTTCGGAACTTCGGTGACATGGCTTGCGCCCGCATCCGCAATCATTTTCCGCATCGCTTCGGCCGGATTGGGATCGACGACAACGACCGAAGAGCCCGGCACGCCGTTTTTCAGCCACCCCGTCAGCAATGCGCCCCCCATATTGCCCGCGCCGATCAGAACGATCGGCCCGGAGGACGCAAATGCATTGGCGGATTGTTCACCTGTCATGTCACGCTTCGCCTACCGTTTCGAAGAGTACGGCTTCCATGGCTCGGTTTGCATCGAGCCCGGACCATACGACAAATTGGAAAGCCTGATAGTAAGCCTCGCATGTGTCAAGCGCGTTGGAAAGCAGCACTTCCACCTGCCTGTTCGTGGGCTCCGCCCCACCCGACAAGAGCAGCGATTGACGGAAGATGACGATGTCTTCCTGACGCCACAGATCGAAGTGGCCCATCAGCACCTGCCCGTTGATGCAGGACAAGAGCTTGATCACCTCGTTGACGCGCGGGTCCGGAACCTTGACATCGAATGCGCAGGCTATGTGCAGCGCCTCGAATTCCTCCATCCAGGAGAACGAGACGTGATAGTCGGTCCATCGTCCTTCGACGGTCATGGCGATTTCGTCTTCGCCCGACCGTTCGAACGACCAGTCGTTGTTGGCAGCAACGAATTCGATCATGTCGACCGGATTCGATTGTCGTTCGGCTTCCATTTCCATAAGGCTCATGCAGCACCTTCTTGACCGGATCGGTTGCAGTTTTCCCGTGGCTCGACACTGAAAGAACGCAAACAATTTTACTCCGGAAACATCCTCGGGATGATGTTGAACGGCTGCCAGACTAACGCTTCCACCATGCCCGGGGCTTACCAAGTCCGTTTCGAATCATCATTTAAAATCAGTGTATAGTGGCATGCCCGGCATGCCAGCCCCTGAACGGTGATTTTGGAAACGGCACTGTGGAAAGCTCTTCGGACGCCTATTCAGAAGGGAGTCATAACCGACTCTGGCGATTGGCTTTTTTGCCTATGTCCACAGGTGGAAAAACTGACGGAAATTTTCAGAGGAAAAAGGCACGGCAAACGGGTGCCGCGCCGATCAGCAAACAGAAGTCCAGGCTTATTTGCCCTTTGAAGCGAGCTTGGCTTCGAGCGCTTCGATTCTCGCCAGCAGTGCCTCGTTTTCGTCGCGCGCCTTGATCGCCATTTCTCGAACGGCCTCGAATTCCTCGCGCTTGACGATATCCATGCTGTTCAGCCAGCGCTCGGCATGGGCATTGAAGGCGGTCTCGATTTCGCGGCGCACGCCCTGGGCAGCACCGGCGGCATCGGTCATCAGCTTGGCGAATTCATCCAAGATTCGGTTCGGTCCAGTGCTCATGGCAATCTCCTTGCAGCCGTCGGCCCTCAACGGTCAGGCATCGATATGGGCCAGATAGTGCTGAGGTAGGATTTCCAAGGGGCCGATGCAAGCAAATTGAGATAGGACTGGACAACCGGAGCTGCCATCTCGGCGAGATCAACAATCGACTTGACCGTTTCGACAGCGAACGCCATGTTCCGCGCACATTTTGGATATTTAGCATGATCCTGCCCCGAAATGGCACGGTGCTTTCGGGAACATGCTGCAACGGGCCTGACGATCTTGCTGACATCCGCCAATCTCGCCGCCATCCTGCCTTTTCCGGATATCGATCCGGTCGCCGTTTCTCTCGGCCCGGTTTCAGTCCATTGGTACGGACTTGCCTATGTCGCTGGCATTCTGCTCGGCTGGTTCTATGCCAGGCGGCTGGTCGATAACGGCAGGCTCTGGCTGAACGATACAGCACCGATGACGCGCCAGCATCTGGATGACTTCATTCTCTGGGTAGCCTTCGGCATCGTTCTCGGCGGCCGCATCGGCTATATCCTTTTCTACGATCTCGATCCGGTCCTGGCCAATCCGATCCGTGCCATCGAAGTCTGGAACGGCGGCATGTCTTTCCACGGCGGATTAATAGGCACCACCATCGCTATGATTTTGTTCGCAAGGCGAAACAAGATTCCCGTCTGGAGCCTGTTCGATATCGTCGCCGCCGTCGCCCCGATCGGGCTTTTCTTCGGCCGTATCGCCAATTTCATCAATGGCGAGCTCTGGGGTCGCGTCACAGATGTTCCCTGGGCGATGGTCTTCTGCAGCCCACATGTGATCGCCGCCCATAACGGCGTGTGCCCTGCAGGCCCAGACCCGCGGCACCCGAGTCAGCTTTATGAAGCCGGCATCGAAGGCATCATCCTCTTCCTTATTCTCTTTGTGCTTACGCGCTGGGCGCTGACGCTGAAGAAACCGGGCACGGCCAGCGGCATTTTTGTCATCGGCTACGCTTTCTCGCGCATTTTTGTCGAATTCTTCCGTCAGCCTGACGAGCAGCTCGGTTATCTGCTCGGCACGAACTGGCTGACGATGGGGATGGTGCTTTCGCTTCCGATGGTGGCGATAGGCCTTTGGGCCGTTATCCGCGCCCGTCAGGCAGCGGCAAGGCAGATAGCTTGAGGTGGAGTTCAATATCGCGTGGTCTTCTTGAAAGACACTCCCAGTCTGTCTGGGCCACGCATTAGCGAAAGCATAGAATGACGACGGCGCTCGGGGAAAAAATCAAAGCCATCATCCGCACCAACGGACCATTGAGCATCACCGATTATTTTTCGCTGTGTCTCGCCGATCCGGTGCATGGTTACTACAAGACGCGCGAACCTTTCGGGCAATCCGGCGACTTTGTCACCGCGCCCGAAGTCAGTCAGCTATTCGGTGAGATGATCGGCGTCTTCATGGTGCATGCTTGGCAGCGACATGGAACTCCTGCCGAGGTGCGTCTTGTCGAAATCGGTCCGGGCCGTGGCACGATGATGTCCGACATGCTGCGCGTCATCGGCAAGCTGGCCCCGCCGCTCTATGATGCCATGACGGTCCATCTCGTCGAAACCAGCGAGCGCCTGCAGGGCTTCCAGCGCCAGACCCTTGATGCCTACGGCGCAAAAATCTCCTGGCATACGGATTTCGGCGAGGTGCCTGAAGGTTTCACCCTGCTCGCTGCCAACGAACTCTTCGACGCCATTCCCATCCGCCAGTTTGTTCGCACCGCCAACGGCTTCCGCGAGCGCACGGTCGGCCTCGACGCCAACGACGAGCTGAGCTTCACGGCGGGCGTCGCCACGCTCGATCCTGCACTTCTTCCAGAGGGCGGACTGCCGCCGATCGGTACGATTTTCGAAATCGCACCCGCCCGTCAGGCCGTTATGACGACGATCTGCGATAGGCTTGCCGCTCATGGCGGCACGGCGCTTGCCATCGACTACGGCCACATGGCGACAGGCTTCGGCGATACGCTGCAGGCCGTGCGCATGCACGAATACGATCCGCCGCTGGAACATCCGGGCGAAGCGGATCTCACCAGCCATGTCGATTTCCAGCATCTGGCGCAAACCGCCCTCGCCTCCGGCATGCACATCAACGGCTGCTGTCATCAGGGCGATTTCCTCGTCGGTCTCGGCCTGCTGGAGCGGGCGGCAGCCCTTGGCAGAGACCAGGATGCGGCGACCCAGGAGAATATCCGTGTCGCCGTGGAAAGGCTGGCAGGCGCCGGCGAAGGCAAGATGGGAGAGCTCTTCAAGGTGCTGGCGGTCTCCAGCCCGGCGATCGATCTCCTGCCCTTTCGTCCCGTCGGCTGAAACGTGACCATCGATCCCTACGCATTGACAGTGCGCGCCGGACTGGGCCAACATCCCAGTCAAATCGAACTGCTTCGCCGCGGCTGCGTTATTCATCGCACGACAGGCTGAACCAAGACATCAAGGGACACTGCAGTTGCCGACACCACTTGCAAGCACGCTGCTGAGCGCCGCCGAGGCTGCCGGCATTCGCCATGGCTATTTCACCCGCGCCGGCGGCGTTTCCGAAGGCCTTTATCGCGGGCTGAACGTGGGCTTGGGTTCGCATGACGATCGCGAGCACGTGCAGGAAAACCGCCGCCGCGTGGCCGGCTGGTTCGGTCTGCCCGTCGAACGGCTCGCTACCGTGCATCAGATCCATTCACCCGATGTCGTGACAATCGGCACATCTTACGATGGCAGCCGGCCGCAGGCCGATGCGATGGTCACGGCGACACCGGGCATCGCAATCGGCGTCCTCGCCGCCGATTGTGGCCCCATCCTTTTTGCCGATCCGGAAAATCGGGTGATTGGCGCCGCTCATGCGGGGTGGAAGGGCGCGCTGACCGGCGTGCTGGAAAATACCATCGATGCGATGGAAGCGCTTGGCGCGCGACGTGAAGCGATCCTTGCCTGCCTCGGCCCGTCGATCAGCCAGGCGAGCTATGAGGTAGGTCCCGAATTCGTCGAGCGCTTCATCACTCATGATCCCGATTATGCCAAATATTTCGCCCCTTCGGAACGCGACGGTCATGCCATGTTCGATCTGCCGTCCCTCACGGTCGATCGGCTGCGCAAGGCGGGCGTCACCGCCGAAAGCCTGAACCTGTGCACCTATCCGGATCCTGAGCGCTTCTTCTCCTATCGGCGCACGACGCATGCGAAGGAGCCGGATTACGGACGGCAGATTTCCGCCATCGCCATCGGAAAGGCAGCTTGATATGGCCGTGCATTTCGAACGCAGCGAATTCGATGCTCGTCTGGCACGGTTGCTGGCGAGAATGCAGGAAGAAAAGCTCGATGCCATGCTGCTCTTCGCACAGGAGAGCATGTATTGGCTGACGGGCTACGACACGTTCGGCTTTTGCTTTTTCCAGACGCTGGTTGTCAAGGCGGATGGGTCGCTGACGCTCCTGACGCGCTCGGCCGATCTGCGTCAGGCGCAGCTGACCTCCGTCATCAGCGACATCCGCATATGGGTCGACCGCGTCAACGCCGATCCGACGCTCGATCTCAAGGAGCTCTTGTCCGATCTCGATCTGCTCGGTGCCCGTATCGGCGTCGAATACGACACTCACGGCATGACGGGTCGCATCGCTCGCCTGCTCGATCATCAGCTTGCAAGCTTTGGACAGATCATCGATGCCTCTTATCTTATCAGTCGTCTGCGTCTGACGAAGAGCCCGGCGGAAATCGCCCATGTCGAACGGGCCGCCGCACTGGCCGACGATGCCCTCGACGCAGCCCTGTCTGTGGTCAAGGCCGGCGCGGACGAGTCGGATATTCTCGCGGCCATGCAGGGCGCCGTCTTTTCGGGTGGAGGCGATTATCCCGCCAACGCATTCATCATCGGCTCGGGTGCGGAAGCCCTGCTCTGCCGCTATAAATCCGGCCGCCGCAAGCTCGACGCCAATGACCAGTTGACGCTCGAATGGGCCGGTGTGGATGCGCATTATCACGCTGCCATGATGCGCACGGTCGTCATCGGCACTCCCAGCCATCGCCACCGCGAGCTCTACAGCGCCTGCCTGGAAACCCTGCAGGCGATCGAAACGATCCTGATGCCGGGGCATACTTTCGGCGACATCTTCGACATGCATGCGAAGATCATGGACGAGCGCGGCCTTGCTCGCCACCGGCTGAACGCCTGCGGCTACTCTCTCGGCGCCCGCTTCTCGCCGTCATGGATGGAGTACGAAATGTTCCATATGGGCAATCCCTTGGAGATCCAGGAGAACATGTCGCTCTTCGTCCATATGATCATCATGGATTCCGACAGCGGCACCGCCATGACCCTCGGACAAACTTATTTGACGACCTCACAGGCGCCAAAAGCCCTTTCTCGCCACCCTCTCGAATTTCTTAACCGTTAGGGGCGTAAGATAGCGATCCTGGACGGTAAGACCGTCGGGAGAAAGGATCGCGTCTATGGGACTGGTCAGGATAACGTTGACTGTCGCCGGCTTTTGCCTCGCGCTCTCCGCCTGCAATACCACGGACGCCCTGACGCCGCCCGAAGCCATCGGTGATGTCAGCTCCAGCCCGGTCACGCAGCGCGACGTCGAGCGCATGGCTTCAGCGCCCCAGCGCCGCCAGGTCTATCAGGACACGCAGGACAGTTACGGTTATCGGCAGCAGACCTCCCAGCAAGCCTATCAGCCGCAAAGTTACGGCGGGAGCGGCACGCTCGACGAGCAGGCCTCGGCGCTGAGGTCGAGCGGCAGCAATCCATATGCCTCCCGCCCGCTCGACGGCTCCCGGACCGCCTCCATCGCTCCGTCTAACAATCAGTTTTCGGAGGCCGACGAACAGCGCGAGGCCGACCGGCGCCTGTCGGACGACCCACCGCCACAGCAGCAGCAGAGTGCAGACGATCCTCAACCGGAACAACAGCAGCCGGATCAACAGGCGTCGCTGCCGCCCACGGCCGCGGCCGGCGGCAACAGCGTCCGCTTCCTGCCGATCATCGGCGCTCCCGTGGAAGCCGTCACTCCGCTGTCGCGCCAGCTTGGTGCCGACGCCCGTTCGCTTGGCCTGACGATCAAGAGCTCAACCGATTCCAGTGCCGCCTATATTCTCAAGGGCTATCTTTCCGCCTTCGAAGACGGCCCGCAGATTTCCGTGACCTACGTTTGGGATGTGCTTGATAGCAACGGCAACCGCGTCCACCGCATCCAGGGCTCAGAAAGCGCGCCTTTGAAGCGTGGCGACCCTTGGTCGGCCGTTCCTCCAACGGTCATGCAGAAAATTGCCACCAAAACCATGTCGGAATTCAATTCCTGGCGCGAATCCAACGGTGGATAGCTAAAAGCTTTTCAGAAATATGAAGCTAACGTGTCTCTCCCTCTTGCATTCGAGAGCAAGGCGGTTAAAAGCGCGGCTATCAGGTTGGTAATAGGCGGGCCACAATGAAGGTTTTCGCAGGCAATTCGAACCGGCATCTTGCCGAAGCGATCTGCAATTATCTCAACGTTCCCTTGGGAAGAGCTAGCGTCCGTCGGTTCGCCGACCAAGAGATTTTCGTAGAGATCCAGGAAAATGTACGTGGCGAGGATGTGTTCCTCGTGCAGCCGACGTCGTTTCCGACCAACGATCATCTTATGGAACTGCTGATCATGATCGATGCGATGCGCCGCTCGTCGGCGCGGCGCATAACCGCGGTTATCCCCTATTTCGGCTATGCCCGCCAGGATCGTCGCGCCTCGGGGCGCACCCCGATCTCGGCCAAGCTGGTGGCCAATCTGATCACCGAGGCCGGCGCTGACCGCGTACTGACCCTCGACCTGCACGCCGGCCAGATCCAGGGTTTCTTCGATATTCCCACGGACAATCTCTATGCGGTTCCGATCCTGACGCGCGATATCAAGGCGAATTACGATATTGGCAACGTGATGGTTGTCTCGCCCGATGTCGGCGGTGTCGTGCGCGCCCGCGCCCTGGCAAAACGTCTTGACTGTCTGTTGGCGATCGTGGACAAGCGCCGCGACCGCCCGGGTGAGTCCGAAGTGATGAACATCATCGGCGAAGTGGCCGGGAAGGATTGCATCCTGATCGACGATATCGTCGATTCCGGCGGCACGCTTTGCAATGCTGCCGAAGCACTGCTCGCACAAGGTGCGGCAAGCGTTACCGCCTATATCACTCATGGCGTTCTCTCCGGCGGCGCGGTGACCCGCGTGGCAAACTCGAAATTGAAGGAACTGGTAATTACCGATTCCATCCAGCCGACGACCGCCGTACTTTCGGCGCCGAATATCCGCGTTATCACGACGGCGACCCTCATCGGCGAAGCCATCAATCGCACCAGCCAGGAAGAATCGGTTTCAAGCCTGTTCGACTGAGCCTGAGGCCCGCCTCAGGTGGCCTTTGCTCCCGCAGGATGCGCCTGTTTCCATGCGAGCAGGCCAATGCCCAACAGCCCCGAGATGAAGACGGCCGCGCCCGATCCCATAATCGAAGGCCCGATGCCGAACCACGCGAACAGGGTTGGCGACATCAGGTAGGCCAGAAGCAGGCCGGTGAATATGGCGCACATCAATAGACGATAGACCTGCGCCAGACGATGCGGCTCGCAGCGCGTCTGCATCAGGTGCAGCGTGGCAAGGTTCTCGAAGGGACCGTTGATCGCCGCAAAGCAGGCAACGATCATCAACCCGATCCGATCATGCATCAGCGGCAGCAGGAAAACGCCAGATCCGAAAATGAGCTTCGCCACGATGATCCAGACCACCGGCCGGCGCGGCTTGACGCTGCCGAGGATCAGGTTGGTGGTCAGGTTGCCGACGCCGTAAGCCGTCATCATCAGGCTATAGTCGGTCAACGGGTTGGCGCTGGTTTCGCGCAAATGCAGGATCATGCCGAGCAGGATGCCCATCGCCCAGGCAACGTTTCCCATCAGGTTGGTGAAGAGGCCATAGAGGATTGCCGCATGGCCCCGCGCTGCGCGCCAGCCACCGAGAACGCCGTCCACCACAGCCGCCATTCCGGAGAAATCCCGGCGCCGCGACAGCGTTGGAAGTTTCGCCACCGCCAGCCACACGGCAAGCGCCGACAATATGAAGGTAGCAGCCGTGACCGTGAAGAACTGAGATTTCGGCAGGAGCCCATTCACAAGCGCGATCAGGCTCGGGCCGAGAATACGCGCCATGCGGCGGGTGGCATCGAACAAGCCGTTGGTCGCATGCCGGACTTCGGCATCGACGGCAATCACCGGCAGAGTCGCCTGCAGCGACGGATCGAACGTCGACGTCAACAACGCGATGCTTCCGGCAAGCACGATCAACAGCGGCAGGCTCATCAGATGCAGAAGACCTGCCAGGGACAGCATCAGCAATAGAGCCGCACGCAGCAGATCGGCAGTAATCATCGTCGTGCTGTGCCGCCAGCGATCCGTGACGATGCCGCCGAACAGGCTGCCGAACAGCAGCGCACCGGACTGCAATGCGGAGACATATCCCGCATCGCGGCCGATGAAGTCGGCCGCAATCCAGACGACTGCGACCATGTAGAATTCGGAGCCTGTAGCCGCCAGCACCTGGCCGGCCCATAAGAGAGAGATCGAGCGCTGGCTCAGCGGCTTCAGGACGAACATGATCGCATTCTGATTTCGGAGTGGCTCACTTCATGACCTGCCCGTTGACCGTCACGTGACCGTCGTCGGAAAGATCGATATCCCAGCGCGAGCGTCCATCGGCATCCGTCTTGGCAAAGCCCTTGGCCATCATCAGGCCGAAGGAGAGCTGAGACAGATCCTCCTTGGTCTTTGCGGCCTCCTGGATGGCGGCGATCGTCTTATCGAGATCGCGGGCAAGAACCGTCATCTTCATGGCGACGCGGTCCTTTTCGGTCAGCCAGCCGCGCATACTGCCCGAAGCCTCGACATCATAAAGACCCGAGACGGCGCTGATCTTCGGGAAGTTGATGGTCATCGTCCCGTCGGGGAACATGGCCTTCTGCAGCTTCTCGTCCAGGGCTTTATCGCTCTCCGGGTTCTTCAAATCGGCTTGCTGGAACACATCCGCCAGAGCGGAGAAATTCAGGTTCGGCACCTGTACCTGTATATCGGCCGTATCGGGAATGAAGGCGACATAGTCTTCAGGGATCAGGCCCGTTTCCAGGGCAAGCTTCTCGGCATTCAGGCCGAAATCGGCGTTCATGGCATTGGCTGGCCCGGCTACCTTGAAGAAATAGCCCATCTTCTGCAGGCCGCCGTTGCCGAATGGCGTCGTGACCGCAATGTCCTTGATCGCGACGGACTCCTCGAAGGAGCCGACAATCGGCATCGCATCCATCAGCAGGGCCTTGACCGCCTTGCTGTCGGCATCGGAAAGCGTCTTCTCATCCTTGTGTTCGGAGACGAATTGCAACAGGGAATTCACCGCCTTCAGCGGCAGCCTGGTCGCGCCAGCGTTGAAGTCGATCGCCGCGATCTTGATTTCTCCGAGCGTTGCATCGTCGGCCGAAATCTTGTCGTAGAGCGATTGCAGGCTGCCGTTCATCTTGAGATCGAGCCTGCCCGGCTCACCGCTGTCTGCCGATGACAGGGTGTAGACGATACTGTCGGCCGTCGCGTCATTCTTCTGGACGCTCTTATCTGCGTCGGTGGTCTTTGTCGCGATGGTGATGCCGTTGCCCTTCATATCCATAGAACGCAGATAGTGAAGCGCAGGGTCGAACACGCCCTGGAAGGTCGATGACGCCAGGGCATAGCGAAATTCGGTGTCGGGACCGCTGCCGGGCTTGGACTTCGCCGTGATATCGAAGGCATTGTTGCCTTCGATGTTCCAGAGGCCGCTATCGAGCGGCGTCGCCAGCATCATCAAAGGCTTGAGGCCGCTGATGGCGAAATCGCTCACGTTCAACTTGTCGAGCAGCTTCTGCACATCATAGGTGACTTCATAGTGCGTGCTGACCGGCTTGACCGAAATCGCACCGCTCTTGGCGATATCATCAGGCAGGAAGTAGGTCAGATTGCCGTAGAGATCCTTGGCACCTTGCTCACTGACGTCAGCCGCCTGCACAAGGCCGGCCACGCCGGCAGCGAGAACAGCCGCCGTGGCAACCGCTTTGAAACGCATAATTCACCCCCAAATATGATGGAAAAGAAACGTGGAAATCTGGAAAGAGCCGAGCGGCCTTTCGCATGGAACTTTATGGGCTTGCCCTCAAACCTCAAGGCTTCTTCATCACTTGTCCGTTGACCGTCACCGTCCGGTCTTCATCCATCGTGATGTCCCAGCGGAGACGGCCGTCCGGGTCGGTCTTGGCAAAACCCTTGGCGGCCAGCAGGCTGAAAGAAACGCTATTCAAACGAGGCTGAGCCTTGGCGGCCTCCTGAAGTGCTGCAACCGTCTTGTCGAAGTCGCGCGCCAGGATCGTCGCCTGCAGCGAAATGCCGGAATGCGGCTTGGTCGAGCCCTTCAGCGCGCCGGAAACCTCGACGTCATAGACGTCAGACTTTGCGCTGATCTTCGGGAACTCCAGCGTTCCGTAGCCGCTCGGGAACATCGTGCGTTTCAGAGCCTCGCCGGAAACCGGCGTCGCCCGTGTTGCAATCGAATCGAGCCCGGCATCGATGAGACCGGCAAAGTTGATATTGGGCACGCCGAGCTGAACGTCCAGCGCCGCAGGCAGGAAGGGCGTAAAGGCAGCCGGCACGAGATCGGCATCGGGGGTGAACTGCTCGGCCCTAAGCTCGAGATTGACGTTCGAAGCCTTGGTTAGACCGTCCATCTTGAAACTATAGTCGATGCGCTTGACGCCGACCTTGCCCCTCTCCGTTGCCACCAGCGCATTGTTCACGGTCACGGTCTTGCCGAGCGAACCGAAAACCGGCAGGGCCTGATGGACCAGCTGCTCGAACTTCTCGCTGCCGCTTTGCGACAGCTGCTTAGCCTTTACGTGCTGAACGAAGAAACGGATGAGCGCGCGCAGATCCTTCACCGGCAGGCTTGTCGCTGTGACATTGGTATCGACGCTATCGGCGCTAAAAATGATGGGCGAAGCGTCCGGACGCACAGTGAACTGCTCACGCAAGCGCTGCAGCGTTCCTTGCAATTGCAGGTCGACCTTGCCGGCTTCGCTGCTGTCGGTAACCGTATGGGCAAAGGAGGCGCTGTCGATTGTCGCATCGATCTTGCGCCCGCTTTTCGGGCCGCTGCCGGCACTCGAAAATTTCACGCCACTGCTCTTGATACCCATCGACCGCATCATTTCGATGGTAGGGTCAAAAATGCCGTCGAAAGAGCTGGAAACGATCGAATAGGCAATGTCCGAGGTCGGCGAATGCAGGGCGACATCGAGGCTGTTGTCGCCCGTCAGATGCCACCGTCCCTGTTCGACCGGCTGCGCAAAAAGCGACAGCGGCTTGAAACCCGTGACCGAAAACGCATTCGAATTGATCTTGTCGAAGAATTTCGCGAGATCGTAGGTAATCTCATATTGATCGCCGGCCGGCTTGACGGTCACGAAATCGCTGCGGGCAAGGTCCTGCGAAAGCGAATGGGTCAGGATGTTGCGGAGTTCCTTGGCGCCTTGCTCATTGACGTCGGCAGCCTGTGATGCGCCAGCAAGACCCATGGAAAAAACCGCGGCGGCGATTGCTCTGGAACGCATGCCCGACCTCTCCTTCTGACGCCAATCGATTGCATTCGACTGTTGATGGGGCCGAGGGTATATGTCAAGGCGTTGATAGACATGCCACCTCAGGCTTGTTCGCGGCAGTTGCAATGTCACCACAAGGCTTCGCATTCCGGGGGTGCTTGCACCTTTGGCCGCTTTGTATTATACGCCACGCGTCCGCGTAGACACCCTTGGAGGCAACGCGGATGAGGCAGGGTACGCCCTCCTCCAGTTCAATCGATACGGCGCATGACCGAGCGAATGAACTCTCCAAATAACCTCGAAAGGAATAGCTATGAGCCACGAAAGCTACGAGCTCAAGGCCGAGGCGCGCGAACGGGTTGGTAAGGGGTCCGCCCGTGAACTTCGCCGCAATGGTCTCATTCCCGCTGTCATCTATGGTGACAAGCAGGCCCCCATTTCTATCGCTCTCAACACCAATGAGGTGACGAAGCGCATCCACGCCGGCGGCTTCCTCACGACGATCGCAACGATCGACGTCGACGGCAAGAAGATCAAGGTTCTGCCGAAGGACTACCAGCTCGATCCGGTCCGTGACTTCACGGTTCACGTCGACTTCCTGCGCGTTTCCGGCAACACGGCGGTCACCGTCGAAATCCCGGTTCATTTCGAAAACCACGAGAAGTCCCCGGGCCTCAAGGCTGGCGGCGTGCTGAACATCGTTCGCCACGAAGTCGAAGTTCATTGCCCGGCCGATGCGATCCCGGAGTTCTTCACCGTTGACCTCTCCGGTCTGAAGAGCGGCGACAGCATCCACATCTCGGCTGTCAAGCTGCCGAAGAACGTGACCCCGGTCATCGCCGACCGCGACTTCACGATCGCAACGATTGTTGCCCCGGCAGCCGGCCTTGCTGAAGACGAAGCAGAAGGCGGCGAAGAAGCCAGCGCCTGATTGGCATCTTCGACCTGAAGCATTTGAGACCCGCCTCCCTTTTGGGACGGCGGGTTTTTTCATGTCCGGGAATAAATATTAGAGAAAGTAAAAATAAGAACGTCTTGGATCTATACTATCGTTGATTTCCATTAACCCCACAGTTTCAGCAACATTTAACGGATTCATGAAAATCTACGCGAAAGAGTTGTAGAAAGCGGCGCGCCCAAAATCCGCTGGTCTATGACCGGGGAGCTAACGGAACTATGAGCCATTCGGTCGAAAACAGGTTTTTCGCGATCGTTTGCGGTGCGCTGCTGGTTTTCGTAGCGCCGCTCTTCGTCCTTTTCCTTTTTCTGTCGTCCGAACGCGCCGAAAAGGAAATCAAGGATCACATAACGGTTCTCCTCGTCGCTAATGCCCAGGCCCTCGCAAAGCCGCTATGGGACCTCGACGAAGACAGCGTCACCCAGATCAGCGCGACCACCGTTGCCGAAGGCGCGATCGTCCGTGTCAACGTCCGCGATCTTTCCGGCCAGCTCGACGTCACGCAATCGACCATCCCGAAATCTTACAAGGGCAATCTGGAGTCCGTTGACCGGCCAATCATCTACAACGGCGTCGACGGTGCGAAGCGGCTTGGCACCATCACGGTCTATTATCCTCAACTCGGCCTGTTCGACGGCCTGAAGAGCGAAGAGATCGTCTTCATCTCCATCTTCATCTTCGCTGTGTTGACGGTCTTCGGCGCGGCGCTGATCGGCAATCGTATCTTCGTCATCCAGCCCCTGATGCGGCTGACGCATGCCATCGAGGCGACACGGCGGCTCGGCTCGCGTCATCATGTCGACTGGCAGTCGAACGACGAAATGGGTCGGCTTGCCAGCAGCTTCAACGATATGCAGAGCAAACTCCAGCGCGAGGAAAACGAACTGAAGCTGGCCCATCGCCGGGCGACGGACACCTATAATCTGACGCCCGCCATGCTTTTCTCGCTCGACAAGAATGATTGCATCGCTGCCGTCAGCGACTACTGGCTCGCGGCGACAGGCTATGATCGCGCCGAGGTGATCGGCCGCGAGTTTGCAAGCCTGATTCTGCCGGATTCGCGCATGCAATATATAGAGCGCAAACGCGGCAACCCCGACAGTGCCGCCCGCCTCGCCGTGACGGTGAAATTCCTTTGCCAGGATGGGCGGATCATGGATGTCCTGATCCTCGAAACAACTGCGATCCAGGACGGTCTGTCGCTCTCCGTCATGACCGACGTCACCGAACTCAAGCAGTCGGAAGACCGTAACCTGCGGCAGGCGATTACCGACCATCTGACCGGCCTTCTCAACCGCCAGGGCTTCGAGAGCGCGCTGGACGCAAAGATCAATGAAGCCGACCTGCGCAGGCGTGAGCTCGCCTGCCTCTTCATCGATCTCGATCGCTTCAAGTGGATCAACGACAATATGGGCCATGCTGCCGGTGATGCGGCACTGCGCGAACTGGTATCGCGCCTGCAGAAATGCCTGGCGCCGGGCGATATCGCCGCGCGCCTCGGCGGCGACGAATTTGCCATGCTGCTGCTGGCCGAGAATGCGGAAGCAAGAGCGATCGACATGGCGGCCCTTATTGCCGAGGCCTTCGAGGCACCCTTCATCGGCGACGCGCGCCTCAGCGCCAGCATCGGCATTGCGATCTACCCGCGTCAGGCCGCAAACGCGGCCGAACTGCTGCTGAAATCCGATATCGCCATGTATGCCAAGAAACGCGATGGCAAGAACGGCGCACAAATTTTCGACAACGGCATGCTGGACGATTCCCGCCGCCGGGCCGAACTGGAGAACTATATCGAAACCGGCCTCAGCGAAGACTGGTTCGAAGCTTATCTGCAGCCCGTCGTGAATATAGACGACCGCTCGATCGCCGGTTTCGAGGCGCTGATGCGCCTGCATCACCCGCAGAAAGGCATCCTGCCGCCTGGCCGCATCATCGAGGTCGCGGAGGAGACGGGTTCCATCATTCGCATCGGCAACCGCATCATGGAGAAGGCTATCGCCGATTTTGCTCGCCTCTCTCGGATCGAGGGCATGCAGGACACCTATCTCGCCATCAACTTCTCGCCGCTGCAATTCGAGCAGGAATTGCCACTGCGCATTGCGGCCCTGCTGGCGCGCTACGAAATCGCACCCCAGCGCATCGTCGTGGAAATCACCGAGGCCGTCCTCATGGATGACAATCCGGAGACGCGCATGGTCATCAACGAGATCTGCCGCTACGGCTGCCGCATCGCGCTCGACGATTTCGGCACGGGCTATTCCTCGCTGAGCTATATCAATCGCTTCCCCGTCGACATCATCAAGATCGATCAATCCTTCATCCGGGCGATCAACGATACTGCGTCCGATGTCAGCGCCAAGAGCCGCATGCTGGTCGAAAGCATCACCACGCTGTCGCACAAGATGAACTGCACGGTCATTGCCGAGGGCGTGGAGACCGAGGAGGAATGCGCAACCCTGCGCGCCATGGGTATCGACTATGGCCAGGGCTATCTATTCTACCGGCCGCTGCATCCGGACAATCTGGTAAGGACGCTGGTCGGCTCGCACCAACATCACCCTTCCCCCGTAGCACAAGCGTCATAGCGATGAGGAACCGCATGCGAAAACCGCTGCTTATGATTGCTACCAGCCTGTTTTCGCTCACACTCTTCTCCTCAGTCCACGCCGAGACGATCCATTTCACCACTGAGGAATATCCGCCCTTCAACTATCGTGAGGGTAAGACCGTAGTCGGAGCGACCACCGACCAGGTGCGGAAGGTGATGACCGATGTCGGCGTCGACTATACGATCGACATCATGCCTTGGGCGCGAGCCTACAATCAGGCGCTGATGGAACCCATGACCTGTGTATTCGTCGCAGCTCACAACGAAGAACGCGACAAGCTCTTCAAATGGGTGCAGCCGGTGCTGATCGACCGTAATGTTTTGATCAAGCATAGCGGCTCCGGTGTTACCGCCGGCAACATCGCCGAAGCCAGGAAATATCTCGTCGGCACCTGGCGAGAAGATTATACGGAAGCGCTCCTGCGCCGGAACGACTTCCCGCGCATCGACGTCGGCAGCGACTTCAAGGCCGCGCTCAAGAAGCTGATGAGCGACCGTATTGACCTGATGCCGATCTCGGAATTCTATTTCGACAAGTTGCAGAAAGAGGGCAACGCCGTGGAAAAGGTGACCCTTCTCTCGCAACAGCCCATGGGGATCGCCTGCCACAAGGATTTCCCGACCGATCTCCTGAACAGGATGCAAGTGGCTCTGAATGCGCTGATTGCCGACGGAACGCAAAAGCGGATTTTCCTGAAGTACGGCCTGCACCTCGGCGACTGACCGCATCCCGCCTTGACTTTGCCGTCAAATCGCTGTGGTGAAGGACATCGGCATTTTCGAAGGGATGAAGCGTATGCTTCTCATCGCGGGCCTCGGCAATCCGGGCGCCAAATATCAGGGCAACCGCCACAATATCGGCTTCATGGCCGTGGATGCGATCCACCGCCGCCATAGCTTTTCGCCCTGGTCGAAGAAATTCAAGGCGGAGATTGCCGAAGGCGAACTCGGCGGCCAGAAGGTGCTGCTCATCAAGCCGCAGACCTTCATGAACCTCTCGGGCGAAGCCGTCGGCGAAGCCATGCGCTTCTATAAGCTGCAGCCGTCCGATCTCGTTGTCATCTATGACGAACTCGATCTGCCAGGCGGCAAGGCGCGACTGAAGACCGGCGGCGGCCATGGCGGCCATAACGGCATCAAATCCATCGACGCCCATTGCGGCAAGGAATACCGCCGTCTGCGGCTCGGCATCGGTCATCCCGGCGCCAAGGAACTGGTGCACAATCACGTTCTCGGCGATTTCGCCAAAGTGGACAGGGACTGGCTGGAGCCGCTGTTCGACGCGCTCGCCGACAATGCCGACATGCTGGTGCGCGGTGAAGATTCGCAGTTAATGAACAAGATCGCGCTTGCCCTTGGCGGCAAGGCGGAAGACGACGCGCCCAAGCCGGAAAAGAAGGCGCCTGCCAAGTCCCACATTCATCAGGCGCGCAATCATATCAAGCCGAACATCCCGGAAACCGGTCCCATGGCGGAAATGCTGAAGCGGATGTTCGGCAAGAAGGACAATTGAGATGTCGGAAATAGCGGTGGAAAGCGCGGCGGATATCGTCATCCGGTCGGTCGCGATGGCGGACCTCCCCACGCTGCTTGCACTTTACCGGCACCTGCACACGGAAGATCCGATACTGGACCTAAGCCTCGCGGAGAGCCGCTTTGCGGAAATCCTCGCGCATTCCGGCATGACGATCTTGGCCGCCTTTGACGGCGACAAGGCCGTCTCCTCGGTGACGCTGACCGTCATTCCCAATCTCACGCGCGGCGGTGCGCCCTATGCTTTGATCGAGAATGTGGTGACCCATGCCGAATACCGTCGGCGCGGTCTTGCCGGCACGCTCATCCATAAGGCGTTCGCAAGCGCCTGGGAGAGGAACTGCTACAAGGTCATGCTGCTGACCGGCTCGAAAAATCCGGCTACGCTGCGTTTCTACGCCAATTGCGGCTTCAAGCAGGACAAGACCGGCTTCCATATCCGCCGGCCCGCGCAGTGAGAGCGGCCGTTCCTATTCTTCCGGCTCGGTCGTAAACATCAGCGGGAAGCCGGCGCCCTTGGCAAGATCGACCGCCTCCTGCGCCTTCGTCTCGGCAATATCGCGCGCACAGACCATGACGACGCAAGTGCCGAGCTTATGTGCCGTCATCATCACCCGATAGCCGGTCTCCTCGCTCATGCGGAAGACAGCCTTCAACACCATGATGACGAATTCCCGCGGCGTATAATCGTCGTTCACGAGAATAATCTTGTAGAGCTTCGGCCGTTCGACCTTCGGCTTCGTTTTAGTCTTCGGTTTCAGGACAACATCATTGTCACTCATCGGCATCACCGTTGACGACAGGGAAAGAGGCTTTGGGCTAATAGAGAAATTATAGTGCAGCGCACTACACGGTTCAAGGACGACAGCGCCTCTCAGGTAATACAAAGGAGTATTCGCGCGACTTCTGCCTCTCTTTCGGCAGAAAAAAGCCTCCTTGCCCGCACAAGACTTGACCCGCAACGGCCCTTCCCCCATAGGCACAGCAAAGATTTTCAAGATATGGACAAGGTGCCATGGGTTTCAAATGCGGTATCGTCGGGCTGCCGAATGTCGGCAAGTCCACTCTGTTCAATGCGCTGACCAAGACGGCGGCGGCACAGGCGGCCAACTATCCGTTCTGCACGATCGAGCCGAACACGGGTGAAGTCGCGGTGCCGGATCCGCGCATGCGCAAGCTTGCCGACGTCGCCAAGTCGAAGGAGCTGATCCCGACGCGCATCTCCTTCGTCGATATCGCCGGCCTCGTGCGCGGCGCATCGAAGGGTGAAGGTCTCGGTAACCAGTTCCTCGCCAACATCCGCGAAGTCGATGCCATCGTGCATGTGCTGCGCTGCTTCGAAGATAGCGACATCACCCATGTCGAAGGCCGCATCAATCCCGTCGCCGATGCTGAGACCATCGAGACCGAGCTGATGCTTGCCGATCTCGAGAGCCTCGAACGCCGCACCGAGCAGACGCGCAAGCGCGCCACCGGCAAGGACAAGGAATCCATGGCGATGTTGCCGATCATGGAAGCCTCGCTGAAGCTGCTGCAGGAAGGCAAGCCTGTTCGCACGCTGCTCTCGAAGCTCGATGCCGAAGAGATCCGCATCCTCAAGAGCCTGAACCTGCTGACCTCGCATCCGGTGCTTTACGTCTGCAACGTCGCCGAAGGCGATGCCGCGACCGGCAACGAGCATACGGCGGCCGTGGCTGCCATGGCCAAGGAGCAGAATTCGGAGGTCGTCATCATCTCCGCAGCTATCGAGGCGGAAGTGGCGCAGTTGCCCGATGAGGAGGCGAAGGAATTCCTCTCCGCGCTCGGCCTTGACGAAGCCGGCCTCGATCGCCTGATCCGCGCAGGCTACAAGCTCCTGCACCTCATCACCTATTTCACGGTAGGCCCGAAGGAAACGCGCGCCTGGACCATCGAACAGGGCACGAAGGCTCCGCAGGCCGCCGGCGTTATTCACTCGGATTTCGAGCGCGGCTTCATTCGCGCCAACACGATCGCCTATGACGATTACATCGCCTACAACGGCGAAACCGGTGCCAAGGAAGCCGGCAAGGCACGCGACGAAGGCAAAGAATACGTCGTCCAGGACGGCGACGTCATCCACTTCCGCTTCAACACCTGATCGCCTTCTATCTGAATCCGTCTCTAAATTAAAAAGTTAGAGCGGGATGTCGCCCGAAAACCGCGCACACTTTTCGGCATCCCGCTCTAAAACAAAAGGATAGAGCGTTTTCGCGATTCGAAGAAAAGCGGAAAAGCTCTATCTCAGTGCTGGCAATCTCGCCTGTATGCCTGCAGGCAGCCGCCGCACGATGAAGCGGCGCAGATCGGCCCAGCCGATACCGATGACGAGCACCACCAGACCGACAATCATCAGCACCAGGAAGCCGACCTTGTCGAGCCCGGCATTATTGTGCCGGAGAATGGCCGCGGTCGCGAGGCCGAGCGACACGAGGCCGGCGGTCACGAAAGCGCGGCGATCGATGACAAGCCCGATCAGCATCATCACCAGCACCGCCACAAGGACGGTCACCGCCTGCAGATAGCCCCCGAAGAGGGCATCGGTGAGATTGGTGAAGACCATGCCGCTACTGGCGAGCTCGAGGCGCAAGGCCAAGAGGATCGTCGAATAAAGCAGAGCCGGCGCCGTTGCGAGATGCAGCCAGAAGGCAACGTCGGACCGGCGCGTAACTCTCTGCGGATCGCTGAGATCATAGCGCATTGCCAATGCGAAACTGCCAAGCGCGGTCACCAGCAAGATCATCATCGTCTGGATGGGGTAATCCGCTGGCACATTCGAAGAGCCGGTTACCGTGCCGGCGACATAGAAAACTGCGGCGAGAAACAGGCCAAACAGCGAAAACAGGAACAAGGCCAGCGACAGCGGGACGCGGTAGCGCCAGTAAAACAAGGCCAGCGACAGCGGAAATGGCGCCACCAGCACGATTGCGCCGACCGTGAAATTATCGCTCAGCGCCGGTGTGGAACTCACATAGCTGACCACCATGTAAAAAATCCAGACAACGAGCGCGACGGTCAAGACCACGGCCGGAAGCGCCAACCGCTGTCGGCGCACCAGGATCTCGGCCAGGACGACGATTGCCAGCAAGGGCGCATAACGGTTCGCCAGCCCCCATAGCCCGATGAGCAAAACGACGAGACCGATAGTGATGAGCACATCGTGAAAGCCCCGCACGAAACGCGGCGCTTCCGTATCCTCCAGAGGGTTGGGATCATCTGGAAAACGCGGTGCAGAGAGACCCTGTCCGGTCGGCAACGCACCGATGTTCTTGTCCGCCAGATAGGGCAGCAATCTCTCGGCCTGACTGGAGGAAATGATCCCCGCGCCGGCTGCCTCTTCCAATGCGACTTTGAGTTCGCTCATTCCAGCTCTCACATCATCTTGCCACGACCAAGCCTCAACATATCGCCGGCATACAATCAAGGGCTGTCGGCGGCCAATAGACAGTCATCGTCGTCCCTTCTTTGTATTGACCGTGAAAATGCTTGCGCCAGCACCGCGGGCCATGCGATTGCCGATAAACGAGACGTGGAGGACGACAGAAGATATGACGAAATTCGTCTACGAAGACTTCCTGCCGGGACAAGAATTTCCGCTCGGCCAAAAGCATGTAACGGCGGCGGAGATCATCGAGTTCGCTAGCGAATTCGACCCACAACCGATGCATCTGGACGAGGAAGCCGGCCGTGCCAGCATTCTCGGCGGCCTTGCCGCTTCCGGCTGGCATACATCGTCCATGTTCATGCGCATGATGTGCGACTCCTATCTCCTTGCCACCGATGCCGAAGGCGCGCCCGGCATCGATTTCATGGAGTGGAAAAAGCCCGTTCTGGCCGGAGATACACTCTCTGGCCGGTCCATCGTCGTGGAGATACGCGCCATGCGTTCTCGCCCCGGCATCGGCATCGTCAAGTTTCGCCACGAGGTCGAAAATCAACGCGGCGAACTGGTCTGCCTCGGAGAGAATGCGGTCATGATCCGCATGCGCAGTGTTGCGGAGGTTTCGGCATGAAGATGAGCGACCTCTACGCTGTCGGCGAACGCATCGACATCGGCAGCCATACCTTCACGCCTGAGGGCATCGTCCATTTTGCCTCGCGCTTCGACCCGCAAATCTTCCATATGGATGCGGAAGCGGCCAAGCATTCCTTGTTCGGCGGCCTCTGTGCCTCGGGATGGCATAGCTGCTCCATGTGGATGCGCAGCTTCGTCGATTATTGGAAATCCGAAACGGCAAGACTGACTGCCGAGGGCAAGACGCCGCCCGTTCTCGGCCCCTCGCCCGGCTTCACGAAGCTGCAATGGCTGCGGCCGGTCTTTGCCGGCGATACCATCAGTTATGGCGTTGCGATCCTTGGTAGCCGCGCTTTGGCCTCGCGCCCGGGCTGGACGCTCTACACACTCGCTTGTGACGGAATAAACCAGGACGGCTTGCCGGCCCTACGGTTCGAAAGCACGGTGCTTGCCTCTGAATAGCGAGCTGCGGGGCCGTTCATAACGGCCCTCGCCAATCTTCCGAACGCGGTCAGTGACCGGAAAATTCCACCAATGTGTGAACCGGCACGTCGAGCTCCTCGAGCTTCCTGCGGCCGCCAAGGTCAGGCAGGTCGATGACGAAGCAGGCGGCAACCACTTCGGCGCCGATCTGGCGTAGAAGCTTCGTCGCGCCGACGGCGGTTCCGCCCGTCGCGATCAGGTCGTCGACGAGGATGACCCTCTCACCCGGATTGACCGCATCACGGTGCATCTCCATTTCGTCGACACCATATTCCAGGCTGTAGGCGATGCGGACGATGTCGTGCGGCAGCTTGCCCTTCTTGCGGATCGGCACGAAGCCGGACGACAGCTGATGGGCCACCGCCCCTCCGAGAATGAAGCCGCGTGCTTCCATTCCGGCGACTTTGTCGATCTTCGTGCCGGCGTAAGGCTGCACCAGCGCATCGACAGCACGGCGGAATGCCCTGGCGTCGCCAAGCATCGTCGTGATATCGCGAAAGATGATGCCGGGCTTGGGGTAATCCGGAATGGAGCGGATGCTGGCGGCAAGCTCCGAAGCAATAGTGTTCATCAAATATAGTCTCTCAGGCTGTGATAGGGCCGGTTGCACCCTATCAATACCAAGGCGCTATACCAACAAAAAAGGCGACCTCGCCGGGCCGCCTTTTCTCGATCATTGTCGCGATGCTCAGTGAGCGCCGGCCTTTGCATAGACGGAACGCTTGGTGAGATAGATTAAGATTGAGAAGATCAGCAGGAATACCATGACCATGAAGCCAAGGTGCTTGCGATCTTCCAGATGCGGTTCGGAGGTCCACATCAGAAACGCCGCCACGTCGCGCGCATACTGGTCCACAGTCTGCGGCGAGCCATCGTCATAGGTCACTTGGCCGTCGGAAAGCGGCTTCGGCATCGCAAAGGTCGCAGCCGCATCGAAATACGGATTATAGTGCGAGTTCTGCGGCACCTTGAACCCGGCCGGCGGCTCTTCGTAGCCGGTCAGCAGCGAGTAGATATAGTCCGGCCCACCTTCCTGATACTGCGTAAAGATGTCGAAGATGAACTGCGGGAAGCCGCGCTCGATTTCGCGTGCCTTGGCAAGCAGCGACATATCGGGCGGCACGGCCCCGTTGTTGGAGGCCGCAGCAGCCTCGTCATTCGGGAACGGCGAGTTGAAATGGTCAGACGGAAGCGCCTTGCGGCTGAACATTTCACCCTGAGGGTTCGGGCCGTCCTGCACTTCGTAATTGGCAGCGAAGGCCTTCACCTGTGCTTCCGTATAGCCGAGGTCTTCCAGCGTGCGGTAAGCCACCAGCTTCATCGAATGGCAGGCGGAACAGACTTCCGTGTAGACCTTCAGGCCACGCTGCAGCTGCGCCTTGTCATAATAGCCGAACGGGCCGGAGAAGGTCCAATGCTGCTCGCGCGGCTCCTTCAGCGGATAGTGCGGCGTCTCTGCTTCCGCGGCAGGCTTCGTTTCCGCAGCGATCACAGCGGCGGTCGAGAGGCCGCCGATGAGCGTCAGGGATAGAAGGCCGACAACAAGTTTTTTCATCGTTTTCTTCCTCTATCGCCGGTTATGCTTGAACCGAAGCGGCAACTTTACCGCCCTGTTTCTCAAGAACCGCTTCCGTAATCGAATTTGGAATGCGCCTCGGTGTCTCGACAATGCCGAGCACAGGCATGATGACGAGGAAGAAGAGGAAGTAGAACAGCGTCGCAAACTGCGCAGCCGTGGTGTAGATGCCTTCCGCGGGCTGCGAGCCCAGCCAGCCGAGCAGGATGGCATCGGCGATGAACAGCCAGAAGAACAGCTTGTACCAGGGACGATAGACGGCCGAGCGGATCTTCGACGTATCGAGCCAGGGCAGGAAGAACAGCACAATGATCGCGCCGAACATCGTCAGAACGCCACCGAGCTTGGAGTCGATCGGGCCGATGTTGAAGGTGATCGAGCGCAGCATCGCGTAGAACGGCAGGAAGTACCATTCCGGAACGATATGAGCCGGCGTCTTCAGCGGATTGGCCGGGATGTAGTTATCGGCATGACCGAGGAAGTTCGGCAGGTAGAAGACGAAATAGGCGAAGACCAGCAGGAAGATGGAGACGCCAAGCGCATCCTTCAGCGTCGCATAGGGCGTGAAGGCGACAGTGTCGGTCTTCAGCTTCACTTCGACGCCGGTCGGGTTCGTCTGGCCGGTCACATGCAGCGCCCAGATATGCAGGATGACGACACCTGCAATCATGAACGGCAGCAGATAGTGCAGCGAGAAGAAGCGGTTGAGCGTCGGATCATCGACGGCGAAGCCGCCGAGAAGGAAGGTCTGGATCCAGTCGCCGACCCATGGGAAGGCCGAGAAGAAACCGGTGATAACGGTCGCACCCCAGAAAGACATCTGACCCCAGGGCAGTACGTAGCCCATGAAGGCGGTCGCCATCATCAGGAGGTAGATGATCACGCCGAGAATCCAGAGGATTTCGCGCGGCGCCTTATAAGAGCCGTAGTAAAGGCCGCGGGCAATGTGCAGGTAGACGGCCACGAAGAAGAAAGATGCGCCGTTGGCGTGCATGTAGCGCAACAGCCAGCCGTGATTGACGTCGCGGACGATCTTTTCGACCGAGTTGAACGCAATCGCCGTGTTGGCCGCGTAATGCATCGCCAGCACGACGCCGGTCAGGATCTGCAGGACCAGCATGACCGCCAGCATGGCGCCGAACGTATAGGCATAGTTCAAGTTGCGGGGAACCGGATAGGCGATGAAACTGTCATAGACCATACGCGGCAACGGAAGCCGCGCGTCTACCCATTTTTCGAGCCCTGTCGATGGCTCGTAAGACGAATGACCACTCATGATTCAGCTCCCCCTCAACCGACCTTGATCTTCTTTTCCGACGTAAACGCATATTGCGGGATGAAGAGGTTCTGCGGCGCAGGCCCGTGACGGATGCGACCGGCGGTATCGTAGACCGAACCATGGCAGGGACAGAACCACCCGCCATATTCACCTGCCTGGCCGAGTGGAATGCAACCCAGATGGGTGCAGACGCCGATCATGACGAGCCAGTTTTCCTTGCCTTCCCCGGCCGAACGGGCAACGTCGGTTGCTTGTGCATCGGACGGAAGATTGGCGTTGCGAGCGATCGGATCCTTCAAGTCCGAAAGCTGCGTACCCTTGGCATCGTCGATTTCTTTCTGCGTGCGGTTACGGATGAAGACGGGTTTACCGCGCCACTTCACCGTCAACGACATGCCGGGCTCAAGGCTCGACACATCGACTTCGATGGATGCAAGAGCAAGTGTCGATGCGTCCGGACGCATCTGGTCGATAAACGGCCATGCGACGGCAACAGCACCCACCGCACCGGCCATACCTGTCGTCAAATAAAGGAAATCGCGACGAGTCGGCTCGCCGCTGGACTCAACTGTCGTACTATGCTCGCTCAAAGCTGCACATCCTCTTCCCGCAAACCACGGCAAAACCGCGGTACCCCTCTCACTAACGGCGAATCAATGCGACCATAATTCCGCCATAGATTCCTCCGTAACCCGCTGCGTTCTAAGCTTGATCGCAAATTATGTCCAGTCTTGGCAAGGGGTCAGGGCACAATGTCGCGGCAAAACTGCGCTATTGCGTCGCAAGGTTGGAGCCTGAACTCTTTCGGCACCGATGCGAAAAGTTAAACCCATGAAAAATCTGGGGATTTCTGTAGTATCTTCTTATATTGCAAGGCAAAATAGACAATGATTTCAATGCTGCATTGCGGAAGGCACTGCGGTATCATCACTTTCGCCACTCAGTGTGACCTGCGCTTTACCACTTAAATCCAAATGGATTTCCCCCGGGATTTATGGAGGATTGCACTCGTTGTCTTGCGCATACGCTGCAGCGAAAACGAAGCACGAGAACTTCTCATGAGACACACGATTTATTGCGTCCTATGCGTTCTCGCCACACTGGCGGTCGGCATCCTAGCCGCGCGTTACGTCGCCGATTCCTGGCTGCTGGCCTTTTTCGAAAGTCTGCAGACCCATATAAGCCTGTTCGCGATCCTGCTCGCCTTGATCGCATTCGCCTTTAAGCGTCACTGGTATGCGCTCTTCCTGACTGCCGCAGGGATCATCCTGCTGGTTCACTCCGTCCTCATGCTGCAGCAATACACCACGTCTTCGCTCGTCGCTTCGGCTGAGGCGAGCGGCGAGCATTTCAGGTTGCTCTCCTTCAACATAGAGGACAGCAATTTCGAAAACGGCCCTCGCATCGCCGATCTCATCATCGCCTCGAAAGCCGACGTCGTCGAAATCTTCGAGGCAGGACCGATCTTTTCCGAGATGGACCGCATCTTGAAAGTCTATCCCAACCGCATCGGCTGCGGCGTGATGACCACCGATTGCGATTCCCTGCTGCTGTCGAAGAGACCGTTCCAAACCCAACTCATGCGCAGCCTCGGCAGCCTCTGGGACAATCGCTTCATTCTCGCCACCATCGACATGGACGGCCAGCCCGTGAACTTCGCCTCCGTTCATCTGAGCAAGCCTTATTTCGATGCATTCCACCAGATCGAGCTCGGTCTCCTCGCTCCGGCCCTTAATGACGTGAAAGGGCCGTTGATTCTCGCAGGCGATTTCAACGCCTCGGTCATCACGCCCGATATGCGCGACTTCCTGGCGGCAACCGGCCTTCGCCATGCCTTTCCCGAGCCCGCCACATGGCCGATTGCTGCGGGCGCCTATGGCATCACCATCGATCACGTCTTCGCCCGTGCGCCGTTGCGGCTGATATCCGTAAAGCAGATCCGCGACGCCATGGGCTCGAATCATTTCGGCCTGATGACGGAGTTCAGCGTGCCTCGGCAGAAATGATCCGGCGGGTTTCGGGGTGGCTCAATCGGCATCCGCCGCAATGAAACCGCCGGACTGACGTGCCCAGAGTTCGGAATAGAGGCCACCGCGAGCGATCAGCTCGTCATGCGTCCCCTCTTCGATGACCTCGCCCTTGTCGATGACGATCAACCGGTCGAGCTTGGCGATGGTCGACAGCCGATGCGCGATCACAAGCACGGTCTTGCCCTTCATCAGACTATCCAGATTGGACTGCAGCACGGCCTCAGCTTCCGAATCCAGCGCGGACGTCGCCTCGTCGAGCACGAGAATGGGCGCGTCCTTCAGCATGACGCGCGCGATCGCAATGCGCTGGCGTTGGCCGCCTGAAAGCTTGACACCGCGCTCGCCGACATGGGCGGCATAAGCGGTGCGCCCCTTCTGATCTTCGAGAGCGGTGATGAAGCGATCCGCCTCCGCCCGCTGGGCCGCCTCCACCATCTGCTCGTCGGTAGCGTCAGGCCGACCGAAGAGGATATTATCGCGGATGGAGCGATTGAGGAGAGCGGTGTCCTGCGTCACCATACCGATCGCGCTACGCAGCGACTCCTGCCTGACGGTGGCAATATCCTGTCCGTCGATCAGGATACGCCCGCCCTCAAGATCGTAGAAACGCAACAGCAGATTGACGAGCGTCGTCTTGCCCGCTCCCGAGCGGCCGACGATGCCAACCTTTTCCCCCGCGCGTACGTTGAGAGAAAAATTGTCGATGATGCCGCCACCGCGCCCATAGTGAAACGTCACATCGTCGAAACGAATTTCCGGCCCAGTGACGACCAGATCCTTGGCATCAGGCCGATCGACCAGACCGATCGGCTCGGAGATCATCTCGGCTGAATTCTGAATGGTGCCGAGATTACGCATGATGGCATTGAACTGCGACATCATTCGGCCGAAGAGCATGTTCAGGCGCAGCACCATGCTGAGCGTGAAGGCGACGCCTCCGGTCGAGATTTCACCCGCCAGCCAGAGATGGACGGCGAGCGCGCCGATCGTGGTGATCATGACGCCTGACAGCAGCGCCAGCGATGAGCGCACGCCGGTCAACAATCGTGTGAACGGCATGACGGCGGCCTGGAAGCGGTCGAAACCATTGCGGATGTAGTGGTCGTTCTGCTCCTCCCGGCCAAAGAGCTTCAGCGTCTGAATATTGGCGTAGGCATCGACCATGCGGCCGTTCAGCATTGAGGACGCTTCGGCCGCGTTGCGCGCATGCCGGCGGATGCGTGGCACGAAATATCGCGCAAGCAGAGAGAAGACGCCGATCCAGACCGCGATGACCAGCGCCAGCCGCCAGTCCAGCCCGCCGACCAGCGCGATGGTCGACGCGGCATAGATGATGATGAACCAAACGACTTGCAGCAGCGACACAACGAGATCACCCGTCGCCTGCCCCGCCGACCAGACCTTGGTGACGACACGGCCGGAAAAATCGTTCTGGAAGAATTCGACGGACTGCCTCGCCACATGGCGATAAGCCTGCCAGCGCACGAGATTGAGAAACCCTGGCACGACCACCTGTTCCTCGACCAATGCGCCGAGGCTGACGACAACGAAGCGCACCACGAGCACGACGAAAACCATGCCGAGCAGCGCCGCGCCATGGCCGGCAAGCAACCCCGACCACCCCTCGCCCGGCTTCACCTTGTCAAGGATATCGACGAGATGCCCGACGAACCAGAACAGCGCCGCCTCGAGCATCGCGACGGCACCGCCGAGTGCCGCCATCGCCATGAAAGGCCCCTTGGCCTGACCAACATAGTACCAGATGAAGGCACCGAGCGACCGCGGCGGCCGAAGATCGCCGCTACGATAGTAAGGATCAATCCAGGTCTCGAACAGACGGAACACGGAACGGATGAACATGCCAGCGATATAGGGAATTTTGAGACACGCGCAAACTCACGGCGTGCCGCAGAAAAGGTTATATTTTCTTCATGTTCAGCCGCGCACTTGAAGTTCCGTTCTTCATCGGTGATTTAATCAAACTTAATCAGAAAGATTGAATCCGATAAATCTATACAAAATCCATCATTCGCCTATTTTATAGCAAGGAATAGGACGCGATCGAAATGAACAACAAGACGGCCGACACGAAAGTTCTGACGACACATGTTCCGCTGTCGTTGGCGGAAAAAGTTGACCAGATAGCCGCTCGGCTGGAGCGCTCCCGGGGATGGATCATGAAGCAAGCACTCAATGATTGGGTCGCTCTGCAGGAAGAGCGTCACAGGCTGACACTTGAAGCACTGGCCGATGTGGATGCCGGGAATGTTGTCGACCATCAGCTTATTTGGGATTGGGTGCGCGACTTGGGCACGTCGGAAGACGAGGCTCAATCCCGTTGATCGAAATCAAGTGGACTGCGAAAGCACAATCCGATTTGATCCGCGTCTACGACTTTCTGGCACCGGTCAACAGGCCTGCGGCAATCAGAGCCGCACAAACTCTTTCATCCGCTCCGCTGCAGCTCCTTCAGCATCCGCGCATCGGGGAAAGACTTGAAGAATTCGAGCCTCGCGACGTCAGGCGCATCCTGGTAGGCGCTTATGAAATGCGCTACGAAATTGCAGGCTCGACTGTTTTCATTCTGCGCATATGGCACGGACGAGAAGATCGCTGAAACAATGATGGGGTGCCGAAGCACCCCAATGTTCCCTTCATCACTCCGCCGCCGCCTCGGCCTCCTCGTGATCCGCCAAAAACCCACCCGATTGCCGGCTCCAGAGTTCGGCATAGATGCCGCCCTCCTCGACCAGTTCCTGATGTGTGCCCATCTCGATGATCCGACCCTTGTCGAGAACGACGAGGCGGTCCATCTCGGTCAGCGTCGACAGGCGATGGGCAATGGCAATCACCGTCTTGCCGTGCATCAGCGCGAAGAGGTTTTCCTGGATCGCTGCTTCCACTTCGGAATCGAGCGCCGAGGTTGCCTCGTCGAGCACCAGGATCGGCGCGTCCTTCAGGAAGACGCGGGCGATCGCAATACGCTGGCGCTGGCCGCCTGACAGTTTGACACCCCGCTCGCCGACCTGCGCGTCGAGCCCGGTGCGGCCATGCATATCCACCAGCCCCTCGATGAAGTCCCAGGCATTGGCGCGCTTGGCCGCCTGGATGATTTCCTCGTCGGTCGCGTCCGGACGGCCGTAGGCGATGTTGTCGCGGATGGATCGGTGCAGCAGCGACGTGTCCTGCGTCACCACACCGATCATCGAGCGAAGGCTGTCCTGCGTGACGCCCGCGATATCGTGGCCGTCGATGGTGATGCGGCCGCCCTCCAGATCGTAGAAGCGCAGCAGCAGGTTCATCAGTGTCGTCTTGCCGGCACCGGAGCGGCCGACAAGGCCGACCTTTTCGCCGGCGCGGATATCGAGGGTCAGATCCTCCATGACACCCTTCGCCTTGCCGTAATGGAAGCGAATGTGGTCGAAGCGGATCGCACCTTGCTTGGCCACGATCGGCGATGCTGCCGGCTTGTCGACGATATCGTGCGGCTTCGTCATCATCTCCATGCCGTCATAGACGGTGCCGATATTTTCGAAGAGCGCCGAGACTTCCCACATCACCCATTGCGACATGCCGTTGACACGCATGGCAAGGCCGATGGCAATGGCGATGGAGCCGACGGAGATCGAGCCGCTGAGCCAGAACCAGATCGACAGAGACGAGACGATGAACAGCGCCGCGCAGTTGTTGAAATAGACCGATGCGTGGAACAGCGTCACCTTGCGCATCTGCTTGTGCACGGTATCGAGGAATTCCTCCATGCCGGCCCTCGCATACTTCTCTTCGCGGCCAGCGTGCGAGAACAGCTTCACCGTGGCGATGTTGGTATAGCTGTCGACCACACGGCCCGTCATCATCGAACGCGCATCGGCCTGCTGCGCAGCGATCTTGCGTAGCACCGGCACGAAATAGGCGACAATGGCGACATAGACGCCAAGCCAGGCCAGGATCGGAATCATCAGCCGCCAGTCAGCCGCCGCGATGACAAGGATCATCGACAGGAAGTACGTGAACACGTAGACGAAGACGTCGAGGATCTTCATGACCGTCTCGCGCACGGCAAGCGAGGTCTGCATCACCTTGGTGGCGACGCGGCCGGCGAACTCATTGGCGAAAAAGGTCATGCTGTGGCGCAGCAGGAAGCGGTGCATCTGCCAGCGCGCGATCATCGGATAGTTGCCGAGCAGCACCTGGTGCATGATGAAGCTGTCGAGGATCGCCGCAGCCGGCAAGCCGATCAGCACCATCGCGCCCATCCAGAACAGCTTGTGCCATTCCGTCTGCAGGAAGGTCGCCTTATCCGCATGTGTCAGCCAGTCGACGATATCGCCGAGGAACTGGAACAGCGCCACCTCACCGATCGCGATCGACATGGTGAGGATGCTCATAGCGATCAGCCATGGCAGAGCCGGCTTGGAATAATGCCAACAGAAGGCGAAAAGGCCGCGCGGCGGAGTGTCCGGCACCTCGCTCGGAAATGGATTTAGTCGGCGTTCGAACCAGCTAAACATTGAAATGCTCCAAAGACTCGACCCTTCGACCACCCACTGCGCTGAAAGATCGCAGACTCATATGGTGGCCGGGTGATAAAACAACGAGGCCATGCCGGCCGCGCAATGACTTAAAGAAGGGGGGTACTTGCGAATACGCGCCTTGTAGCGCCAGTCAAATCCGTGAGTTCACGGCCTGGAGGCGCATTATCACAAACAAGATATCCATCTGTGCCTCCTTCTTTCGCAAGTTGTAGAGCGCTCGTCTTTTAGCGCGACTTTTTCTGTTTGAAAAGCGAAATATGCCTGAAAAATGGGCTGAATCCTTCAATTCTCTTTATAGGAGACATCACGGAAATGAAGGGCGCGCGAAAAATCTGAGACAAATCCAGGCGATTTCGCTAGTTGCAGCATATGACAAAACTGCGCATCGCCCTTTACCAACCCGACATTCCCGGCAACACCGGCACGATCCTGCGGCTCGCCGCCTGCCTCGGCCTCGGCGTCGACATTATCGAGCCGGCCGGCTTCGACATATCGGACCGCAATCTGAAGCGCGCCGGCATGGATTATCTTGCCGCCGTCACCCTGACCAGGCACGTCAATTGGGAGCGCTTCGAGACGTGGAGGCAGGAAAGCGGGCGGCGGCTGGTGCTGGCTTCAACGAAGGCGGCCCAGCGCTACACGGATTTTGCTTATCGCGACGACGATATCCTCCTCTTCGGCCGCGAAAGCGCCGGCGTGCCGGAGCATGTGCATGAAAAGGCCGATGGCCGCGTCCTGATCCCCATGGTGGAGGGCCAACGCTCCATCAATGTTGCGATGTCGGCCGCCATGATATCGGGGGAAGCCTTGCGGCAAACGCAATGGCCGCCGCTTACCGCACTGGGGCTGCACCGGGCCTGAATGTCGCACCCGAATAGGCGTTGGCACGCCGGATAAAGTGTGAGAAGCTTCGCTCTGGAATGCTCTAACTCAGGCAGCCTTGGCGAGGTGACCCATGTTCCAGACGGCATTCACGCTTTCCCTGACGCAGTTCGCACGTACATTGAGCCTCCCCGAACGGCTCCAGCACTCCCCTTTGCGCAACCTTGCGCTTGAGGGCCTTCGCCAGCGCAACCTCGCTCTCGATGCGCTGTTCTACGACGTCAAGGTCATTACACCCGAGGAAGCTTTCTACATCAGTGACTCGCTCGCCGCCGAAGGCGCGATCCTGATCGTGCCGCCGAGCGGCCTTGGGGCGCTCACCCTCTGCGAAACCATCGATGAATTTGTCTTGCGCGGCGGCGGCAATGCCCGGGCGCTCGCAGTCGCCGGCATCGGCGGTTCCGCGCTCGGTGCCGCCGCCTTTGCCCGCAACGTGGCCGATGCGATCGACGCACCAGTCGCCGTTGTCGTCTCAGGCTACGGCATCGCCGACGCCATCACTGAAGCCTTTGGCGGATCGTTTTTCTTCGGTCATTTGAGGGGGCTGCGGCCGTTGCTTGAAAGGCTGGATGATCTTGCCGGCCGGCCCAAGGTTGGAGCGCAGCGCAATGAAACGGCTGCCCGCACCAGCCTGGACACCAGAACGGTACAGGCGCTTCTCGCCGATCCCCGACTCTCCTTCCCTCTACTGGCGGGACACTCCAAAGGCAATCTCGTCCTTTCTGCCGCCCTGCATAACCTCTCGAAGCAGGATGAAGGACGAGTTGCTGAGCTGGCGCGGCATACGAAGATCGTGACGATCGGCGCGCGCATCGCAATGCCTCCGGTATTCAACGATGTCATCGATGTCATGGGCGAGTGGGACTGGTTTGGAGAGATCAATTCCCGACGGTTCATCCACGCCGATCAGCGCGTCGCGCATGCATGGCATCACACGAACACCGATTTGGGCGGCCACCTGCCGGTGACCATCACGCTGATGGAGATTCTCGCGGCATCACCCATTGCCGAAGATCAGAAAGCTGAAGAACACCAAGCTGCAAAGCTCGGTGCCGCGGCCGAACCGGCGGCAATACAGGAGACAAAGTCTCCGCCGCCTTCGGCCGGCGGTAATACGACTGCGATCGAGAAGGTCAAGAAAGCTTTCTCCGCGAGGCCTATGCCAAGCGCTCAGCCGGCCGCGTTCGGCCCGTCGGATGATCCGTCACCGACCATGCCGCATTGAGCTGACGACCAATCGCCAGCCAGCCTCGGAGGAACGGGAACACACTTCGAGAGCCATCACCCGTCGATGCGAGCGCCGTATCGTTCAGTTCAGTCCGCCGACGGCAAGCGCCGCATGGTGAATTCGATGCGATCGCCGTCGACCTGACGCCAGCTTTCGACCTCGGTCCAATAGGCGGCTTTCGGGAACTCGTTGAACCATTCACGCGCCTTTTCGCGCGCTTCGGGGCGACTGAGACAAAAGGTCTCGCGAACGAATTCACTCTTTCCACCGGCGGGATGGTCCTGCCGATAACGGAATATTCTGTTTCTCAACCCATCCAGGGGCGGCGGTCCGGGTATCTTCATGATAAAACCTCGCCTTTGAGAGAGGGAACATAATACCGCATTGTGAAATTTGCGAGTCGATTCTCCTGCGACGTTGCTGCACTGGCTGCGCCGCAATCTTGCTGATATTCCAACTCACGATACATACGGTGCGAATCGCGGGCCGCCGGCTGCTCGCACCGTCGGAGAGCATGAATGGAACGACCCAATCTTCCCAAGGGATTACCCGAGGATATTGAAGAAAAGAAAGAGGCAGCGCGACACTGGTTCGAGGGCCTGCGCGACACGATCTGCGCTGAGTTCGAGCAGCTGGAGAACGAGCTGACCGGCCCCCTTTCCGACCAGGAACCAGGCCGCTTCGTCGCCAAGGACTGGCAGAGGGACAAGGGCCAGGGCGGCGGCGGCCGCATGTCGATGATGGAGGGGCGCGTCTTCGAGAAGGTCGGCGTCCACACCTCGACCGTCTATGGCGAATTCTCTCCCGATTTCCGCAGCCAGATTCCGGGCGCCGAGGAAGATCCCCGCTTCTGGGCCTCGGGGCTCTCGCTGATCGCCCACCCCGTCAATCCTAACGTGCCGGCCGTGCATATGAACACGCGCATGGTGGTGACGACGAGCCAGTGGTTCGGCGGCGGCGCCGACCTGACGCCGGTACTCGATCGCCGACGCACCCAGGAAGATCCCGACAGCGCCCTCTTCCACCGCGCCATGCAGATCGTCTGCGACCGCCATGCCGTCGCCGACTACCAACGCTACAAGAGTTGGTGCGACGAATATTTCTTCCTAAAGCACCGCAACGAGCCGCGTGGCATCGGCGGCATCTTCTTCGATTGGCTGCATTCTTCGGAAGACGCCGGCGGCTGGAATGCCGATTTCGCCTTCACCCGCGACGTCGGCCGCGCCTTCGCGATGGTTTACCCGCGCATTGTCCGCTCGAATTTCAACGAAACATGGACGGAAGAGGATCGCGACGAGCAATTAATTCGTCGCGGACGTTATGTGGAGTTCAATTTGCTGTACGATAGGGGTACAATATTCGGACTGAAGACAGGCGGCAACGTGGAGTCGATCCTATCGTCTCTGCCGCCGGTGGTGCGCTGGCCCTAAGACACGTCGCGCAAAAGCAGGCGGCGATTTGCGATAACGACGCAGGGAAAGCTTCGAACTTCAAGCGCAGCGAACGAATCCGAAAGATCGCGATGCGCTGAGACGTTCAACATGAAATGATCGGACGGTGTCCTGAAATCGGCGGGAGGAGTGCCTAAGTGATCTAATGCTCGTTTCAATCGGAGGAGGTTGTAATGGCAGCAGAGAAACAAGTCACGGAAGCTTCGAAAGAACGGAAACTTTCGCGCACAGTCGATAGTCCGGAGTTCATCATCCGACTGGCGGAGGATATGCGGATCCGCAGTGGATCCGATCTGCCCCTTTCCTGCTTCATAGAGCAGGTGAGGATGCAGCTGGCGGGCAAATCACCGAGCGATATCGCCCGCTTCGCGGCCGATCGTTCGGCCAAGCAAGTGCCTATCACTCGCTATCAATCGTCGGATTGCTTCAAATCCTGGGCGATGCCGGATTAATGTCCGGAAAGCCGCCGGCAAGCTGGAGACTTGCCGGACGGCAGAAACCTTTTCTCGTTCGTTGCGTTTAGGTCTTCAGGTCCTTTGTAGGGCGAGAATCCGCTGAAAGATGAGGAGGAAGATATGCGACTGTTCGAATGTGGTACGCTCGTGCCCGGTTGCGCCTGGCATACTCGCGCCAAGGATGACGCCGAGGTGGTTCGTCGCGCGGTCGAGCACATGCGCGAAGCGCATGGCGAAACCATCATCCGCGAAAACATGGTCGACAATATCAAGGCCCGAATTCGCGACGAGGCAAACGCAGCCTGATCGGCAGGCTGGCCAGTCAGTCCCGCTATGCAGGTCTCATTATCAGGCGTTGGCTAAGTCCTTGAGTCGGGCGAGAAGGCTCGCCCGGTTCATCGCAAAATTCCCATCGAGCCATTCCTGCTCGATCTTGCCAAGAAGCTCGCCCACGCGCGGACCCGCATTGACGCCCGCGGCAAGCGCATCAGCGCCATTGAGCGGAAAAGCCGGCTTCTTCCATTTTGCCGTCCGTTCCAACAATTTCCCGAGCCGCGCCACGCGGGCCATTTCCTCGAAATCGCCTTCCGCCTTGCTCCGCGCAACGGCCAGCGCCAACTTAAGGCGAACCGCGACGCCGGTCGGATCATGGCGATAAAGCAGGCGATCGAAGGCCGCCTCTGAAATATCGTCCTTGACGATGGGCGCATTCGCCCAGGCCTGCAGATAGGAGCCTTCCGCTTTCGAGAGGCGCAGTCGCTCGGCAAGCTTGGCAAGCCTTGCCGCATCGGGCGGCACAATGGCTGCAAGACGAAGTAGAGCCTCCGACGGCCAGCCGAGAGCCTCTTCGGCGGCGATCAGCCCAGGAATGGCGTCGATGCCCCATTTCTCGGTTTCCGGCAGCACTTCAGTCAAAATGCCGATCTGGCGCATCCAGAGCAGCGCCCTGCCCGGGTCCGGGGCTGCCAGCAGCTTCTTCATCTCGGACCAGACACGCTCGGCCGAGAGTGTTGATATCTTCGACTTTGCGGCGGCACAGGCGCGCAAGCCATCGGCATCGGGACGGCCGCTGCCATAATAGGCGAAGAAGCGGAAGAAGCGCAGGATGCGCAAGTGATCCTCGGCAATCCGCGTCGCAGCATCGCCGATGAACCGAATATTGCGGCGTTCCAGATCGGCAAGCCCGCCGACGAGATCCGCGACCTCGCCGTCGGCGGATGCATAGAGCGCATTGATCGTCAGGTCCCGCCGCTCGGCATCGGCCTGCCAATCCTGGCTGAAGGCCACTACGGCGCGCCGCCCATCCGTCTCCACATCGCGTCGCAAGGTGGTGATTTCGAACGGCTTTCCGTCGATGACCAGAGTGACCGTACCATGCGCAATGCCTGTTGGTACCGCCCTGATTCCGGCCGCCTCTGCTCGTTCCACAACCGTTTCCGGCAAAAGAGTTGTGGCTATATCGATATCGGCGACGGGCAGCCCCATCAGGCTGTTGCGGACGGCACCACCGACCACGCGCCCCTCGCCGCCATCGGCATCGAGCAGCGCCAGCACCCGCTGCAATGCCTCATCGCGAAACCAGGCCTCATCGGCAACGGACGTCATGTATAAAGCCTTTCATAAAGCGTGCGGACGATGCCCGCGGTAATGCCCCAGATCATGCGCTGCCCATAGGGCATGCGGTAGAAATGGCGTTCCGTCCCCTGCCAAAGCATCGTGTCGGTCACGTGGTGGCCGGGGTCCATCAGGAAAGAGAGCGGCACCTCGAAGACATCCTCCACTTCGGTCGGATTGAGAGCCAGGTGAAAGCCCGGCTTCACCACGGCGAGAATGGGCGTGATGCGAAAGCCGGTCGCTGCCAGATAATGCGGCAGCCGCGCGACGGGCTCGATGAAGATATCGGCAAGCCCGATTTCCTCGCCCGCTTCGCGCACCGCCGCCATTTCCGGCGACGCGTCCTCTGGATCGATGGCACCACCCGGAAAGGCGATCTGGCCCGAATGCTTGCGCAGCGTCGAAGTTCTAAGCGTGAAGATCACCTTGGCATCGTCGCCGCTGTCAACGACGGGCACAAGCACGGCGGCATCCTTGAGCTTCAGGTCCGCGACCTGTGAAATGGTCTCGGGATTGAGAAGATGATCGCCGTGATCGCGCCAGGCAAGCTCCACCGGTCCGCCACTCTGATGGAGGGCGCGACGGCGGAATTCATCCGCGGAATAAAGGGGAAATTCATTCATCGAGTCAGTGCATCCAGTTCGGCAACCGGCATGACGGGAAATATGGAGCTGCCGGAACGCACGCAGAAGATCTCTCGCCCGGCAATCACGACGGGCTCACCAAGCTCGATGAGATCGTACATGACCGCACGCGTCACCAGAGCCTCAAGCCGCCCGCGGACATGCAGATAAGGCTTCAATTCATCGTTCTCACCGCTGATGACGAAGCGGATTGGATGATCCCTGCCTGCCTCGACGACATCGCCGACATTGGTGCGGAAGGTCAGCACCCGTCTGCCCTCACGCTCCGTCACGCTCATCTCGACGGCCACGAACGGCGCGTCGACCACGCGAATACCCACCTTTTCCACAGGCGTCACGAGATAGGTCTTCCCATCCTCGTCTTTGCGCAGAACTGTGGAAAACAGCCGCACCAGCGGCGCGCGACCGATCGGCGTGCCGAGATAGAACCAGGTGCCGTCGGCGCGGATCTCCATGTCGATATCGCCGCAGAAGGGCGGATTCCAGCGATCGACGGGCGGCAAACCCTTCTTGGAGCCACCGCTATCGCCAGCCGCGCGCGAAATCAGCGCCGCGAGGCTTGCGGCATCGCCCGTTGTCCTGATTTCCTCGGTTGCCATTCTTCTGTCCCGGTTGGTCGTTAGTCAGGAATATGACAGTTCTCACGAGATAGTCATTTGAAACGTGCTTGTCAGCGGTCTTGCTGGCGATAAGTTGTATTGATTATGAGGCAAATGTGTAACGTCTGCGAATCACGCGCACCGTTTTTCTGCCATTGGAGACGCAAATGGGCATGATCAAATCGACCGAAACGAGCCTCGACGAGCAGGCCATCATTGCCTCAGCCGAAAAGGCACTGGGCGATATCGCCGCCGTTCGCCAGGAGGTGTCGAAGGTCATTTTCGGTCAGGAAAGCGTCGTGGAAAACACGCTTCTGGCCGTGCTCGCCGGCGGTCATGCCTTGCTGGTGGGCGTACCGGGTCTCGCCAAGACGAAGCTGGTGACGACACTCGGCGCCGTTCTCGGCCTTGCCTCCAACCGCGTGCAGTTCACGCCGGACCTCATGCCGTCGGATATTCTCGGTTCCGAGGTCATGGACCAGGACGAAACCGGCCGCCGTTCCTTCCGTTTCGTCAAGGGTCCGGTCTTCGCGCAATTGCTGATGGCCGACGAAATCAACCGCGCCTCGCCGCGCACGCAGTCCGCCCTGCTGCAGTCCATGCAGGAATATCACGTCACCATCGCCGGCCAACGTTATGACCTTCCTGCTCCCTTCCACGTTCTCGCAACACAGAATCCGTTGGAGCAGGAAGGCACTTATCCGCTGCCGGAAGCCCAGCTCGACCGTTTCCTGCTGCAGGTCGACGTCGATTATCCCGAGCTTGCGGATGAACGCCGCATCCTGCTCGAAACCACCGGCTTAAGCGAAGCGACGCCACAGGCGGTCATCGACGCCGAACGCTTGCTGGAAATCCAGCAACTCATCCGCCAGATGCCCGTCAGTGACGGCGTCGTCGATGCGATCCTGTCGCTCGTGCGCTCGGCCCGCCCAGGCCAGGGCAATGCCTCGACGGACAAGCATGTCGCCTGGGGTCCAGGTCCGCGTGCCGGCCAGGCGATGATGCTCTGCGCCCGCGCCCGCGCCCTTTACGAAGGCCGGCTTGCACCGTCGATCGACGACATTCATGCACTCGCCGAGCCAGTGTTGGAACACCGCATGGCGCTGACTTTCGCAGCCCGCGCCGAAGGCATGTCCGTACGCGATGTCATTTCAGGGCTGGTCAAGCAGTCGAAGTCGTGACCCGGATGTCGAGGAGAGTATAGCGCGTGGCATCCATCGGACAGACCGTCAGACCGACCTCAGGCAACGATGCCCTCTCCCGAGCCCGTAGTCGCGCCGCACTCGTGCCGGACTGCCTTGTCGAAGCCAAGCGCATCGCCAATACCGTCATCGCCGGATGGCACGGCCGGCGCAAGCGCGGCATCGGCGAGAATTTCTGGCAGTTCCGCCCCTATACCGAAGGCGAAAGCCTGTCGCGCATCGACTGGCGACGCTCGGCCCGTGACGATCACACCTATATCCGCGATCATGAATGGGAAGCCGCTCACACGATCTGGCTCTGGGCCGATCTCTCCCCATCCATGATGTATAAATCGACCTATGGCCATGTGTCCAAGGAAGGCCGCGCGCTCGTCCTGATGCTGGCGCTGGCGGAAATCCTGTCCCGCTCCGGTGAGCGCATCGGCTGCCCCGGCATCATGGAGCCGGTTTCGACCCGCAACGCTGCCGAACGCCTGGCCGCAGCGCTGATGCATACGCCGCTCGAAGGCGGCCTTCCGCAGACATCAATGATCCGCGGCTGGAGCGATATCGTGCTGATCGGCGATTTTCTCGACGATGCCGATAGCGTGATGGGCAGGATCGGACCGCTGGCCCGCCGTGGCTTACGCGGTCATGTGATCGAGGTTGCCGACCCCGCCGAAGAACTATTTCCCTATAGCGGGCGCACCGAATTCAGCGATCCCGAAACGGGCTCGAAGCTGATCGCCGGCCGCGCGGAAAACCTGCGTGACGATTATCGGCGCGCCTATCTGGCGCGGCGCGAAAATCTCGGCCAGTCGCTGCGCCATCTCGGCTGGACCTTCGTCAACCACCGCACCGACCGCCTGGCTTCCGAAGCGCTGGTCGCCGTGCACATGTATCTCTCAGGCATGCCCGCGAGGATCGCGTCAGGAGGCCAGCCATGAGCGGTCTCTCCTTTGCATTCGCTTCGCCGGCCATCTTGGCAGCGCTCATTCTGCTTCCTGCGATCTGGTGGCTGCTGCGCCTGACCCCGCCGCAGCCGCGCACCGAAGTGTTCCCGCCGCTCCGCATTCTGGCGAGCATCCTCAAACGTGAGGAAACCCCGGCGCGCAGCCCATGGTGGCTGACGCTGCTGCGCATGCTGCTTGCCGCCCTGATCATTCTTGCCATCGCCAATCCGATGTTCAATCCGCGCACCAACACGCTGTCGAGCAGCGGCCCGCTGGCGCTGATGATCGACAATAGCTGGGCAAGCGTCTCCGACTGGGAACGCCGCGTGCGCACGGCGGACGCGCTGATCGACGATGCCGATGCCAAGGGCATTCCGGTCTCGATCGCCTTCACCGCCGAACAGAGCAACGATGCCACACCGGGTGCGGCGACATCGGCCCGAGACAAGCTGCATGCCATGAACCCGCAACCGTTGGTGCCGGATCGCCGGCGCGCCGCCGACGCCGTCAAGGCGGCGCTCAACGGCATGAAGCCCGGTACTATCGCCTTCATCTCCGATGGCATCGAGAGCAGGGACAAGGACGATATCGTCAGCCGCCTTGCCGTGCTGCAGCCGAGCGAGCTGCGGCTGATCGAAGGCGACGGCCGCGATATCGTCGCGCTCACCGGCGCAGCCAATACCGCCAGCAACATGACCGTCACGGCCACACGGCTGAACGGCAGTAGCCCGATGCGCCTCGGACTGACGGCGCAAGACAATCAGGGACGGCCAATCGCCGCCGGTTCGCTTGACTTCGCGGGCGGGCAGACGGTTGCGACCGGCTCCATCGCCGCGCCCTTCGAAATGCGCAATGATTTCGCCCGCATCAGCATCGACCGCCAGGCTAGCGCCGGCAGCGTCTATCTGCTCGACGACGGTTTTCGCCGCCGCCGCGTGGCCCTCCTCTCCGGACAGGCTGCTGACGAATTCCAACCGATCCTGTCGCCACTCTATTATATCCAGCGCGCACTTCAGCCCTTTGCTGATCTCATTCAGCCGAACAGCGCCGATCTGGCAAAGTCGATCCCCCAACTGCTTGCGGGCAATCCCTCCGTTATCATCATGGCCGATGTCGGCCGCCTGCCGCAGGAGACCTATGCGCCGCTGCAAAAATGGATCGAGAATGGCGGCACGCTCGTCCGCTTCGCCGGACCGCGCCTTGCCGCAGCTCCCGCCGACGATCCGTTGGTCCCGGTCACATTGCGGCAGGGCGAGCGCACCTTCGGCGGCGCTCTTTCCTGGGCCGAGCCGCAGCCGCTTGCCGATTTCCCCTCTTTCGGCCCCTTCGCCGGCATGCCGAAGCCGGATGATGTCCTGATCAAACGGCAGGTTCTGGCCGAGCCGACACCGGATCTCGCCGAGCGCACCTGGGCAAGCCTTGCCGACGGCACGCCGCTGGTGACCGAAAAGCAGATGCAGGCCGGCCGTATCGTGCTCTTCCACGTCAGCGCCGAGCCGCAATGGTCGGATCTGCCGATATCAGGCGATTTCGTCGAGATGCTGCGCCGCATCGTACAATTGTCGCGTGCCGGTGGCGTGGCTCCGGGGCAAGTGGCTGCCTCCAAGGCAAGTGAAGCAATGCCACCCTATCGACTCCTGTCCGCCAAGGGCGTGCTGACCAGCGAGATCGGCAGCGCCCGCCCGCTGGAACCAAACAAGGGGGCCGCAGTCGCAAGTTTCGACAACCCGCCCGGCCTCTACGGTTCCGAAGAGGGCTTCAGTGCGCTCAACACCCTGCCGAGCGGCGCAGTGCTCAAGCCGCTGGATACCTCGGCGGCCGGCGCTGTCGCGCGCGAAGGCCTTATCGGGGGCGAGGCCTGGTCGGCAAAGCCGATCCTCTTTACCCTCGCCTTCCTCCTGCTGCTCGCCGACAGCATCATCGTACTGTTCATGAACGGTGCCTTTCCACGCCTGGGCAGATCGGCCAAGACGATTGCGGGCGGCACGGCAATGCTGCTGCTGGCTGCATCGCTCGCCATATTCCTGCATCCGGCAAACGCTCTGGCCGACGATTCCAAACCGGGCGACGACGCCATCTTCTCGCGGCTCGACAAGACGCATCTTGCCTATGTCGTGACAGGCGAAACGGACGTGGATCACATTTCGGAGCGCGGGCTTGCCGGCCTCTCCGACTATCTCACCTATCGTACGACGCTCGAACCAGGCCCGCCGGTAGGGGTGGATCCTGCCAAGGATGAACTCGCCTTTTACCCGCTGATCTACTGGCCGATTTCAGCAACCGCGCCGATGCCGTCCAACGACGCCATCAACCGCATCGACGCCTATATGCGCAACGGCGGCACCGTGCTCTTCGACACGCGTGACGCCATCGACACGATGGGCGACACTTCGTCACCGAGCCCCAACGGCCAGCGACTGCAGCAGATCCTTGCCAACCTCGATATTCCTCCCCTCGAGCCCGTGCCCGCCGGCCATGTGCTGACCAAGTCCTTCTACCTGCTGTCGAGCTTCCCCGGCCGCTATGCAGACAGCCCGCTCTGGGTGGAAGCGCGTCAGGATGCGCGCCGCGATGCGAACGCCGTCGCGACCTCCGACGGGGTGACGCCGATCATGATTACGGGCAATGATTTTGCCGGCGCTTGGGCTATCGGCGACAATGGCTCGCCGCTGCTGCCGACCGTCCCCCCGGATGAAACGCAGCGGGAATATGCCTACCGCACCGGCGTCAACATCATGATGTACATGCTGACCGGAAACTATAAGTCCGATCAGGTCCACGTTCCCGATATCCTGCAGCGCTTGGGGCAATAGTATGAATATCGGTTTTGCCCCCTTCCTCCCCTGGCCTATCCTTGCCGCTCTGGCGGTGCTGACGCTCGCCATCTGGGCGCTTGCCATCTACAGGCGCCTGCGCGGCGGCTGGATTCGTGGTTTCGCAGGTATTGCCTTGCTGGCGGCACTCGCCAACCCGGTACTGATGCAGGAGGATCGCGATCAGCTGACGACGATCGTGCCCGTCGTCGTCGACCGCAGCCTGAGCCAGCAGACGCCGGAACGTGCCAAGATGACGGACGAAGCCCTGGCGATGCTCAAGGATCGGCTGGCGCAATTCCCCCGCATCGAGCCCAGGATCGTGGAATTCCGCGATCCGGCGGAGTCGGAATCTCCGTCGACACGGCTTTTCTCTGCCCTCTCCTCGGCAATCGCCGACGTCCCGCCCGCCCGTATCGGCGGTGCCATCTTCCTGACGGATGGCCAGATCCACGATATCCCCGGCGTCAATCAGCAGCTCGGCTTTGACGCACCCGTCCACGGGCTGATCACGGGCAAACCGGACGAATTCGATCGCCGCATCGAGATCGTGCGAGCACCTCGCTTCGGTCTTGTCAACGAAGAGCAGCAGCTCGTCTTCCGTGTCGTCGACGATGGCAAGAGCCCCGGCGGCACGGCAGCAGTGACGGTCAAGATGAATGGCGACGAGATCGCCACCCTGCAGGCGACACCCGGCCAGGACACGCCCTTCAGCTTCAAGGTGCCCCGCGCCGGCAACAATGTCCTCGAATTCGCGGTCGCCGAAGTGCCTGGCGAAGTCACCGGCATCAACAATCAGACGGTCCAGCTGATCGAAGGCATCCGCCAGAACATGCGCGTCCTGCTCGTCTCGGGCGAGCCGCATGCCGGCGAGCGCGCCTGGCGCAACCTTCTGAAATCGGACGCCTCGGTCGATCTCGTGCACTTCACCATTCTGCGCCCGCCGGACAAGCAGGACGGCACGCCGATCAACGAGTTGTCGCTGATCGCCTTCCCGACCCGCGAGCTTTTCGTCGACAAGATCAACTCTTTCGACCTGATCATCTTTGACCGCTATCAGGACCGCCAAAACGTCCTGCCGACGATCTATTATGATTACATGGCACAATATGTGGAAAACGGCGGCGCATTGCTGGTTGCGGCCGGCCCCGAACATGCCGGCGGCAGTTCGATCGCGCTGACGCCGCTTGCCTCGGTACTGCCGGCCGAGCCGACGGGCCAGATGATCGAAAAAGCCTTCTATCCGCGCCTGTCGGACCAGGGCAAAAAGCACCCCGTCACGCGCGGGCTGGATGGCTCCGAAACCGAGCCACCGCATTGGGGCCGCTGGTTCCGCAGCGTCGATGTGGAGAGGCCGCAAGGACAGACCGTGATGGTCGGCGCTGACAATAGTCCCTTGCTGGTGCTGAACCGCGTCGGCCAGGGGCGTGTCGCCATGCTGCTCTCCGACGAGGGCTGGCTCTGGGCACGCGGCTTCGAAGGCGGCGGCCCACATGTCTCGCTCTACCGTCGCATCGCCCATTGGCTGCTGAAAGAGCCAGCGCTGGAAGAAGAAGCGCTGACGGCCAATGCCGCCGGGCGCACGCTGCAGGTAACACGCCAGACGATCGGCAACGATCCCGGCCCCGCTACGATCAAATTGCCTTCCGGCCAGACGGAAACCTTGCCGCTGAGGCAGACCCAGCCGGGTCTCTATCAAGCCGAGAAGCATATGAACGAAATCGGGCTCTACCAGATCGCCAACGGCAATCTGTCGACACTCGTTCATATCGGCGCAATCGATGCTCCGGAATTCAAGGCGATGATCTCGACCACCGAGACACTGAAACCGCTGGCACAAAAAACGAAGGGTCTCGTCACTCGCGTTGCCGGCGCAAATGGTGGCGTGACGGTGCCGCAAGTTCTGCCGGTGCGCGGCGCCGTTCGCGTCGCCGACGGTCAGCGCCTGACCATCCGCATGACTGACGAAACCGTGCTGAAGGGGATCAATACCCTGCCGCTCTTTGCAGGCTTTGCCGGTCTCGCCGCCCTTCTTTTTGCTTTCTCCGCCACATGGTGGCGCGAAGGACGATGAATGTGATGAAGATCGAAGTGACCGATACGCCATCCGAAGGCGAGCTTGCGGCCATCAGCGAGGGATTGACAGCGTTCAACACCACCGACGTCGGGCCATCCGGCCGGCAATCCCTCGCCGTTCTGATCCGCGACGATGCCGGCAAGCCCATCGGTGGCATCTCGGGCTATACCGCCTGGGGATGGCTGTTCACGCAATGGCTCTTCGTGCCGGAAAGCCTGCGCGGCCAGGGCATGGCCGGAAAGCTGCTGGAGGCGGCGGAAGCGGAGGCAAGCGCCCGCGGTTGCTTCGGCGCATGGATCGATACCTTCAATCCACAGGCGCTGAAAGCCTATCAGCGGCAGGGCTATGCCATCTTCGGCGAACTGCCAGATTTCCCGGCCGGTCGCAGCCGATTCTTTCTGAAGAAGACGTTATCGCCCCGCTGACATCAAGCAGGGCGATTTTTCGTTGATGGCGCCTTAGACAGCGATCGCCGTGAACTGCACGACATCATCCAGATCGTCTTCGTCTTCGGCTTCGGCTTCGATAGCCGGAATGGAATCATCGCGCCAGACAATCGTGCCATGCAGCCGCGCATGCGTGTCTGCGGCGATCGGCACGACGAGCACCCGGTTTGGATCGACAGGCCCCGGGAAGGTCAGTGCGTTGTAGGCGACCTTCTCGAAACCGAGCGGGCAATAATAGGGCGGATCGCCGATCAGGATGACGGCTTCCGACCCCTTGCGCTGAGCGGCCGCCACCGCAATCCGCACGAGCTCGCGGCCGATCCCCTTGTTCTTGTGGGACGGACGCACCGCAAGCGGGCCGAGCAGATGTCCTTTGACCGATCCGGCCAGCACCGGCGTCATCCGCACCGAGGCGATCGTCTCGCCATCGTCGGCGCAGATGAAGGATAGCGAACGGTCATGCGGTCCCTGCTCGCGAATGCGAGCAGCGGCGCGTGTAAACCGTCCCGGACCGAAAGCTTCTTCGTTGATGAGTTCGATAGCAGCGTCGTGCGACGCATCCTCAGTGAGGTAGACCAGATCGTGCTTGTACATTAGCCCAGAAAACCAGATAGACGGACGATATTGTTCCCGAAAGCGCTCATGGAGCGTTCAAGATCATCGGCGTCGTCGCAGGCTTCTGGTTACTTTCATGACAAGGGGTCCTTAAAGTGTGAGAAGCCGGATAGCAGGAAATATTCGGCGCGTCCAATGCAAAATGCATCCTGCCGTTCATTCATGCAGGATCGTGCCGGCATCGTGTCTTTTCTGAAGCTTCACGTCGCCACATGAGCCCGCCGACAGCACCTATGACGCAGTGTTCATCATTTGCCGTCTCGAAATCCGGCGCGCATGCCGTATCTCTAGATATATAGTTTCGGCAGTTTTCCGAAAGGATTAAGCAATGGGCATGTTGGTGGACGGCGTCTGGCATGACGTCTGGTACGATACCAAGGAGACGAAAGGCCATTTCAAGCGCGCCGCGTCGCAGTTTCGAAACTGGATCACCGTGGATGGCAGCGCCGGCCCCACTGGCACCGGCGGCTTCAAGGCAGAGGCCGGACGCTATCATCTCTACGTCTCGCTCGCCTGCCCCTGGGCGCATCGAACCCTGGTCTTCCGCAAGCTGAAAAAGCTGGAGGAGCAGATCTCCGTCTCGATCGTCGATCCGCTGATGCTGGAAAATGGCTGGGAATTCAAAGGACAGGATGGCGGCACTGTCGACCATCTCTTCGGCGCGACGAAGCTCTGGGAGGTCTATGTCAAAGCCGATCCGCATTATTCCGGCCGCGTGACTGTTCCCGTTCTCTGGGACAAGCAGACCGGCACGATCGTCAACAATGAGTCCGCGGAAATCATCCGCATGTTCAATACGGCCTTCGATGGCCTGACCGGCTCCACGGCGGATTTCTATCCCACCGATCTGCAGGCCGATATCGATGCATTGAACGAGCGCGTCTACGATACGGTCAACAACGGCGTCTACAAGGCCGGCTTTGCGACGACGCAGGAAGCCTATCAGGAAAACGCACTCCGCCTTTTCGAAACCCTCGACATGCTCGATGAGCGGCTGGCGACACAGCGCTATCTATTCGGTGATCGCTTGACGGAGGCCGATTGGCGGCTGTTCACGACATTGGTTCGTTTCGACGCCGTCTATGTCGGACATTTCAAATGCAATATCCGGCGCATTGCCGACTATGCCAACCTCTCGGCCTATCTCCGGGATCTCTATCAGATCGGCGGCGTTGCCGAGACGGTGAACATCGGGCACATCAAGAACCACTATTATCGCAGCCACAAGACCATCAACCCGACAGGCATCGTGCCGATCGGGCCGGAACTGGATTTCGATCGCCCGCATGGGCGTGAGCGGCTGGCAAAGGCTGCCTGATCCAAGCGTCGGAGACTACCAATAGCTGGAGGGAGCTTCCGCTCCTTCCAATTCCTTCAGCCGGCGATAGGTTGCCTTCGTCGTGCCTGGCGGCAGCGCATCGACTGCAAAGAAGCCGCATTCGACGATCTCCCGATCTGGCTTGCGCGGCGAGGTCTGGGTAACCTCGACGCGATAGAAGACGACGTGGTCGCGTTTGCTGGTGTGATTGTTGAAATAGACGTGGAAGAGCTGCGGCTTGCCTGAGATCGCCAGATTGCCTTCCTCGCGCAACTCCTTTTCGAGCGCCTGCTCCACAGTCTCATGGCGTTCGACGCCGCCGCCGGGCATATGCCATCCGGCGATATAGGAATGCCGAACCAGAAAAATCCGCCCTTCACGATCGAAGCAAGCGGCGCGCACGCCGATGGTCATGCTGCGGGTCAGCACGAAATAGACATGCAGCGCGCGGCCGAACAGACGCACAGCCAAACTCTGCCTTTCGTCGCGTCGATTGTCTTCGCTCATGCCTGAACCCCGGCGTCGCGATCTACAATTGGATTGGGGATGTATTTGTTTTGACAATAGAGTGGGCTATGTCTCATCCCATGTTCAAGCTCGCGCATATTTCCGATGTTCACCTTGGTCCACTGCCACGTCTTTCGATCAGAGAACTCGCCTCCAAACGCATTACCGGATTTGTGAACTGGCACCGGAACCGGCGCAAGCATCTTTTTGGCGATACGCTCGATCTCCTTCTTGACGACATCAAGGCGAAACAGGCCGATCACCTGGCCGTAACCGGCGATCTCGTCAACCTTGCGAGCGGCATGGAGATCCAGACAGCAGCCGCGTGGCTGAAGACTGTCGGCGATCCTCTCCACACCTCAGTTGTTCCCGGCAATCACGATGCCTATGTGCCCGGCGCCTACGAAAAGGCCATGCGCTCCTGGTATCCCTATGTCCGCGGCGACGATGCTCCTGCCGAATGGCAGGAAGAGCAGCGCATTTTCCCCTATCTGCGTATCCGCGGTCAGGTCGCGCTTGTGGGCTGCTCCACAGCCGTTGCCACCCCGCCCTTTGCTGCGAGCGGCTTCTACTCCTCGCGCCAGGCGCGCGAGACGGTCAATATCCTGCGCGCAGCCGGAGATGCCGGGCTCTTTCGCGTCGTCATGATCCATCACCCGCCCATTCGCGGTGCAACCAGTTTCTACAAGCGGATGATCGGCATTCGCCGTTTTGCCGCCGTCATCTCGACCGGCGGCGCCGAACTTGTCCTGCATGGCCACACACATCTCAACACCTTGCATTGGCTGCGCGGCCACATGGGCCCGGTCCCGGTCGTCGGGATCGCCTCAGCATCGCAAGGAGTCGGCGGATTGAAGCCGCGCGCGGCCTATAATCTCTTCACCATCGCCGGGCGGCCGGGCGCCTGGGAACTGAAGGCGGAGCGTTACAGCCTCAGCGACAACGGCAGCGGCGTCGACCCCGAAGGCTTCGATATTCTCGCGACATGGTGAGCCTTTTAGCGTCATCGTGCGCATCGTTTCGGTAGCGTTTTCTAAGATACGGAGCTACAATCGAAGCATTGGAATCCTGAAATGCGGGATGGATTTTGAGGTCGTGACAAGGAGCACCGCATGCCGGTTTTCGGAGCCTGTATCCCGTGGGTTGCGGCTTCTTGGAGAGCTCGGGCAGCGCCGAGACAAGACCGGCTGACACATTGTGGGATTACTGCGGTAAGAATGACAGTCAAACGCGCGGGTGCTTTTGAAGACTTGCGAAACGGCACGGAAATGGTTCATACCAGCACAGGACAATTATTCCGCTCGCATCACCTTTCTTACGGGAAAGGCTGTCCATCGCGGAAGCAGATTGTCGATGTAACAACCTCCAACGCCTTCCTGGAACGATCATGCCAACGCCGGTAGCAGCCACTGATATCAGACGCGATCTGGTCGGCCTTCTTCCGAAGCTTCGCCGCTTTGCGGTGACGCTGACCGGCGATCTCGCCGAGGCGGACGAGCTTGTTCAAAACGTCTGTCAGCGCGGCATAGCCAAGTTCCATCTCTGGAACAGCGGCGGCAAGCTGGAAAGCTGGCTCTATACGATGGCCCGGCATCAATGGGTCGATGAAGCGCGACGCCACAAACTACGCCCCGCCGCAAAGGGCAGTGCACTAGAACAGGGCGAGCCGATATCCGGCACCCATTTAAATCTTGTAGAAGCCGGCGAAGCGCATCGTCTCGTCACATCTTTGCCAGAAGGACTTGCCAGTGTCTTCCTGCTGGTCGACGTCGAAGGGCACAGCTACAAGCAGGCTGCCGACGTCCTCGGCATCCCTTTGTCGGCAGTGATGTCAAGGCTATCCAGCGCACGCCTTTACCTTGCCTCCCAGGGTCATAGTCGCTCGCCTCGAAGGTTTTAAGCATTGCAGGACATGAAGAAAACGCCGCTCGAAATCCGCTTGTCCGCCTTCATGGATGGCGAGACGAGCCGCGAAGAAAAAGAAGAGTTGGAAAAGCTCATCGCCTCGGATCCGAACGCGCGACGTATTTTCGATGAGCTGAAGCACGGCTCCGATGTTGGCCGCAAGGCTTTTGACGAGGTTTTGAAGGAGCCTGTACCGCTGGCGCTCGTTCGCTCCATCAAGAGCGCCCAGCCTCCGAAGACCCGAGATCCCTCTCCCCGTCTCACCCGGCAATCATTGAAATTGGCGCCCACGGGCAAGCAATCGCTGGCCGCGGCTCTCATCCTGTTCGCCGTCGGCGGCGGCATCGGTTATCTTTTCGGCATGCAGCCCGCTGACGTCCCGGCGAGTCCTCCGCCGACCCCGACACAGGCTATGACACGCAACTGGCTGGATGATATCGCCGCCTATCACCGCATCTATTCGCGCCAGCCGCAGCGTATGGTCGAGCTGCAGGCAAGCCAGCTGGACGAGATCGCCAAGTGGCTGGCGAGCACGGTCGGCGTCAAATTCAATTTTCCGGACCTTGCTGCCGATGGTCTCGTCTTCCAAGGCGCGCGCATGTCCATCGCAGCCGGCAAGCCAGTCGGCCAGCTGATCTACAAGAACCTCGATGGTGATGTCGTCGCCATCTGCTTTACCAAGACGGACGGCGTTGCCGACGACGATTTCAGCGAAACCATCAAGGACGATATCAGCATCGTGTCCTGGCACCGCAACGGCACCACCTATGCGGTCGTCGGTCCCTCCTCGGATGCAATGCTCGATCAGATCGCCAATCGGGTATCCTCGGAAATCTGACTGATATCCCATCCGTTTTGCGCCTTGCGGCTGCCGGCCGGCCGATGGATAATGGGCGGCGACAACCGCATGAGCCCGATAGTCTTGCTGGAGTTTCGACATGTCCGACGTTCTGCTGACCATTCCTGAAATCGACAGGCGTATCGCGGCGATAAAGGAAAACCTTCGCGAACTGATCGAGCAGGCAGCAGCCTTTTCCGGCGCCGCCGACGAAGAACGGACATCTGAGCGGATAGCCGAGCAGGAAGAAGAGCTCGAGCGTCTGACGAAGCAGCGCGATGAGCTTGCCAAAGGCAAGGCCTGAGCAAAACTCACCATTGAAGCACATATGCCTGGACGAGCTCGACGCGAGGCGTGGAAAGAACGGCACTCGGCCTTCTATGTCGAACGATCACGATACAATTTCTGCTGACATCGGCGCGGATACACGCTATAGAGGTTGCAGCGACCAATGAGGAGAGCACTCTGATGAAAAATCACGGCACAGGAAACCACCGCTGAAAGGCAGTGCCGTGAAGGGCTGCTTTATCGGCCCGACCATCAGATTGCTATCTTTCGCCCGTGGAGGGCACTCATGTTTCGTCGCTTCGAAGAGCTTGTCGATCCGTTTCAGGATCATGACGAGCTGCAGCCATCACCCAAGGCCTGGCGCTATCTTCTAACCAATCTTCGCCCGTTTCGCACGGTCATGGCAATCAGCCTCAGTCTGACCGTGATCGGCGCTATCATCGAGATCTGGCTCATCGGCTATTCGAGCCGGCTGGTGGACGATCTCGCCGCCGCCCGGCGCGAGGATTTCTGGGCATCCGAAGGATTCGGCTTGCTCGCCGCGGCCGCCCTCGTCCTGATCGGACGGCCTCTTGCCGGCTATCTCCGCGAAAGCCTGGATGACATCGCGTTTCGGCCGAATGCCGAGACGCTGTTCCGCTGGCGGGCTCACCGTCATGTCCTTCGGCAATCGGTCGGCTGGTTCCGTCAGGACTTTTCCGGTCGAATCGCCAGCCAGGTGCGCGACATTGGCACGGCAGCAACGGGCGCGGCCTATCAGGTCCTGCATACGCTCTCCTTTGTCACGATCTATGTGGCCGGCTCGCTCTGGCTGATGGCCTCGATCGACCCGCGCCTCATCTGGCCCCTGGCGGTGTGGCTGTTCTGCTATCTCGCACTGATGGCCTATGTCATCCCTCGCCTGCAGAAGGCCTCCGCGCAATACCAGGGAGCCTATGCCGAGCTGACGGGCATGCTGGTGGACAGCTATGCCAATATCGACCTCATCAAGCTTTTTGCCGATGCAAGGGCGGAGGATAAGGAGACCCGTCGTCGTTTCTCTCAAGCCCGCGAAACATTTGTCAGGGTGCAGAGATTGGAAGTGCTGGTCAATTCGAGCATGCTGTTCCTTGGCAGCTTCCTCATTGTCACACTTGTCGGCTATGCGGTCGTCCTCTGGCAGTCCGGCGGGGCACCGCTCGGGCTGATCGCGGCATCCCTAGCGCTGAGCTTCCGTATAACCGGCATGGCCGAATGGATGCTGGACGCGGTATCGTCGCTTTTTGCCCATCTCGGCGCCATGCGGCAATCGCTGCTGACCGTCTCGCAGCCGCTTGCCATTACCGATATGCCTTGCGCAAAGCCGCTTGCCGTCACCAATGGCGAGATCGCCTTCAGAGAGGTCACCCATCGCTACGGCAAGGAAGATGGCGGGCTGGACGGCATTTCGCTTCGAATTGAGGCAGGCCAGAAAGTCGGCCTTGTCGGCCGCTCCGGCACTGGCAAATCGACCTTGGTCAACCTGCTACTGCGCTTCTTCGATCCGGAAGCCGGCATCATCGAAATCGATGGCCAGGATATTCGGCAGGTGACGCAAGATAGCTTGCGCCGGCAGATTGCGGTGGTCGGTCAGGAAGCGTCGCTCCTTCACCGCTCCATCCGTGATAACATCGCGCATGGCAATCTCAGCTTTTCGGAGGATGCGGTTCTCGCTGCGGCAGAGAAGGCTGCGGCCAGCGATTTCATCGCGGGCCTCAGGGATCAGGAAGGAAGAATCGGTTTCGATGCGCATGCCGGCGAACGTGGCGTCCAGCTTTCCGGCGGTCAGCGGCAGCGCGTCGCGATTGCGCGCGCTATTCTGAAGGATGCCCCGATTCTGGTGCTCGACGAGGCAACATCTGCCCTCGATTCGGAAGTCGAAGCCGAAATTCAGGATACGCTCTACGGCATCATGGAAGACAAGACCGTGATCGCCATCGCCCATCGCCTGTCGACCATCGCGCGTATGGACCGCATCGTCGTGCTCGACCACGGCCGCATCGTCGAGGACGGCACGCATGCGGAGCTGATCGCCCGGAACGGCATCTACGCAACGCTGTGGTCGCACCAATCCGGCGGCTTCATCGAAGGCGACGAACCGCCAGCCGACTGATGTGCAATAAAAGTGGCCCCCTCGAAAACGAGGGGGCCTTTCAAATCAGAGCTGCAACCAGGCTTGAGCCTTATGCCGACTTGATGGCGAGCACGCGGTTCGCCGCCGAGACGATCGCCTCGAGGGACGCAGCGACGATATTGGTGTTGATGCCAGCACCGAAAAGCTTGCCGCCTGGATAGGAGACCTCGACATAGGAGATCGCCGAGGCGTTCGAGCCGTGCTGGAGTGAATGCTCGGAATAATCCTCGACCGACATCGGAATGCCGAGATAGATCGAGAGCGCGTTGATGAAGCCATCGATCGGGCCGTTACCCCTGCCCTCGATGCGCTTCACCTCGCCCTTGTCGGTAATCTCGGCCGCGACGATGCGCTGCCCCTTATGCTCGGGGTCGGCGAAGGTGTGGTGGTCGACGAAGCGGAGCCGCGCCTCCGGCTGCGTGACATAGCGCTCGATAAAATGCTCGTAGATGCGCTTGGAGGGCAATTCCTTGCCTTCCTCGTCGGTGATGCGCTGGATTTCCTCGCGATATTCCACCTGCAGATTGCGCGGCAGATTCAGCCCGTAATCCTGCTGCATGATATAGGCGATGCCGCCCTTGCCGGACTGCGAGTTGATGCGGATGATCGCCTCATAGGTACGACCGACATCCTGCGGATCGATCGGCAAATAGGGCACTTCCCAAACCGGATCGTTGGCGACTTTGGCGGCCTTCATGCCCTTGTTGATCGCATCCTGGTGCGAACCGGAGAAGGCAGTATAGACCAGCTCGCCGACATAGGGATGGCGCTCGCCGATCGCCATCTGGTTGGAATATTCGTAAACTTCCTTCATGCGCTCGATGTTGGAGCAATCCAGCTCCGGATCGACGCCCTGTGTGAACATGTTCAACGCCATGGTGACAACGTCAACATTGCCGGTGCGCTCGCCATTGCCGAACAGCGTGCCTTCCACACGATCGGCGCCGGCCATCAATGCCAGCTCGGCAGCGGCAATACCCGTCCCGCGGTCATTGTGCGGATGCAGCGAAATGATCAGGTTTTCTCTGTTATCGAGATTGCGGCACATCCATTCGATCTGGTCGGCATAGATGTTCGGCGTCGCCATTTCGACGGTCGACGGCAGATTGATGATCAGCTTGTTATCAGGCGTCGGCTTCACGACGTCGATGACGGCGTTGCAGATTTCCAGCGCCACATCCAGCTCGGTGCCGGTGAAGCTTTCCGGCGAATATTCGAAGCGATAGCCGCCGCCGGCCTTCGCCGCCATGTCGGTGATCATCTTGGCCGCGTCGACGGCGATCTGCTTGATGCCCTGCACGTCCTTGGCAAATACGACGCGGCGCTGCAATTCGCTGGTGGAATTGTAGAAATGCACGATCGGCTTGTTGGCGCCTTCCAGCGCTTCGAAGGTGCGGGTAATCAATTCCGGGCGGCACTGGACGAGAACCTGCAGCGATACATCGGCAGGCACACTGCCCTGTTCGATGCACCAGCGGGCAAAGTCGAAGTCGGTCTGCGAAGCCGAGGGGAAGCCGATCTCGATTTCCTTGAAACCCATATCCAGCAACAGCTGGAACATGCGTGCCTTGCGGTCGTGACCCATCGGATCGACAAGCGCCTGATTGCCGTCGCGCAGATCGACCGAACACCAGATCGGCGCCTTGGTGATCACCTTGGACGGCCAGGTCCGGTCGGGAATATTGATTTGCGGATAGGCGCGGTATTTCACCGCTGCTTCGGGCATGCCTTTGGGGGAATGGCTGTTCGCGTCCATGGTCTCGTCTCTTCCTTTCCCGTCATTTTATCCCGCGTCTTAGCCGATCGGATGCGGCTTGGCGATGATAAATGCGGACCCTTTGCGGGTAAGCTGTCGATTTTAGGGTAAGTCGCGAGGAGCGATGGCCAGCGGGCTTTTCGGCCGCCGGGCGCTCCTCAAAGGACCCGGCAACCGCGCGTAAGGCCGAGGAGGAGAAGCGAAGTAAGGGCGCGCGTATTGTCACGCAGGGCAACGCGCCCACGTGCAATCTGCTCGGAAATCTTTGCGCCAGTCAGCTTCATGGCCGCGCTTATAGCTGCCGGATCAGAAAGAAGCAACCCCTCGCCTACTTCTTCAGCATTTGCACGCCGCGCGACAGCGCCAGCATCAGCCCGCCGGCGATGAGCCCCCAGAAGGCGCCGGAAATACCGCCGAAGGAAACACCCGATGCCGTCACGAGAAACGTGATGGCGGCCGCCTCGCGCGATTCCGGCTGCTGGAAAGCGTTCAAGGCGGAATTGGAGAGCGCGCCGACCAGCGCCAGGCCGGCCACCGCCTCGATCAGAATCGGCGGCGCCAGCGCCACGAAAGCCGTCACGGCACTCGCCAGCAATCCGAGGATCACATAGCCGATCCCGGCGACAATCGCGGCCCAGTAGCGCCGCGCGGGATCAGCATGAGCGTCCTGCCCGGCACACATCGCCGCGGTGATTGCCGCAAGATTGACGGCATGGCCGCCAAACGGGACAGCAAGCAGCGAGAACACGCCGGTCACGGCAAACAGCGGACCCGGTTTCGGCTCGTAATCATGCACCTTGAGCACGGCGATGCCGGGAATGTTCTGCGATGCCATGGTCACGATGAACAGCGGCAGCGCGATGGACACGATACCGGCAAGCGTAAAGACTGGCTTCACGAATTCGACCGTCGGCAGCAGCGAATGCTCGAGCGAGGCGAAGGCACCATCCGGTATCTTCACGCCGAAGGCCAGCACCAGGACAAAGGCCGCAAGCGCCGCCGGTACCGCCCATAGCCGCTTGAACGACCCAACGACGATCCAGGCAAGGATGATTGGCAAACCGAAGGCAGGATTGAAGGCGATCGCCTTGACGGGTGCAAAGCAGAGGCCGAGCAGCACGCCGGCCAGCATGGCATTGGCGAGCGGTGCCGGGATGGATGCGACCGCCCGGCCAAAAGGCCGAAAAAGCCCGGCAATGACGATCAATATGCCGCAAATGAAAAATGCACCGACAGCCACCGGGAAGCCGCCTTCGATCGCTCCTGCGCTCGCCAGCAGCGCGGCTCCCGGTGTCGACCAGGCAATGCTTATCGGCAGTCTCGTCACCATGCTGAGCACGATCGCGCAGAGACCCATCGCAACCGAAAGCGCCGTCAGACCGGATGCTGCCTGCGCATCCGACGCGCCGACCACCTGCAGGCCATGAAAGACGACGGCGAAGGAACTGGCAAAGCCGACGAAGGCCGTGAGGCAACCCATGAACAGGCTTTGAACGGAAAAATCTTTGAGCATGGCGATGGAGACTCGAAGAATGCGTGAGGATCGATGGAACGCGCATGGAGCATTACAAGCATCAGGCGTGCAAGTGCTGTTTTCGCGCGAATGGCAGTGTCGCTCAGCAAATCACTCGCGGAATATATCGTCGTCGACTCATACCGTGTATAAACGTGCATATTGACTCTCTTGCTTATGCACGTTAATGCAAATTGATGAGCAATTCACTTCCATTATCCCGTCGGGACGTCATCGAAGCGCGGCTTGCAGAGGGCAGGCAGATCGTTGCCGCATCTCTGGCCGCCGAATTCAACGTGTCCGAAGATGCCGTGCGCCGCGATCTGCGGGCACTTGCCGCAGAGGGCAAATGCCGCCGCGTCTACGGCGGCGCGCTCCCTCTCCTGACGCCGTCGCAGCCGATGGCCGTACGCGTCGGCCAGGAATCCGGTCGCAAGAGAGCCCTGGCCAAGGCGGCCGCCGCAATGATCGAACCGGGCGAATTCCTGTTTTTCGACAGCGGCAGCACCAATCTCGCAATGGTCGATCTTCTGCAGAAGAACATGGACGTGACGATCGCAACGAACTCCATCGATATCGCCAGTGCAGTCATGAAGCGCGGCGATATTCCGCTCGTCCTGATTGGTGGTGCGGTCGATCCCGTCGTCGGCGGCAGCGTCGATGCGTCGGCCGTTGCAGCCATCGAAGCCATGAACATCGATCGCTGCTTCCTGGGCGTCTGCGCCGTTTCGGCAAGAAACGGCATCAGCGTGTACGAACATGCAGATGCGATCTTCAAGCGGACGCTGCTCAAGAAAAGCGCAGCACGGATCGCGTTGATTACCTCGGAGAAGTTTCACGAACGCGCGCCGCACCGCATCGGCGGCGCCGACGATATCGATTGGCTTGTTGTCGAGGATGACCTGCCTGTCGCTGACGAAAAGGCGGCCGCCGACGCCGGCTTCTCGCTGGTGAAGGCAAGCGACGTCACGTCATCCTCCTGATTTCGAAAGATAAGAAATGACCATGCAATCCACGGATCGGCCGGAAACCCGGCTGGCAACACGACTTGCTTTTCTGGTTGGAGGTTTTGCCCTCGCCTGCTGGGCTCCCCTCGTCCCCTTCGCCAAGGATCGCCTCGGCGTCGATGATGGTGTGCTGGGCATGCTATTGCTTTGCCTTGGCCTCGGTTCGGTCGCGGCGATGCTTGCAGCCGGCATGTTGAGCGCGCGATATGGCAGCAAGCCGATCATCATCGCAGGCGGTCTCGGTCTCGCACTTCTCCTGCCGGCCTTGGCCATAGCGAGCACGCCATTCACCCTCGGCCTTGCGCTGGCGGCGTTCGGCGCCTGCCTTGGATCGCTCGATGTGGCCATGAACATTCATGCCGTCGAAGTGGAGAAAGGTGCGGACCGGCCGCTGATGTCCGGCTTCCATGCGCTGTTCAGCATCGGCGGCTTCATCGGCTCCCTGCTCGTCACCCTGCTCCTCTCCGCCAAGGCCGGTCCCCTTGCCGCAACGCTTCTCAGCTCGGCAGTCATGGTGATCGCCATGATCATCGCATGGCCCCGTCTGCTGCGAACCGTCCCCGCGGAGGACGCGCCGCTTTTCGTCATGCCACGCGGCGTCGTGCTGCTGCTGGCCGCGCTGGCAGCAATCACCTTCCTCGTCGAAGGCGCGATCCTCGATTGGAGTGCTCTGCTGCTTACCACGCAGGGCCAGGTCGATACCAGTCATGGCGGCCTCGGCTACATGCTGTTTGCTATTGCGATGACGGTGGGCCGCCTGAGCGGCGATGCCATTACCGCAAGAGTCGGCGACAGGGCAATCATGCTATGGGGTGGCGTGATTGCGGTCGTTGGCTTTGGCGTCCTCCTTCTTAGCCCGATCGCGATCCTCGCCATGAGCGGTTTCCTCCTGATCGGGCTTGGCGCCTCCAACATCGTCCCGGTGCTCTTCCGCAAAGGCGGTTCGCAGAAGGTCATGCCGGCCGGCCTGGCCGTCGCGGCCATCACCATGACCGGATATGCGGGCGTGCTCGTCGGCCCCGCCGGCGTCGGTTTCGCGGCGGATCATCTCGGCCTGCCCGGCGCCTTCTGGATGCTCGCCGCACTCCTCTGCGTCGCACCTCTCTGCGCCAGCATCGTTACCCGCAATCACGAACAGGCACAGGGAGAGACAGATGCGGATCGCTCATACCGCTCTATGGACGCATGATCTCGATGCCGCCGCGAATTTCTGGGAGACTTATTTCGGCGCAACCGTCGGTGAACTCTATCGAAGCCAGCGACGGCCTGGCTTCGTCTCCCGCTTCATTTCCTTGCCGGAAAGCGACGACCAGATCGAACTGATGACCGGCCCCTGGCTTTCTCCCGACCCGCACAGCGAACGCATCGGCTGGGACCATATTGCCATATCCCTCGGCAGCAAAGCTGCCGTCGATGCGCTGGCTGAACGATGCAAGGCGGATGATCGCCTGAAATCCGCACCACGCACCACCGGCGACGGCTTCTATGAGGCTGTCATCACCATGCCGGACGGAACGCCGGTGGAGATTACCATATAGGACACGCTCGGTCTGTAGTTTGCGCTTTCGAGTTCGCCGCTCCCGGAAACGTTGCAACCTCCCGAGCGGTGAAGGCTGGCGGCAGAGATTTCTGCCGCCAGCTTTTGGCTTTTGATCAAAGCTTTTTCATCGAAAACGCCCCCGCCAGCCTTCCGGCAAGCGAGGGCGCTCAATTCAATCGGAAAAACCGGCCAGATCAGATATCCGCCTGCGAGGTCACGATGCGCGAGACCAGGCCGTAAGCCTTGGCTTCCTCGGCGGAGAGCCAATAGTCGCGGTCGGTGTCCTTGGCGATGCGCTCGACCGGCTGGCCGGTGGCTTCCGAGAAGATCTTGTTCAGGCGCTCGTTCATCTTGATGATTTCGCGTGCTTGAATCTCGATATCGGAGGCCATGCCGCGCGTGCCGCCAGACGGTTGGTGCAACAGGAAGCGCGTGTTCGGCAGGCAAATACGGCGCTCCTTGGGAGCGGAAACGTAGATCAGCGCTCCGGCGGAAGCGACCCAGCCTGTACCGATCATCCAGACCTTCGGCTTGATGAACTTGATCATGTCGTGGATGGAATCGCCTGATTCGACGTGGCCGCCGGGCGAATTCACATAGATGCGGATATCGTCGTCGCTGGCAGCGGAAAGCGCCACGAGCTGCGAGCAGACCTTCTGCGCCAGTTCCTGCGTGATGCCGCCATAGATGAAGATCGAACGCGATTTGAAAAGATTCGCCTCCGCGTCCTTGCCCAAGGGCTGCTCGGTCTTCTTGTCTTCCTGTTCGTCTTCGTCGTTCATTCAACTCTCCAGCATGATGCGTCGTTCACCGCACATAGTGCGACTCAATGCGTAAAACAATGCCGGAAAAAGACAAGGCGGGAATAGCGACTGACAACATGGTGTTATGGTTGCGGATTACCGAAATGTAACTTGAATGGCTTTGAAAAGCCGAGATTTGATCCTACGTCAGGTCAGCGCGGTTAGAAACCGCGCCCCGAATTTGCAGCACAGATAGCCAAGGAGGCCATCATGTCGCCAGAAGAACGTCAATTGCTCGCCTCTCTCTTCGATCGCGTGCGCGGTGCCGCCAGCACGCAGCGCGACGCCGATGCGGAGGCCTTTATCAACCAGGCAGTCCGCGACCAGCCTTATGCGCCTTATTTCCTGGCGCAGGCCGTCATCTTGCAGGAACAGGGCATGAAGGCTGCAGCTGACCGCATCCAGCAGCTCGAAGCCCGCGTGCACGAACTCGAGCAGCAGGGCGCCGACAATCACCCGCAGGGCCAGAGCGGCGGTTTCCTCGGCGGAATCGGCTCGCTCTTCGGCGGCGGCCAGCAGCAGCCTGTGCCAGCGCCGCAGGGGACCAGCCCGCAGCAGCAGGGTCGTCTCTATGACGACTATGCCCGCAATGCGCCTCAGTCCGGCCCCTGGGCTGGCCAGCCACAGCCATCCGGCCCATGGAGCCAGCAGGCGGCAACGCCTTCGGCTGGCGGCAGCTTCCTGCGCGGTGCGCTTGGCACGGCAGCCGGGGTTGCCGGCGGCGTGATGCTGGCGGAATCGCTCTCCAGCCTCTTCAGCCCGCATCTGGGCGGCACTGGCGGCGGGCTCTTCGGTGGAAATGCCGGCAGTGGCCTCTTCGGGGGTACTGCGGCCAACGCAGCCGAACAGCCGGTTCAGGAAACGATCATCAACAACAACTATTTCGGCAATGACGACAATAGTGATCAGAATGATCAGAGGGCGGCCGATTATGCCCAGGACGCTGCCCAAGACGCTCAGGACGATGATTATGACGACTCGTCCTATGACGATGGCGACGACAACTCGTTTGCCTGAGCCGCAATCTCATCGAATCCATCAGAAAAGCCGCCATCCCCTGATGGCGGCTTTTTTCATTCAGCCTCGGCCGCGATAGGGCTGCACGCCCTGGTCCGGCAGCCATACACCCTCCGGCGGCTTGCCGGTCTGCCAGAAGACATCGATCGGAATGCCGCCGCGCGGATACCAATAAGCGCCGATGCGCAGCCACTTCGGCTGCAGCAGATCCACTAGGCGCTTGGCGATATAGATCGAGCAATCCTCGTGGAATGCGCCATGATTGCGGAAGGAATGCAGGAAGAGCTTCAGCGACTTCGATTCCACCAGCCATTCATTGGGAATGTAGTCGATGACGATATGGGCGAAATCCGGCTGTCCCGTCATCGGGCAAAGCGAGGTGAATTCGGGCGCGGTGAAGCGCACGACATAATCAGTGCCGGCGTGGCCGGATGGCACCTTCTCCAGAACGGCTTCTTCCGGATTGCTGGCGGTCTCAGTCTGGTTGCCGAGCATCGACAGGCCGGACACATCGGTCTTAGGCATCTCAGGTCTCCTTGATCACTTTGACGCGGATACCATGGGCTTTTTCGCCCTCCGGCTCCACATGAATGGTTATTTCGGCGCCCGCATGGATCGCCCGTATGGCATCTTCAAGGCGGTCGCAGATTCGATGTGCCTCTCGCACCGGCATGGCGGCGGGTACGACCATATGGAAATCGACGAAGGTCACGGCCCCTGCCCTGCGTGTCTTCAGATCATGAACGCCGAGCGAACCCTCGGCGTTTCTGGCAATCGCATCCTTGATGACATTCTCCTCTTCCGGCAGAACGGCCTTATCCATAAGCCCGTCGATCGAAGCGGAGATGACCTTCCAGCCCTGGTAGAGAATGTTGATGGCAACGAGAATGGCAAGCACGGGGTCGAAGATCGGATGGCCGGTGCCGAGCGCCAGCAACAGGCCGATGAGCACGCCGATCGAAGTATAGACATCCGACATGATGTGCTGGCCATCCGCCGTCAATGCCGGCGAGCGATATGTCCGGCCGGCCCGGATCAGCGTCAGAGCCCAGATACCGTTGATGACGCCGGCGACAAAGTTGATCGCGAGACCGAGCACCGGCGCCTGCATCGGCTGCGGATTTGCGAGATGGCCGACCGCCTCCTGCACGATCATCAGCGCTGCAACGACGATCATCACGCCTTCGGTGACGGCGGAAAGATATTCCGCCTTGTGATGACCGAAGGGATGATCGTGATCGGCCGGCTTCTGCGCGTAACGGATGACGAAGAAGGCGATGAAGGCAGCAACGACATTGACGAGCGATTCAAGTCCATCGGACAGAAGCGCCACGGAACCCGTCAGCCACCAGGCCAGCATCTTCAGCCCCATGACGCCGAGCGACAGCGGAATGCCCCAAAGGGCGAGCCGCCTGATCGTATCGTTTCCTTGACTGTTCATGCCCGTCTCCAAATGTCTTCACGCCTGCTTATGCGAATGAATTGCAAAGAAGGCGCCGTTGAAATGCAAAACCGCCCGCGCGAATTTTCGCGCAGGCGGTTCATTAACGGCTCATATGGATCACGATGCCAAGTTTGTCAAAGGCGAGTTTCGCTCTCACATCAAAAATGGCCGTTGCTGAACAGAACAAGCAAAACGTGACTGGATCGCCCACTCAGTTTCGGTCGGCGTCGTCCGGCCACTGAAGCACACGATGATAGAAACACCATTTTTTAAAACTTGAAGTTGATATCCATCTAATGCAGTAAGTTCGTAATAAAAGAATATAGACGGATCAACTGAGAATGAGCGTGGAAACCCGCAAGATATTATTCCATGCTCTCGTTTGGGTAGCGCTTGCCGCGCTGGCATACAACACGGCTGGCACCTACCGTTTTGCAAGTTGCTGGCAGATCATTCCGCTTTACTTTCCGCCGCTAAGCATCTTGCTTTTCGCAATCTTCATCTCAAGCATTGCCGTCCTGGCAGCAGCGGCTTCGCAGCCGACCATGCGCGCCCATTCGCTCTTTTGGGCAGCGTGTCATGGGGTGATTTTGACGCTTGGACTGGTGACATGCAATCTTGCCGCTTACACTGCAGTTGGGCATGTCGACTGTTTATAAGTCAATCATCATTCTTAGCACCAAATTATCGCCATGTATTCGCCATCCGGTGGCGCGATTGTCGCTCGCCTGTGGAAAAGCGCGCTGGTAGTTTGACTTGCCATCCAGCGCTAAGCTGTGCTTCAGCCTGATGTGCAAGGGTCGGCGACACCGGCCGATACGCCGCCGCCTCCTAATGAAAATCACGGTTGAACATGCCCGCTCCTGAAAAGACTGCCGATGCTACACCTTACGCTGCCGACGCTCCCGCTGGTGTATCGGATCATCTGGTCGCAGCCGGAGCATTTTCGGAGGTGGAACGCAGCGCCGTCTATCGCGCCATCGAGACCCGGCGCGACGTGCGCGACCAATTCCGGCCCCATCCCCTTCCTGACGATGTCGTCCGGCGCTTGCTCGAGGCTGCCCATTCGGCACCGTCGGTCGGATTCATGCAGCCATGGAATTTCATCCTGATCCGTCAGCCAGAAACGCGTGAACGCGTATGGCAGGCCTTCCATCAGGCCAATGAGGAAGCCTCCGCGATGTTCGAAGGTGATCGTCGCGCGCAGTATCAGCGGTTGAAACTGGAAGGCATTCGCAAGGCGCCGCTCAGCATCTGCATCACCTGCGACACCAAGCGCGGCGGTCCCGTCGTGCTCGGCCGGACGCACAATCCGGATACCGATGTCTACTCGACCGTCTGCGCCGTACAGAATCTCTGGCTTGCCGCACGAGCCGAGGGCGTCGGTGTCGGCTGGGTCAGCATCTTCCATGAAGATGCCATCAAGGCGATCCTCGGCATACCCGAGCATGTGAAGATCGTCGCATGGCTCTGTGTCGGCTATGTCGACGAGCTCTACGACATGCCGGAACTCGCCGTGAAGGGATGGCGCGAGCGCCTGCCGCTCGACAAGCTCGTCTTCGAGGAAGGCTGGCAGGCTTGCGAGGATATGTGAGTATGGCCGCTCTGCGCCAACCCTCGACGGATCAAAGTGTTACGACCTGAATGTCACAAACGAGATCACGTTTCCATCCGGATCGCGCACATGAAAATCGGTGCCTCCCCAAGCCTGCTTGGTGAGCGGCTGCGCAAACTCCACGCCTTTCGCCTTGAACTCCTCGAACAATCCCTGGACGTTCGAAACCTCAATCGACGCCAGGATCAGCGCGCCCTCTTTCGCCGCAGCAGCTGCAAAATAGGGTTCATAGACGAGCCGCAAGTGAATCCAGATGCCATCGCGCGACACAGCACCGTAGAATGGCGGCAACCCGTGCAGAAATTCCTCCGCAAAGCCAAGCTTCTCCCTGAAGAAGACTGCGCTGGCAGTAACATCCCGCACGAAAAGGATCGGAATGACACTCTTGAAAATCGGCGGTTCTGCAAATGGGGCCGGCATCTTCGGCGCGTCCGCTGCGACGGACTTCAATTCCGCCCAGCTCCTGTGACCCGCTTCGACCGCAACGATCTCCTGCGCTAGCGTTAGGGGGAACTTCATCGCCAGGATCTCGCGATCCGTCAGCTCCTTGAAACGATCGAGCATTCGGACTCTTCCGCCGATGGAATAGTCACGCTCTTTGTGCCAGCGCATCAGTAGCTTGGCTTGCTTGCGGTAGGTATCGAGGGTTGGCATGGCAGACTCCTGCTGAATGATATCAGCGGGCAGGCCTAGCCCTTTCGGCCCGATGCCGATGTGCCCCACAGGAACGACGCAAAGATTAGGATACAACCTGAAGCAAGTCAAACCGCGTCAAGGCAGGCTATGGCTTGCCGCGAAGCGTTCATCGTCATTATGCAGCCGCAAGGACATTCGCAGCATCCACGGCAGCGACGTCCAAAGGCCGGAGGTCAATCCCGCCTGCCTCAGCCCTGCAGCAGTCCAGGTATTGCATCCCATCAGCGCATTGAAATGTTCCCGTGCCTCGAAGAACGCATCGTTCGGCCCGTAATTGCTGCCGATCAACGGGCTCGGTTGGTCGTTCGTCTGTTCGAAGCTGTCGAAAATGAATTGCTTGAGCCGTTCCAGGCCTTCGGCATCAATTCTGATCGCAGTGATGGCGGGAGCGTCCAGTGGAATATCGCCCGTCAACCCCGTATGAATAACGGAGCGATCCAGCGTGAAGCTTTTAAGGAGTGGACCGGCCTTCAAATCGGCCCAAGTTCGCGTTTCCGTATAAAAGCTTCGGCCGCCCCAGCCGAAGATAAGATACCGCAAATTGGGATTGTCGAGATCGAGCCCGGCCGTTCGCAGGAAGGCGAAACGGTTCAGGAGGTCATCATCGATGGGGATGGCAATGTCCGTATGGATGGGATTGCTGAGCATGAGGATTTGCCGCGAGTGCGCGGTGCGTGCAGTCGGTTCGTCATGCCAGAGCGGCCGCGGTACGACGATGCCAAGGCCGACGAGGAGCATGACGGCAAGAACGGCGAAGAAAACGCCCTTGAATATTCTTGAGATCACCGACTGAACGCCCCTGCCATCATTCAATTCTTTCAGCGGTTTGTTGGCTCTTTCAAGGCATAAAAATAGCCCCATGCACTTTTTCCGAGTGCATGGGGCTATCAAACCTCCGAATTCTAAACGCTCGTCTCAGGCGGCCTTCGTCTTCGCCCGCCGCGCCAGATGCGCCACGACATTCTCGATCATCCGCATGCCGGCATCGCCGCCGAGCGTCATGATCGATTCCGGATGGAACTGCACGGCCGCGATCGGCTCCTTCACATGCTCGATGCCCATGATCGTGCCGTCTTCGCTCTCGGCCGTGATCATGAAGTCGCGCGGCAGGCTCGACGGATCGGCGAAGATCGAGTGGTAGCGGCCAACGGTCACTTCACGGCCAAGACCGGAAAAGACCAGACCGGGCTCCAGCACGCGGATGCGCGAGGGCTTGCCATGCATCGGGATCGCCAGATGGCGCAGCTCGCCGCCATAGGCTTCGGCCAGCGCCTGCAGGCCCAGGCAGACGCCGAAGATCGGCAGGTTGCGCGCCCTCGCCTTCTTGATCGTCGCCTTGCAATCGAAATCCTTTGGATTGCCAGGACCCGGCGACAGTACGACGAGATCCGGGTCGAGCCGGTCGAAGACCTCTTCCGGCACCGGCGTGCGCACGGTCGAAACCGTTGCACCCGTCTGGCGGAAGTAGTTGGCAAGCGTATGGACGAAGCTGTCCTCATGGTCGACGAGCAGGATCTTCACGCCCTTGCCGACGGAAGCAACGTCGCGTTGCTGTTTGCCGGAATTGCCGGTTTTGGCGTCACGGATGGCGGAAAGCATGGCGGAGGCCTTCAGTTCGGTTTCGGCTTCTTCTTCCTCGGGGATCGAGTCGTTGAGCAGCGTCGCGCCTGCCCGCACCTCGGCAATGCCATCCTTGATGCGAACGGTGCGCAGCGTCAGGCCGGTGTTCATGTCGCCATTGAAGCCGACCATGCCGATCGCGCCGCCATACCAGGCCCGCGGGCTCTTTTCATGGCTCTCGATGAAGCGCATGGCCCAGAGCTTCGGCGCGCCGGTGACGGTGACGGCCCAGGCGTGGCTCAGGAAGCCGTCGAAGGCGTCCATATCGTCGCGCAGGCGGCCCTCGATATGGTCGACCGTGTGGATGAGGCGCGAATACATCTCGATCTGCCGGCGGCCGATGACCTTGACCGAACCCGGCTCGCAGACGCGGCTCTTGTCGTTTCGGTCGACGTCGGAGCACATGGTGAGTTCCGACTCGTCCTTCTTGGAATTCAAGAGCTTCAGGATCTGCTCGCTGTCGGCGATCGGATCGTCCCCGCGCTTGATCGTGCCCGAAATCGGGCAGGTCTCAATGCGGCGGCCCGATACGCGCACGAACATTTCAGGCGAAGCGCCGACGAGATATTCCTGATTGCCGAGATTGATGAAGAAGGAATAGGGCGACGGATTGATCGCCTTCAGGCGCTTGGAAATATCTGATGGTTTGCTCTCGCAGCGCTCCATGAACTTCTGGCCGGGCACGACTTCGAAGAGGTCGCCCTTGCGGAAGCTCTCCTTCGCTTTGACCACCAGTTCGGCATATTCGCCAGGGCGATGATCGCTCTTCGGCGGGATCGCATCGGTGTGCCGGAACGGCTCGGGCGCGATCTCGCCGGACTTGCCTTCCGTCGATACCTCGCCCTTGGCGAAATCGTAGCGATCGATCCAGGCCTTGGCGGAATAGTTGTCCACCACAAGGATTTCGTCCGGCAGGTAGAGCACCATGTCGCGCTGGTCGTCCGGGCGCTTGAGCTTCAGATCGATTGCGTCGAACTGGAACGCCAGATCGTAGCCGAAGGCGCCGTAGAAGCCGATGCTGGCATCGGCCTGGGAATAGAATAGATCGGTCACGGCGCGCAGCACGGTGAAGACCGTCGGCATCTTCGAGCGCTCTTCCTCGGTGAAAACACGATCCGGCGTCTTGACCGTGAGATCGAGCCGGCGCGGCGCCGAGGCGCCAAGCACCACCTCGGAAACGGTCTTCAGCTTCTCCGCGATGAAGCCGAGAATGACTTCGCCGCGCTCGTTATAGGCTTCGATCCAGACATCGCGCCCGTTGCAGGACAGGCCGAGCGGCGGATCGACGATGGCGGTATCCCAACGCGTATAGCGGCCCGGATATTCGTAGTTGGAGGAGAAGACGGCGCCGCGGCGCTCATCGAGCTTGTCGATATAGGATGAAACCGCATCCGCATAGGGCGTCGGCCGGCGCTGCCGAGTGACAGTGATACCGCCCTTCGTCTCGTAGATTTCCGCACCATCATCCCGAAGGATCGTTACCATTGTTCCTCACTCCGTTGTCGGGCCCGGATGACAGGCGGCCAATATAACAAAAAAGCCGCCTCGAAATCTCGGGCGGCTCACTCGTCGTCTTTGAACACGATTGGTCGAGGCCGCCTCAGCGTGCCCACCACCAAACTGCAATGTTGTTCAAGGACGTGTTCATGGCGGGAATTGTTAGCGTGAGATGCCGCGATGCGCAAGCGGAAGATGGAAGGAAAGTTTCCGGCAACGAAGAGGCGGCATCTGCTTGCTATCGATTACAACGCCTTAGACACTGGCGCCTTCACCGCCGCCGAGCTTCGGCAAAACCAGATCGCCAACAGTGTAGGTGTGGAATTCACTTGTCGAAACGTCATCGAGCCTGCGGAATTTCTCGACAAAAACTGGATCGGAGAAGAATTCGTCGACATTGCCGGCGCCCTTGATGGCTTCGATATTCACAACCGTCAGGCCGTCCGTGCTCTTGGCAAGATTGCTCCAGAGGAATCCTTCTTTCCGTTCGGCGACATAGTGAACAACATCCTGGATCACGCGGAAGGCTTCTTCCTGCTTGCCGGGATGAACGTGGATGACATTGACGATGAAGGTGGTCGGCTGCGGCTGGGCGGTGAAATGGGCGGAAATCGTATCCATTGCGGTTCCTTTCGAAAAAGCGGCTTCATGTGCCGCACCGGCACTGGATATCGAGAGTGAGATAGCGGATAAATGATCCGGTATTCACATAAGATCGGAATTATATTCCGCAATCGGGAGCCGTGATGGATAGGCTTGGAACGCTTGGGATCTTCGTACAGACGGCGGAAGGCGGCAGCTTCGTTGCGGGCGCGCGCCGGCTCGGTCTTTCGAGCTCCGCCGTCGGCAAGGCAATCGCCCGCCTGGAGCGGGAGATGGGCGTTCGCCTCTTTCACCGCTCGACCCGCAGCATGACGCTGACCGAAGAAGGCAGCTTCTTCCTCGACACCTGCCGGCGCATCATCTCAGAGCTGGATACGGCTCAGGCGGAGCTTTCGAAATCGCATGCGGCTCCTCGCGGCCACCTTCGCGTCAGCCTCCCCCTGGCCGGAATGCTGTTGATGCCGGCGATATCGGCCTTCATGCGCACCTATCCCGATATCACGCTGGATCTGGATTTTACCGATCGGCTGGTCGATGTGATCGAGGAGGGATTCGATGCGGTCATCCGAACCGGCGATGTCAGGGATACGAGGCTGATGAGCCGCAAGCTCGGTACATTCCGCTTTCAAATCGTCGCCGCACCCAACTATCTGAAAGCGGAAGGAATCCCGCTTGCACCTGAAGACCTGCTTCAGCACAAATGCTTGCATCATCGCTATCCCAGCACGGGCAAGCTGGAGCCGTGGCCTCTGGCGCGCAATGGGGAGGAGTTGCGGCTCGCTTTGCCGACGACGACGATCGCCAGCACCATCGAACCGCTCATCCACCTAGCCGAAAACGGCTTCGGCATCACGTGCCTGCCGCCCTTTGCCGTCAGCACGCAAATCGCGGACGGCCAGCTTGTGCCGCTGCTCGAAGACCATATCGCGAAGACAGGCATCTTTCGCGTATTGTGGCCCACGAGCCGCTACCTGTCCCCGAAGATACGTGCCTTTGTGGATTTTATGGCGGCCAATCTGTTTTCGCACCCGTCGGCCGCCTGAGGATTCCGCCCTCCTCACGCCTGCCCTCTCGCCGCCTCGAAGAACTCCTCCGGCCCATCCACTTCGACCAATCGCTTCCGGTCGATCAGCCAGAAGCGATTGCCGATCGATCGCACGAAACTGCGATCGTGCGAGACGAGAAGGCAGCTCGCCTCATTTGCCGTCAGTTCGCCCTCCAGCGCCTCCTGGCCGTCGATATCCAGATGGTTTGTCGGCTCGTCCAGCAGGTAGAAGTTTGGATTGGTCAGCCGCAGCGCCAGCATGGCGAGCCGCGCCTTCTGCCCGCCAGACAGACGGCCGATCTCCTTCCCCTGCATGTCGATACCGATGCCAACACCGACCAGCAGCGTGCGGGCGCGTTGTTCGCCGAGCTCGAACAAGCGCGTGATCATGCCGAGCGGCGTATCCTTTTCACCGAGATGGGAGAGCGCCTGATCACTGTAACCCAACACTAGAGACGGCGTCGGCTTGATTGGGCCGCCGGCAGACGGATCGGCGATCGCCCTACGGATCATCTCGACAAACCGCGTCTTGCCGGCACCATTCTGCCCGAGCAACACGATGCGGTCGCCCTGACAAATCCACTGCTGGCCGGTCTTGAATAACAACGTACCATCAGGCGTCGTCACCGAGGCATCCTCCAGCGTCAGCAGGACCTTGGCGTGGATGCCACGATTGGCGAGCTTGATCGAGCCGGAGGAACGCTCACGGTAGCCCGGTCTCGCGCTGTCCTCCAGCTTCTCGGCCCGCGCCTTCAATTGCTTCGTCTTCACCGTCAGGAGATCGCTGCCGGAATTGACGCCGATATTGTGGAGTTTGGCCGCCTGCTTGCGCAGCTGCTGCGCCGTCTTCATCTCTTTCTGATATCGCCGCTCGTCCGAGGCATCGACCTCGTCCAGCGCCGCACGCGCCCTGCTATACGGCAGCGCATAGGTTTGCGACTGATCCTGGCGCAGGAACAGGGTTCGATTGCAGACGGCATCGAGGAAGGCGCGGTCGTGGCTGGCGATGATGACGGGCACATCGCGCGGCAAGGCATTCAGCCAATCCTCCAGCAGTGCGATCTTGGCGAGATCGAGATGGTTGGTCGGCTCGTCGAGCAGCAGCACGTCGGGTTCCGTCACCCAGACCCGGGCAAGCACGGCAAGCCGCTGCCAGCCGCCGCTGAGCTGCGCCAACGTCCTCTCCCGCATCGCATCAGGTACATCAAGCGAATCGAGAGTGACGTCGACACGCCAGCTCTCGCTCGCGACTTGCTCCTGAGGCAAAGCGCGCATAACGGCATCATAGAAGGAGACGTCCAGCAGGTTCGCCGGCACGTTCTGTTCGACATAGCCGACGCGCAAGCCCCGGGCGCGGGTGATCTCACCTGTGGTCGGCTCCTGCCTGCCCGTGATGCAGTTGAGCAGCGTGGTCTTCCCGCGTCCATTCGCGGCGACGATGCCGACGCGGTCACCGGCATCCACCGTGAAATTGAGATTGGAAAACAGCGGCGCACCCATGGTGACGCCCAGATTGCGGAGATTGATCAGAGTCATGGTCTTTTCCGGTCTCGATCGAGCATCTCAAGACATCGCCGGCGGCTCCTTTTGCCGCGCTACGCCTATGCCGATGGCCAAAGCAGGCCAATGCTCGAAAACATGTCATGACGCGGCCACGTAGGTGCGCGAGCTCGCGTCGCCCAAAGGGCAGACCAGAAGGATTGAGTGAGAAAACAGCCTCTGATCAGCCCTGCAAACGCATCTGCAGGGCACGAGTCGGACCGAACTGGCGAATATGCCAGACTATCTTGGTCATACGGTCCTCCTCTCTTCTTTTCTCGACGGTTAAAGACTGCGTTGTTCGAATAGCATCGAACGCTGCCATTTACAATTGCGCAGATCGCCCGATGCCACGCGGGAGAGCAAAAAAGAGGCGATGCCGAAGCATCGCCCAAGTTTGCTGCATCGATGTAACGGCTTAGAACCGTTGCGTCAGCGTCAGCTTGAAGGTCCGACCGGGTTCGGAATAATAGGAAGCAGGCTGGGTCAGCGTGCCGCTATAGGACGGTGCGTTGAGAGCGTCGTAATAGGTCTTGTTGAAGATGTTGTAGACGCCGCCGCGAATGCTAAGGCCCTTCACCTGCTCCGGTTCCCACCAGGCTGTGAGATCGAAGATACCGTAGGCAGGGGTTTGCAGCGTATCGCCTGTCTTCTTCGCCTCGCGCGCCGCGGTGATGAAAGTCAGGTCCGTTCCCCAGACATCAGCCGCATAGCCGACAGTGAAGGCCGCCTTGGCCGGAGCGACGGAGCCGATCCACTGGCCAGTATCGGAATCCTTGCCGTTGACATAGGCAAGCGAGCCCTTGACGTGGATGCCATTGTCGAACGTCTTGTGCGCGTTGACCTCGATACCGAACATGCGGACATTGGCGCGGTTGAAGTATTCAGTGATCCCGAGCGGATAGGTGCCCGTAGGATCGCGATAATTCAGCGTGTCGATGAAGTTCTTGTACTTGTTATAGAAGGCGCCGATATGGCCGCCGAAATCGTCATCGCCGAGGTTGGTGCCGATTTCGATGCCGTTGCTGGTCTCGGGCTTCAGGTTCGGATTGCCGATGTTGACGTAGCCGCCAGGTACGCCGTAGTTCACATAGAGTTCGCTGACGTTAGGTGCACGGAAGGCCATCGCCCACTGCGCATAAAGTTCGACATTGTCCTGCGGCTGATAGGATGCGCGCAGCTTCGGCGAGAAGCGGCTGTCGGATTGTCCGGGGGGCAGGCCATCATAGTTCGCGCTATCACGATAGGCAGCCGTGTTCTTCGGCGAGTAATCATACCAGTCGAAGCGCAGACCCGGCGTCAGATAGAAATTGCTGGAGCCCAACTCGATCTTGTCGTCGATGAAGGCGCCGACGCGCTTGCCATCGACATCGGGCATGTCGGACTGGTTGGTATGGAGGAATGCACAAGTAGCGCGCCAGCGTGGGTTGCTGCAGCTATCCTTGCCGGCTGAGTACTGGTGAACCTTGTCAAAGGCGACGTCGAGACCGAAGGTGAGCTGGTGATGCAGGTTGCCGGTGTCGAAAGACTTCGACGCGTTGCCGCTGAAGCCGATACTGCGGTCTTCCATTTCGTTAAGACGAGAATAGTCGCCAATAACCGACGTGTATCTGTAACCCGCGGTACCGGTTTCACGCACGAGATTCTGCCAGTAGAAAACGGCATTGGCTGTATCAAGCAGTGAATCGGCATTCTCGGCTTCATATTTGTAATCGAGCGACACGCGATTGCGCTCGACATTGTCTGTACCATTGTAATTGCCGGGCCGGAAGTTTCCGGTCGGGCTCTGCAAGGTCATCAAATCCGTGTCTTTATCCTTGTTGTAGTGCTCGGCGGTAATACCGAGGGAGCCGACGTCGGTATATTGGCGGATCTTGAACAGGCCGCTTTTCTGATTGTAGTCAGCCGGATTCGCTTCTGTACGCTTGGTCGAATAGCCGCCGACATCGCCGTTGTTCTCAAGCTCGTGACCGTGGGTGTAGCCGCCCTGGAAGAGAACGGCGGTATTGTCGATGCGCTTGGCAACAGCGGCCGAACCGCCAATGCTCCGGTCGTCACCATTATAACCGAACTTAAAGATGCCACCCCAGGTGGAGCCTGGCGCAATCAGATCTTCCGGCTCCAGCGTGCGCAGCACGAAAGCTCCGCCGAGAGCACCCGAACCGGCACGGCTGGAATCAGCGCCGCGCACGACATCGACACTGGAAAGCGCGTTGAAATCGAAGCTGTTGATGCCACCGTCCGATTCGCGTGAAGCATCAAGAAGGAAAGGAATTTGGATACCGTCGACGGTGGTCAAAACGCGGTCGTCGCCAAGGCCGCGAATATTGACGCCGCCGGTCGTACGGTTGAAGCCGACGCCGACTTCGGTGCTGCGGCCGAGATCCTCGATACGTGTGATTTGCTGGTCGTCGATGTCCTTGGCCGTCGTCTCGCTCGTGGTCGGAGAGTCGGCAAGCACATCCTTGTTCGCCTTGCCTTTGCCCTTCACGACGATCGGTTTCAGATTGGTGACTCGATCGCCCTTGGCGGCCTCGCCCGTCGCCTCTTCATTTTGAGCGGCTGTTTGCGCAAAAGACGTCGTCGCCAGCCCGAGAGCGAGAAACGCGGTGCATGCCAAGAGGGCCGAGCGTGAGCGCCGGACAACCATAACCATTCCTTTCGAATTGCTTCACCGGGCTGGCTGGTTGCTGCGTCGAAAGCAGGCAAGGGGCTGGCTAGGTTATCTTGTTAACGGGCGGAAATATTCCGCCTTCTTTCTGCCGCATAAAAAACATGAGTATTATTGTCAATATATTCGGCGCACTTAATCATGAATAAAATTGTCACCTTTTAAGACAAGAGGCGAACGTTGCTGAATTGCAACGAAATGACAGCCTCATGCGTTCTATCGGCATCATCATTAGAATTGGCTGAATTACTTGATGCTGTTTAGAATTGTTTCATTAGTCTCCGCCGCCGTCCTTTTCATGGCCGCCTCTCTCCCGCAGACCGGCCCGATACCCGAGCAAAAACCGGATCAGGAACAAGTTCAGCCGGATGGCAAAGCGCCGATCCCGGCAGAAAAACCCTCGGCATCACCGGACGGCCCTGTCGTTCCGGCGGAAAAGCCGACGGCTCAACCGGAAGAAAAGCCGGCGCCACGGCCGGAGGAACAGACAAACGGCCAACAGATGCAAGGCCCTCCCCGTCCGCCCCTGACCATCGCTTCCGAACCGGATGATCAGCACCAGGCCTGCCTAAAGGCGCTGACCGCCATCGGAGCGACTTTCAAAGAGATCGCCCGCATCGACGATGGCAATGGCTGCGGCATCGACAAGCCGATCGCGCTTAGCTCTCCGCTGCCGGGCATAGAATTCAAGCCCGAAGGGAAAATGCGCTGCGAAGCCGCTCTCGCTTTGGCTCAATGGATGAAGGAAAGCGTCATTCCATCAGCGACGGCATTGGACAATGGCAAGATCGTCACGATCAATCAGGCATCGACCTATGTCTGCCGGCTGCGCAACAATGCTTCCACCGGCAAGATCTCCGAGCATGCCCGCGGCAACGCCATAGATGTCGCGAGTTTTACCTTCGAAAACGGCAAGACCATCGCAATCGAGCCACGCCGCGAAGATCCGACGCTGACAGGCGCATTCCAGCGTGCGGCCAGTGCGTCTGCCTGCCTCTATTTCACGACGGTTCTAGACCCGGAAAGCGACGCTGCCCACGAGACCCATTTTCATCTCGACGTCATCGAAAGGAATGGCGGCTTTCGTTACTGCCACTAGAAACGCGTCGTGGGCTTGGTCCCACGATGATCTTTGAATCTCTTCATATCCCGAGGCCTACATTCGAGAACCATAGGTCTCTATAGATCGCCACCGCCGTTTCGTCCGGCGCTCGCTCCTGAGTGAGCCAAACCGACCGAATGGAGCGAGCCTCGCCGCCATTCGGAATTTTCGCGGATTGCATGGGATCGGATGCCCCGATGCAGGGGATGAAATAGGCGGGCATCAAAGCACGAGCGCTGAATCCGGTATCCTCGCGGGTAATTATGACGGCAAGCCCGACCCTCTCATTCGCCTGCCAGGGCACGATGAGCCGGCCTCCGGGTCGCAACGCCTGCAGCCATGACTTCGGCGGCGCCACCACGCCGGCACTCACATAGATCAGATCGGCATCCGGAAGCTCGAACGAAGTCGCATCGGCACAGATGACGGAAACGTCTTTATAGGAGGCGAGGTTGTCTCGCGTGCGGCCGGCCAATACCTCATCGATCTCGATGGCATGGACATGCCCACCCGGTGTCACCAGCGTTGAGAGAATGGCGGTGTAGTATCCCGTCCCCGTGCCGATCTGAACGACGGTTTCGCCGGGCTTGGGCGCGACGGCACCCAGGAAAGCGGCATGGAGAAACGGCTCGCCATTGTTGATGCCCTTCGATCTGTCCAGGGAGACCAGAACATTCTGATAGAGAAAGGCAGGATCGCTGCTCGGCGTTTCGAGATAGCGTCCCTTGACCACGATCTGCCAAGGCCCCGGTCCCATGAAGGCTTCGCGCGGCACCTGGCGGAAGGCCCGCTCTAGCCTTTCATCCACCGAGTTGCTGGCGGCAGCCATCATTTTCGCATGGAAGGCGCGTATATCGTCCAAGCTGGCACGGCTGTCTGCAGTCACGATCTGCCTCCACTCTTCCATCCGATGATGTCGGTGTCCGTTGTCGATCCTGTTGCCGATGGCGTCAAGCGAACGGGCGGTTTTTCTCCCTTGAACCGCATCGCACTCTGCTGCAGGTGGAGCCGAATCGGCAGAGGTTCTGAGTTCAAACGGCCTCGGTTGAATCGGATTCTGAACTTAAAATAGTCCTTCGATGTAGCCCTGATCATTAAGGAAAATCCTCTCGGCTGCCGGCGATTTCGGCAGGCCGGGCATGGTCATGATCTCGCCGGTGATGACGACGACGAAGCCGGCCCCGGCTGAAAGGCGTACCTCGCGAACGGGTACGATATGGCCTTCGGGTGCTCCCCGAACATTTGGATCGGTCGAGAAGGAATATTGCGTCTTCGCCATGCAGACCGGCAGATGCCCGTAACCCTGATCCTCCCAGGACCTGAGCTGATCTCGCACGGCCTTGTCAGCCGTCACCTCGCCGGCATGGTAGATCTTGGAGGCCACGATCTCGATCTTCTCCAGCAAGGGAAGATTATCGGGATAGAGCGGCTGGAATTTCGCCTGGCCGGATTCGGCAAGCTCGACCACTTTGTGCGCGAGATCGGTTATGCCCGCCGAGCCCTCGGCCCAGTGCCGGCAAAGGATGGCCTCGGCGCCGAGACGGGCGACATAATTCTTCAGCGCCTCGATTTCGGCTTCCGTGTCCGAAACGAAATGATTGATTGCGACGACGACAGGCACGCCGAACTTGCGGACATTGGCGACATGCCGGCCGAGATTGGCGCAGCCCTTCACCAAAGCCTCGACATTCTCCCTGCCGAGATCGTCCTTCTTGACGCCGCCATTCATCTTCAAGGCCCGCACGGTCGCGACGATGACGGCGGCATCCGGCGAGAGCCCGGACTTGCGGCATTTGATATCGAAGAATTTCTCCGCACCCAGATCGGCGCCGAAGCCGGCTTCCGTCACGACGTAATCGGCAAGCTTCAGTGCCGTGCGCGTCGCAATCACCGAGTTGCAGCCATGGGCGATATTGGCGAAGGGACCGCCATGCACCAGTGCCGGATTGTTCTCCAACGTCTGCACAAGGTTCGGCTGCATGGCGTCCTTCAGGAGCACGGCCATGGCGCCGTCGGCCTTCAGGTCGCGGGCATAAACGGGCGTACGGTCGCGGCGATAGCCGATGATGATGTTGCCGAGCCGCTTTTCCAGATCCTTGAGATCGGATGCCAGACAAAGGATGGCCATCACCTCGGAGGCGACGGTGATATCGAAGCCACCTTCGCGCGGAAAGCCGTTCGCAACGCCGCCGAGCGAGGAGACGATATCGCGCAATGCGCGGTCGTTCATATCCATTGCGCGGCGCCAGGTGATGCGCCTGATATCGATATTCTGCTCGTTGCCCCAATAGATATGGTTGTCGATCAGCGCGGCAAGCAGATTATGGGCAGAGGTGATCGCATGGAAATCGCCGGTGAAATGGAGGTTGATATCTTCCATCGGGATAACCTGCGCATAGCCGCCGCCGGCCGCCCCGCCCTTCACGCCGAAGCATGGGCCGAGCGACGCCTCGCGTACGCAGACCACGGCCTTCTTACCGATGCGGTTCAGGCCGTCGCCAAGGCCAACCGTCGTGGTGGTCTTGCCCTCACCCGCAGGCGTCGGGTTGATCGCCGTGACGAGGATCAGTTTGCCGTCCTTCTTGCCAGCCTGTGCTGCAATGAACGCTGCACCGATCTTTGCCTTGTCGTAACCGTAAGGTGCGAGATCTTCCGCCGGAATACCGAGCTTGGCACCGATCTCCATAATCGGCAGCTTCTTCGCCGCGCGCGCAATCTCGATATCGGATGCCACTGTCGTCGCCATAAGTCTCGCCCCCAAACATACGGTCATTTCCCTGTCGGGATAAACCAATATGTTTCGGGTGTGAATAGTTGGCGAAGCCCCTCCCTATCGAAACGCGCCGCCTTGTCTCACGATGCCGGCATGCCTATTTTCGGCGTCCAATCAAACCGCGGAAGAAGGAAAAGATATGAAGTCCCTGGAATTGCTGGTCGAGCGCATCATTCTCTCCAGTCGCTGGCTTCTGGTGATCTTCTATCTCGGTCTTGCCGCCTCACTCGCCGTCTACGCCGTTTCGTTCGCTTACAAGTTCTACAAGGTCGCGATCAACGTGCTGGTCTATGAAGAGGCCGATATGATCCTTGCGATCCTCGGCCTAATCGATGCCGCCCTGGTGGCGAGCCTGATCGTCATGGTGATGATTTCCGGCTACGAGAATTTCGTCAGCCGCTTCGACGAGGCCGAGGGTGAGGTTTCCTTCCTCGGCAAGCTCGATTCAGGCAGCCTCAAGATCAAGGTCGCATCCTCGATCGTCGCCATTTCCTCGATCCACCTGCTGCAGATCTTCCTGAACGCCACTCAATACGACAACGCCAAGCTGATGTGGTTCACCATCATCCATCTGGCCTTCGTCGTGTCCGCGCTATTGCTGGGCTTCCTGGAAAAAATCATGGCGAAAGCCAAAGCCAAGGATAGCTAAGGCCGGGAGTGACTACTTGCCGGCCATTGCCGATGCGCTGGTCATCGGCGCAGGGGCTGCCGACGGTGCCGGCGCGGCACAATCGGAAATCGATTGATTGTCCCTACAGTTGCGCGCCGAGACCAGCGCATCGGCATCGGCGAGCTCCGTCGTCAGCCTCAGCCTCAACGCGTCCATCTGCGAAATCAGATGAATGCCGTTCGGGTCGGTTCCAAGCATCAGATCGACAAGTCCCCGGTCCACGCCCATCTTGTCGAGGAAGCTGACCAGCCTCGCCCTCTGCGCCTTGTCGAGCTTGGTCGTATCGTACTTGCCGACGAATTTACGGCCGATCTCTCTCTTGGAGATGACCTTGCGCTTGCCATCCACCATCTCATATTCGGTGCGGTACTGGACACGCACCTCGCTGTAGGTCGTTGTGATCTGATGAACGCCCAGCAGCGCGAAGGGGCTGGAAACGCGCTGGACACCGCCTGCAAAAAACAGCGGGCAGGCCGAAAAGCAGATTGCGCCATCCGAGAATGGCTGTCCTGTTATCGAGCCGTCCTTGGCAAAAGCTGCCGAGCAGATCGGCTCGGCATAGGGGCATGCCCGCGAGCGAGTACGCCCGACTGCGATCGAAAGCTTCTGCTTCCGAATGATACGAGCCATCTCCATGGCTGCTTTGACATCGCCGCCTGGCGAACTGACGATTATGGGCAACTTGCGATCGCCGACCTGTTTCAGGATTTTCTGCAGCTTCCGCGGCGTATCTGCCATGATCTGCCCTTCGGCGGAGATCCAGTCCGGACATGTATTATCGGCACGGCACTGGCCCATCTCGCCGTGAACGAGCAAGAACCGCATCGGCGTGCCGCCGGCAACGCCAGCCGCTTCGGCAAGCACAGGCGAAACAAGCAGAAGCGAAACGCCGGTGACGAACCACAACAGCGTTTGACAGCAGCGCGCCGCAAGCTGCGGGAAGAAGCGAAAATCCATGAGTCATACGCCTGCAAGCGATTACCTTGGCAAGACCGATAGCAACCGCTTTGGGCCTTCGCAAGGCGCGCCGATGCGGCAACGCATCATTTGATGAAACTCCCGGCCGCTTGCACCCATGCAAGAGCTGGCGACGAGAAAATTGAGCACCGGCGGACCTCAGGAACGAGAGATGGAACCGAACTGATGCTGTGACAAACGGTTAATCCTAACATGAAGCATGGGACAGTTTTGGATCAAGCCGCGGCTCTTTGCCAGCTCGGGATCTCCCCTGTCCAAACGCACATTCGGGCCTCATTTTGACCGGGCAAATGCGCTTCGTCGGGTTGCTCCCTAGCTGTCGAGGTCGACGCAAATTGTATGGCTTCGTCGAAATTAGGCTAACGGAAACGCTATTTTTACGCTTAATGACCATTTTGGGCGAAGATTTGCGTAGTTTTGCATGACTGAATATTAAAATATATGAAAATGAAATTATTTCTGGTCCTGTGGTATTTTTGCGTCTAGCATTCACTCCTAAATCCGGTATTTGATAACGATAACACGCTGTGGGCGCTTCAACTCATATGTCCTATATCATTACTGCCGAGAGACAATTGCTGCTTTCTGCCGAGTTGGTTGCTGCTCGGACACAAGCGGCCTTTGCACTGGCCTTGGAACGGACCGGGTTAGCTTTTGGCTTCAGCCATATGGCTCTCATGAACGCCCCGGTTCCCGACGACACGATGATGACGCCGTTGCTCATCGAAGGCACGATGCCGGCTCAATTCGTACGTGAATTCGATCGCCATCAGCTCGTTCGCCGTTGTCCAATGCTGTTGCGCACGCGCGATTCGGTCATGCCGCGCTCCTGGCATCTGCTGGAAAAGGACGCCGAACCCGACGCGGATTTGCCGCGCGAACTTCGCGCGCTCCTGATCAACTACAATTGCCCGATGAGCGTCATCATTCCGGTCAACGCCCCGGATGGTCAACGCCTTGTCTTCTGGTTCATGGGCAATCGCAACAGTCTCGGCCAGAGCGAGATCAACGAACTCACCCTGATCATGCTGCAGGCGCTCGATGCTTATAATTGCCTCAAGCGCAACGACAGTGCCGCGCCGCACTCGCTTTCGGCACGTGAGCTGGAAGTGGTTCGCTGGACGGCTCAGGGGAAGACCTCGGTGGAGATCGGCCAGATCCTCACCCTCTCCGACCATACGGTCAACGCCTATATGATGAATGCGATCAAGAAGCTCGATTGCGTCAACCGCACACAGCTTGTCGCAAAAGCCATCCGCCTGAAGCTGATCAGCTAGGCGAGTCCTCACTCAAGCACCTCCGTACGGAGCCCGACGACCGGGCCAAGCGTATGCGCGCCTGCCGCGCCGGAACGGACGGCAATCCACTTCTTCTTTAGCGACCGCCCAGAACCGTACGGATTTCAACGAGACTCGAACGCACCCGCAGAATATGGAAGCCCATGGTCGCGAGATGGCTCGGCATGAAGGAGCTATCTTCGGGTCCATTGGAAATGATGAAGGGCTGAATGCGCAAAGCAGTCTGCAATTGCGTCGTGACGTCGGCCCAAAGCGCGCTGACATTACGCTCGGCGATCACCTGCTGGAAATCCGAACGAGCCGCCATCAGGATACCGTAGCTTGCGTAGAGCTGCCCGTAAGCAAACCAGAAACGATCGTCAGCCCGCGTATCCAGCCAGCCGTAGCTGTGATCCCCTGCTCTCTTGGCCAATATATCCGCCGTGCTGCCGAGATCGTTGGCAATGTGGTCGACGAACTGCAGAAGATTGTCTGCGCGCCCGTCGAAAATTGCCTTGCAGTTGCCGAGGTCGCTATTGAAGCTGCGCAGATTGCTCATCGCGGCGCGATAATAGCTTGGGCTCGGCGTCTTCGGCCCGAAGGGATGCAGGCCGAAATACCAGCTCGACTCATCGAACTGCAGGTTGCCGCGCGCCTTCTGCAGATCGCTGTTGATGCCGGAGGTTCCGCGCACGCGGCCGAGTGTGTCGACCAGCTCCGCCGAGGTACGGCGAACGACAGAATTGATGCCCCGCTGGAAGGAAGCCTTGTTGTCGAGGAAGGGCGTGTCATCCCACGAAATGCCGAAGAAGCCGAGCTTGTAGAGCAGCATCGAGGAAATCCAGGCATTCTGGTTGACGTTGAAATCGATCAGATCGGTGGCAACGTCGACGACAGCCGAGGTTTGGCAGGCCTTGGCCGCCGTTGCCGCGGCCTGCTGGCTGTCTGTTGCAGGCAGTTCTTGCCCGGCCGAATATTTGCGCTCGGAAAATTTATAGACATCCGGATAGGCCGGATTGAACCCTGTCCAGACCTGCGTCTGCCAAACGAAATAGATATAGAGCAGCGCCATCAGCGTCACGAAGGCGGCGACCGGCAGCTTGATCAGCCAGTTGCGCTGCCGATACCAGCCATGCGCTGCAAGAAATGGCCAGCTAAGCCCGACAAAAACCAATCCTAGCCAGCGTGCGATAGCGGCCCAAATCCGCTTGAAGAACGCCGTGATCGAGTCAAGCATGGACACGCCTCCTAAACCGTACCGCGCATCCCGCCGACCCGCAAAGGACGCACCACACCAAACCTGCGCAATGGACGTCGCGAAAATCCCCGCGGCCCTCGGATCATTAAGTCCTTATCGCCATTCACGTTCCAGCAAATATGTGTTCTTGGGAAAAACAACAACCGTCCGCTTGGAATTTTCCATGACGGACGACAATCAACCCTCCGGTTGCACCTCTTCCGCCGCTCCGCTCGGGTCAGTGGATGCGGGGAGCAGATGCGGCTCCAGCCGTCTTTTGAAGACGGCATCGACATGAGCCTTGCGCACGGCGAGGTCATGCCCCGCCAGCACATTCGCCTCGAACGCCTGGATCAGGCTCTCAACCGCTGCCGTTCGCGAAACCGTGGTCGATGCCGGCGCCGCTTCTGCCGCCAATGCCTTGAGCAAGGCAATCCGTTGCTCGATATCGATGGTCAGCTTAGCGGCCATAGCGCCGATGGCGGCGATCTGCCTATTCAGAGCAGCCGCCAGCCCTTCATAAATGTCTATAAGACGCTGTCGCACGGTCCGGCGGGATTGAAGCTCCTGTTCTTGCCGCCGAATATCATCCTGCTCCAGCAAGAGAGCACGATAGTCCCCTTCGAGTTCGGACTGCAGATCGGCATGGCGCGAGGATGGGCGGTTGCGTCGCTGATACATGAGCTTTTCTACCAAGGCATTGGCCCTGCGTTGCATCTCCTCTATATCGAAATCGAGCTTCCGCCGGCGTTCGATCACGCCTTCCAGCTGTAGTTCGCAGTCATGAAAACATCGGGAGAATACGGGTCTTGCCTGCTTGAAAAGGAGGTCGAGTTCGGCCGATACGTTAAGGATCGTATCGAGATCGGCGATGATAGCCTCCGGCTTCATCGGTCCACGCGCCAGCGTCCGGCTGAGCAGGCTTGCATTTTCAAGACCAACCTTCTCGTTGAACAATCTGCGATGCTGCAAGTCCGCCTCCTCGGTCGCATGATCCAGCTCTTTGACCAGCGACAGGGCGGTTGATTTCCACCGATCGAGCAGTTCGACCGCCTCGCGGACAGACGCTTCTTCGACAGGAAAATTGACGACCTCGACGCGCTCGCCCTCCCTGGCGTGGCCGGCAAGCGTCGCCACGGCCGAATTCGCGTCGTTCATGGCGTCATCGAGCGTCGCTTGCGCCTTATCGAGCATGCCATCGAAGGAATGAGGCCTGACCATGAAAGCATTCCCTCCCCTACCTCTAGCGCGAGACTAGCCGCTTCCTGAGGCGAAGGAAATGCTCGAAAACTATTGGGCAGCGGCAGGATTCTTCAGATAGGCAATCAGGTCGTCGAGGTCCTTGTCGCTTTTCAGACCCGGGAACGTCATCCGAGTGCCTTTGACGAGGAATTGCGGCGCCGGCAGATATTTCCGCAGCAACGCTTCATCCCAGACCTTGCCGTCGGCGCCGAATGCCCGCATCGCCGGCGAGTAGACATAATCGGGCTTGCTTGCGACGGCTCGTCCGACGACCCCCATCAACGAGGGGCCAACCCGATTGTCAGGCCCGGTCGCAGTGTGACAGGCACCGCATTTCTTGAAAACGACGGCGCCGGCGACCGCATCGCCGTCTGCAAGCGCGCAAGAGGTCGAGGCAAGCACGATGACGGCCGACAGCAGACAAAGCAGTTTCATCATCCCTCCCGATCAGCTCAATCCCGACCAACGATCATATGCCGAGGAAAGTCCGCAACGCTACTGAAAGCCCGCGGGCAGCGCTTCACTCGCAGGTGATCGCCTCTTCCCAATGACGACGACAGAGCGAGACATATTTGTCGCTGCCGCCGATCTCGATCTGCGCCCCTTCGTGAACGACCTTGCCGGCGGCATCCAGGCGCACGACCATCGTCGCCTTGCGCCCACAATGGCAAATGGTGCGCACCTCGCGCAATTCGTCGGCGATGGTCAGCAGTTCCTGTGACCCCGGAAACAAGCGTCCGTGGAAATCCGTGCGCAGCCCGTAAGTCATGACCGGAAGGCCGAGGCGGTCGACGATATGGGCAAGCTGCCAGACCTGCTCGCGCGTCAGAAATTGCGCCTCATCGACGAAGACGCAGGCAAGCGGCTCGCTTGCATGCATTTCATCGACCATCGCATAGAGATCGTCGCTCGTTTCGAACGGCAAAGCATCCATCGTCAGTCCGATGCGCGAGGCGATCGTGCCGCGGCCGGCGCGATCGTCGAGGGCTGCGATGAAGGCTGCGGTGCGCATGCCGCGCTCCTGATAATTATAGGCAGCCTGCAGCAGCATCGTCGATTTGCCGGCATTCATCGTCGAATAATGGAAGTAGAGCTTGGCCATGACATTCTCCTTGAATGCTTCATGGGTGCTGCGGGACGATAAGGAAAGATGGTCGCGGCGAAAACCACAGGATTCCGGCGTGCTTCACCCAGGGCGCAAAAGCCTTGGCCACCAGCGGACATAAAAAGACGGGCGTCGCATTCAGCCCCCTCAAACCGCCGCAAATACACTGTGGTCGCTTGAAAATGTCAGTTATTGATGGTTGCTTGGGAACGTTAGACTGGGAGTCACGCAATGATAAAAATGACCCTTACTGCATTCGCTTTCGCCTCAACTCTCTCCGCACTGACATTGGGCGCCACCGCGGCCTCCGCAGCCGAGCCGGCAAGCTGTAGCACTGTACATTTCGCCGATGTGGGCTGGACCGACATCACTTCCACCACGGCCACCGCCTCCATCCTCCTGAAGGCGCTCGGCTACGACACCGACGTCAAGGTTCTCGCCGTGCCGGTGACCTACCAGTCGCTGAAGAACAAGGACATCGACGTCTTCCTCGGCAACTGGATGCCCTCCATGGCCGAAAACATCAAGCCGTTCGCCGCGGACAAATCGGTCGAGACCGTGCGCGCCAATCTGGAGGGCGCCAAATACACGCTGGCGACCAATCAAAAGGGCGCGGATCTCGGCATCAAGGACTTCAAGGACATCGCCGCCCACAAGGATGACCTTGACGGCAAGATCTACGGCATCGAGCCGGGCAATGACGGCAACCGGCTGGTGATCGACATGGTCGACAAGAACACCTTCGGCCTCAAGGACTTCGAAGTGGTCGAATCCTCCGAACAGGGCATGCTCGCTCAGGTCTCCCGCGCCGATAAGGAAGGCAAGCCGATCATCTTCCTCGGCTGGGCCCCGCATCCGATGAACACCACCTACAAGATGACCTATCTCACTGGCGGTGACGACGTGTTCGGACCTAACTTCGGTGGTGCGACCGTCTATACCAACGTCCGGGCCGGCTACTTGCAGGAATGCCCGAATGTCGGCACCTTCGTTAAAAATCTCGTCTTCTCGCTGCCGATGGAAAACGAAATCATGGGTAAGATCCTGAATGACGGTAAGGATCCGGAAGTCGCAGCAACGGAATGGCTGAAGGCCAACCCCGCAGCAATCACGCCGTGGCTCGCAGGCGTCACCACCAAGGATGGCGGTGATGGCCTGGCGGCGGTCAAGGCCAAGCTCGGCCTGTAATAAATGGATGGATGGAGGGGCGGCCAAACCGCCCCTTTCTCTTCCTTGAACGGACTGCTTGCTTTCGCGTCCCGCCATCCCCGGACAATGGTCCGCTTGGCGTGACAGACCGTTATTCTTCGGCGGCACTTCCGGAACCATAAGTAACAATCGGAAACGCCGCCCCCAATCATGGGCAAAGACGTGAACTGGTTAACCGATTACCGCATCCCCATCGGGCCATGGGCCAAAGCCGTCGTCGACTGGCTGACGAGCAATGTCACATGGTTCTTCGACGGCCTTTCCTTCGTTGTCGCGCATGGAATCAACGGATTGCTGTTCCTCTTGCAGGCACCGCATCCGCTGATCGTCGTCGTTGTCTTCACGGCAATCGCCCACTGGATGCGCCGGAGCGTCACGATTACGGTTCTCACCCTGATCGGCCTGCTGATCACCATCAACCAGGGTTACTGGAAAGAGACGACCGAGACGCTGGCGCTGGTGCTGGCTTCCACCTTCGTCTGTATGCTGGTCGGCGTCCCCCTCGGTATCGCGGCGGCCCGACGTCCCTGGCTCTACGCCATCATGCGGCCGATCCTCGATCTGATGCAGACCATCCCGACCTTCGTGTATCTGGTGCCGGCAATGATCCTGCTCGGCCTTGGCATGGTCCCGGGCCTGGTCGCCACCGTCGTCTTTGCTCTTCCCGCACCGATCCGCATGACACGCCTCGGCATCATTTCCACTCCCCCTTCGCTGGTGGAAGCGGCCGAATCCTTCGGCGCGACACCCCGCCAGGTTCTGCGCAAGGTCGAGCTTCCCTTTGCCACGCCGCAGATCATGGCCGGCCTGACGCAGACCATCATGCTGTCGCTCTCGATGGTCTCGATCGCCGCCCTCGTCGGCGCCCCGGGTCTCGGCGTGCCGGTTCTGCGCGCGCTGAATAGCGTCAATGTCGCCAAGAGCTTCGATTCCGGCGCCTGCATCGTCATTCTTGCGATCATTCTCGACCGTATGTTCCGCGCGCCCGGCGAAGGAGACCGCTCATGACCGTCGCCGTTGATTTCAAAAATGTCAGCATCATCTTCGGCGATCGTCCCGATGCCGCCCTGAAACTCGTCGACGAAGGCAAGTCGCGCGACGATATCGGTAAATCCACCGGCATGGTGCTCGGTGTTGCCAATGCCTCGCTGCAAATCGAGGAAGGCGAAATCCTGGTGCTCATGGGCCTGTCCGGCTCCGGCAAATCGACGCTGCTGCGCGCCGTCAACGGCCTGGCGCCGGTCGTGCGCGGCGAGGTCTCCGTCAACACCAAGAACGGCGCCGTCAGCCCCTACTCCTGCAGCCCAAAAGCCCTGCGCGACCTGCGCATGCATACCGTCTCCATGGTCTTCCAGCAGTTCGCGCTTCTGCCCTGGCGAACGGTGGCCGACAATGTCGGCTTCGGGCTTGAGCTTGCCGGCGTTCCGGACGCCGAGCGCAAGAAGCGGGTCGACGAACAGCTGCAGCTCGTCAATCTCACGCAATGGGCCAATCGCAAGGTCAACGAGCTCTCGGGCGGCATGCAGCAGCGCGTCGGCCTCGCCCGTGCCTTTGCGACCGGCGCGCCAATCCTGCTGATGGACGAGCCGTTCTCGGCCCTCGATCCGCTGATCCGCACCCGCCTGCAGGACGAGCTTCTGGAGTTCCAGCGCCGCCTGAAGCGCACCATCCTCTTCGTCAGCCACGATCTGGACGAGGCATTCCGCATCGGCAACCGCATCGCCATCATGGAAAGCGGCCACATCATCCAGTGCGGAACGCCTCAGGAGATCGTCAAGAATCCGGCTGATCAGTATGTGGCCGACTTCGTGCAGCACATGAACCCGATCAGCATGCTGACGGCACGGGACATCATGCAGCAGGGCGTCGGACATTCTGCCAATGCCGGTTCCGTCACCGCGACGGCAACCGCCGCGACGCCGCTCATCGATATTCTTGACGCACTGACGCGCCAGCCGGGCAATATCGGCGTTGTTGACAATGGCACGATTATTGGAACGATCTCGGCGCAAGACGTGGTGTCGGGCCTCACCAGCCACCGACGAAAGGAGTAGTCGTTCGCGACTGCTCCTCAATTCATGGAGCCGTTAATGAACGACAAACCATCGGTGATCCGGGAAACGGATGAGGATGCGCGCATTCAGGCGCGCGACCTCATGCACAAAGCCGCACATGCAGCCTTGGCCGTCATCGACCCTGAAACCGGCTTTCCCTCCGTCAGCCGCGTCCTGATCGCCATGGATGCCGATGGCGCTCCGGTCATCCTGGTCTCCGGCCTCTCCTCCCATTCCAAAGCTTTGATGAAGGACAGCCGCGCTTCGGCGCTTTTTGGCGAGCCCGGCAAGGGCGACCCTCTCGCCCATCCCCGCCTGACCTTACGCTGCAGCGCAGAGCGCATCGATCGGCAAAGCTAAGCGCACGATCGCATCCGAGCGCTTTTTCTCGATCGCCACCCGAAATCCAACCTCTATATTGATTTTCCGGATTTCTGCTTCTTCCGCCTCGTTCCGCTCGATGCCAGCCTGAACGGCGGCTTTGGAAGGGCTTACATCTTGTCCTCAAAAGACCTGATGATGCTTTAAACCGAAAACAAAATCCGGCGGCAATAAAATCATACAATAGTGCGAGAATTAGTAGGTGGACAGCCTGACGTAGAAACAGCCAATATTCCCAGGTTGCAAATCCGTGGTGACCAAAATTGGCATGTTTGCGGCTCCGAAACGATAAGAATCGACCTATTTTGGTCTAATTTAGCCCCTGGATGGAACGCTGGAGACCTCAGCATTATCGCTGAGGCATCATACGTACATACCTAAAACAGCATACTCGATACCTTAAATTTAGGTATATACAATCTTCGACCCCTCTTGGTATTGTTAGATATCGGTTTGGACCGGCTTGGAAATAGCACAGTTTCTGATGTACGCTCCGCATTGGGAAGATTAACAGATGAAGACAAGAGATTTGGCCGAACACTCTAATGTTGCGGCAGCATTATTATCAGCAATGGCGAACCCGAAGCGTCTTTTGATCCTTTGCAGTCTCGTTAAGGGTGAAGTTCCTGTTGGCGTTCTTGCCAATCAGGTCGGACTGAGCCAATCAGCACTTTCTCAGCATCTTTCGAAGCTTCGCGCTCAGAAGCTGGTCAAGACGCGTCGTGATGCTCAAACGATTTACTACTCCAGCACATCAGAATCCGTGATCCGTGTTCTTGAAACGCTGGAAGACATTTATTGCGAGCCGGAAAAAAGTAGATCGGCTGCTTAAGAGCTTTCAATAGCTTAGGGCCTGTCGACAAACGATCTCTGGGGAACAATTTAGGCCCTGAAAGATCGACTTGCTTTCATCACCAGGTGTTTTACTGCTTTAACTGGCAAATCTTCGGATTTGCCAGTTTTTTCATGTCTGAACGAGCTCACATCCGTCTGCGGATGATCCTCGCCCAACGCCGCCGGCATGCTGCGATCCAATTCTGCCGCGCCCCAGCCTTCTTCCCCGACCCATCTTTGCCTTGACGCAAAAAGGCCGGCTGATAATTTGACCAAGCAGTAAATATAATCGCGCGGCGCCGCGCCGCGGTCGGGTAACAGGCCCCCGAATGGCCATTGGAGAACAGCATGTCGGACCGTTTGAATGCCACCCCTAACGATTTGCGCGCCTTCTGGATGCCGTTTACGGCCAACCGCCAGTTCAAGAAGGAACCGCGCCTCTTCGTCAGCGCCAAGGATATGTACTACACCACCCATGACGGTCGGCAGGTACTGGACGGAACTGCGGGTCTGTGGTGTGTGAACGCGGGACACTGCCGTCCGAAGATCACCGAGGCGATCCGCCAGCAGGCCGGCGAACTCGATTATGCTCCGGCCTTCCAGCTCGGCCATCCCAAGGCCTTCGAGCTTGCGAACCGGCTGGTCGATATTGCACCCGAGGGCATGGACCACGTTCTTTATACCAATTCCGGTTCGGAATCGGTCGAAACCGCGCTCAAGGTCGCGCTTGCCTATCATCGCGTGAAGGGTAATGGCTCGCGCTTCCGCCTCATCGGCCGCGAGCGCGGCTATCACGGCGTCAATTTCGGCGGCATCTCCGTCGGCGGCATCGTCACCAACCGCAAGATGTTCGGCACGCTGCTGACCGGCGTCGACCACATGCCGCACACCCATGTACCCGGCAAGAACGCCTTCACGCGCGGCGAGCCAGAACATGGCGGCGATATCGCCACCGAGCTTGAGCGCATCGTCACGCTGCACGACGCCTCAACAATCGCGGCCGTCATCGTCGAGCCGATTGCCGGCTCTACCGGCGTGCTCATCCCGCCGAAGGGCTATCTGCAGAAGCTGCGTGACATCTGCACCAAGCACGGCATCCTGCTGATCTTCGACGAAGTCATCACCGGCTTCGGCCGCCTCGGCGCCCCCTTTGCCGCCCAATATTACGATGTGAAGCCGGATATCATCACGACCGCCAAGGGCCTGACCAACGGCGTCATTCCAATGGGTGCGGTCTTCGTCACCTCGGAGATCCACGACGCATTCATGCAGGGACCCGAGCATATGATCGAGTTCTTCCACGGCTACACCTACTCCGGCAATCCGATCGCCTCGGCTGCAGCGCTTGCGACGCTCGACACCTACAAGGAAGAAGGCCTGCTGACGCGCGCAGCCGAACTGTCCGACTACTGGGCCGATGCCCTGCATTCCCTGAAGGATTGCCCGAACGTTATCGACATCAGAAACACCGGCCTGATCGGCGCCATCGAGCTCGACCCTATCGCCGGCGAGCCCACCAAGCGCGCCTTCACCGCTTTCCTCAAGGCCTATGAAAAGGGCCTCCTGATCCGCACCACCGGCGACATCATCGCGCTCTCGCCGCCGCTCATCATCGAAAAGCATCACATCGACGAGCTGTTCGGCAAGCTCCGCGAGATCTTGCAGAATAATATCTAAGGCATAAGCTCGAACACATCTCCGCCCCTCACGCCTCCTTTTGCATTAGCAGAAGAGCTGGCATGAGGGGCGATCCATATGCGAGGGACAAACATGACCACCAAACTCGAACGCTATATCGACCAGGGCGCTGGCCGGGAACCCGCCGATATCGTGCTGAAGAACGGCCGGTTCTTCGATCTGGTGACGGGCGAGCTGGTTGCCTCGGATATCGCTATTTGCGGTGACCGTATCGTCGGGACCTGCGGCGATTATCACGGTTGTGAGGAAATCGATATCGCCGGCCGCATGGTCGTACCAGGCTTCATCGACACCCATCTTCACATCGAATCCTCGCTGGTGACCCCGCTCGAATTTGACCGCTGCGTCCTGCCCTATGGCGTGACCACCGCCATCTGCGATCCGCATGAAATCGCCAACGTGCTCGGCACCGAAGGCATACGCTACTTCCTCGACTGTTCGCTGGAAACCATCATGGATATCCGCGTCCAGCTTTCCTCCTGCGTGCCGGCAACGCATCTGGAGACCTCGGGTGCCGATCTGCCGATCGAGACGCTCCTGCCGTTCCGCAATCATCCGCAGGTGATCGGCCTTGCCGAATTCATGAATTTCCCCGGGGTGATCCATAAGGATCCCGTCTGCATGGCGAAACTCGAAGCCTTCCAGGGCGGCCATATCGATGGCCACGCGCCGCTTTTGCGCGGTAATGACCTCAACGGCTATCTCGCAGCCGGCATTCGCACGGAGCATGAATCGACAACCGCCGAAGAGGCACTGGAGAAGATCCGCAAAGGCATGCACGTGCTGGTGCGTGAAGGTTCCGTTTCCAAGGATCTACACGCGCTGATGCCTGTTATCACTGAGCGCCTGTCGCCTCATCTGGCGCTTTGCACCGACGACCGCAACCCGCTCGATATCGCCGAACAGGGCCACCTCGATTACATGATCCGCACGGCGATCGCCCATGGCGTCGAGCCGCTGGCGATCTACCGCGCCGCCTCGATCTCGGCAGCCCGCGCCTTCGGTCTGCGTGATCGCGGTCTCGTAGCACCGGGCTGGCGCGCCGATCTCGTCGTCGTCGACAGCCTGGAAAGCTGCAAGGCCGAGATCGTCTTCTCCGCAGGCCGCCGTGTCACCGCTGAACTCTTCGCGACCCGCGGTTCGGTAGAGCCGGTCGGCCTCGACAGCGTCAAGGCCCGCCCGATCAACGCAGCCGATTTTGGCGTGCCGGTGACGGAGGGCGAAAGCTCCGTCATTGGCGTGACGCCTGGCAAGATCATCACCCAACATCGCCGCTATCGCCTGCCGACCAAGGGCAACCAGACCGATATCGACCTCGGCAACGATATCATCAAGGTCGCCGTCATCGAGCGGCACGGCAAGAACGGCAACCACGCCAACGGCTTCGTCCAAGGTTTTGGCTTGAAGAAAGGCGCGATCGCCTCGACCGTCGGCCATGACAGCCACAATATCTGCGTCGTCGGCGTCAACGAGGATGACATGGCGCTCGCCGCCAATCGCTTGAGCGACATCAACGGCGGCTTTGTCGTCGTCGAGGACGGCGTCGTGACCGGTGAAATCGCCCTGCCGGTCGCCGGCCTGATGAGCCTCAAGCCTTATGAAAGCGTGCGCGATACGCTGCACCATCTGCGCCAGGCGGCCTATGCCCTTGGCGCGACGCTGGAAGAGCCCTTCCTGCAGCTCGCCTTCCTGCCCCTGCCCGTGATCCCTCATCTGAAGATATCGGATCGGGGCCTTGTCGATGTCGACAAGTTCATGCTGATCGGGTGATCAGGCGAGCTTGCCGCAATAAACATCCAGAGCAGCAAGCGTTAGCGCTGCTCCGGCATCTGCCGTGTCAAACCCCGGCATGGCGATCGTCTTGCCAAGTTTGATGTCCTCCGGCAAGGCAACCTTCACAGGCTTGCGGGAGAGATTGAAGACAAAGAGCAGCGTCTCGTCACCCTTGGAGCGGGTGAAGGCGAGAACGTCCTCTTTTGTATCGAGGAAGGTCATGTCGCCATCGCGCAAAGCGGCATGTTCCGCACGGAAAGCCATTGTCCGCTGGTAGTGATGCAGCACGGAATCCGCATCCGCCTCTTGCTTGTCGACGGCGAGCGCCGCATGCTGGTAGGGAACCGGCAGCCAGGACTTGTCGGCCGTGGTAAAGCCGGCATGGGCACGGCTCGCTTCCCAGGGCATCGGCGTGCGGCAGCCGTCGCGGCCCTTGAAGGCCGGCCAGAAGCGAATGCCGTAGGGATCGCGCAGATCCTCGAAGGCAAGCTCTGCCTCCGGCAGACCGAGTTCTTCGCCCTGGTAGAGGCAGATCGAGCCACGCAGGGTTGATAACAGCGAAATCGCGAGCTTCGCCACGCGCGGCTGTTCCTCCTCCGTCTCGGCAAAGCGGCTGACATGGCGCTGAACGTCATGGTTGGAAAAGGCCCAGCAGACCCAGCCATCAACGACATTGTCCTGGAAATCGCTGACGCAGCGCCGGAAATGCGCCGGCGTGAAATCGGGACCCAAAAGATCGAACGTGTAGCACATGTGCAGCTTGTCGCCGCCGCTGGTATAGGCCGCAACCGTCTCCAGCGAGCGCACGCCGTCACCCACTTCGCCGACGGTCGTGCGGTTTTCGTATTGATCGAGCAATGCCCGCAACCGCTTCAGGAAGCCGATATTCTCCGGCTGCGTCTTGTCGTAGAGATGGTTCTGCATCCCGTAGGGGTTGGTTTCGGGCGCGTCGAGCCCGCCGGTCGCGACGAGCGCCGGCGGATTGTCGCGAAGCTTCTTGTCGCAGAAATAGTAGTTGACCGTGTCCAGGCGGAAACCATCGACGCCGCGATCGAGCCAGAATTTGACGGCCGCCAATACCGCATCCTGAACGTCCGGATTGTGGAAGTTCAGATCCGGCTGCGATGTCAAGAAGTTGTGCTGGTAATATTGCCGGCGCACGCCATCCCATTCCCAGCCAGGGCCGCCGAAGATCGACAGCCAGTTGTTCGGCGCCGTCCCATCCGGCTTCGGATCGGCCCAGGCATACCAATCCGCCTTGGGATTGTCGCGGCTTGTACGGCTTTCGACAAACCAGGGATGCCGGTCGGAAGTGTGCGAGATGACCTGGTCGATGATGACCTTGAGGCCGAGTTCATGTGCTGCCCCCATCATCTCATCGAAATCGGCAAGCGTGCCGAAGATCGGATCGACATCGCAGTAATCGGCGACGTCATAGCCCATATCGGCCATCGGCGAGGTGAAGAACGGCGCCAGCCAGATCGCGTCGACCCCGAGTGCGGCAATGTGAGGCAGGCGCCGGGTGATCCCCTTGATGTCGCCGAGCCCGTTGGCATCCGTGTCCTGAAACGACCGCGGATAGACCTGATAGATCACAGCCCCGCGCCACCAGTCGGCTCCCGCCGCTTTATTCGTCGATTTCATCAAACCGCCTCGATATCGCACAAGGCCTGCCAGTTTGCACACTCGGGCGCAGGCGGCAAGCCGCAAATCGGTCATCCGAAAAGCTCAACCACCGGCGGATAAATTCGCAGTATCAATTTTAGCGAATTACCAATATGAAAGTTCACACGCTAAGCATGCCCGACTTTTTTTAACTTGAAAGCGACGTCGCTTTCGATAACTTCGCGCATTGACCTGCACGTACAGGTCACCTGCGGATCAAAAACACCCTTGTAAAACAAGGACAAGAACTCCAGAAAGGTGGGAAAACATATGGCGCACATCACCAGAAAATTTATCGCTGCGGCTTTCGTCAGCACGATATTGAGCGTTTCCGCGCATGCCGCGACCCTCAATATCCACAACGGCGGCGACCCGACTTCGCTCGATCCGCAAAAAATTTCCGGCGATTGGGAAAACCGTATCGACGGCGATATCTTCGAAGGGCTGGTGACCGAAGATCCCAAGGACAACCCGATACCCGGCCAGGCTGCAAGCTGGACCATTTCGCCCGACCAGAAGGTCTATACCTTCAAGCTTCGCGACGGCATCAAGTGGTCCGATGGCCAACCGGTGACGGCTCAGGACTTCGTCTTTGCTTTCCAGCGCCTGATGGACCCGAAGACCGCCGCGCAATACGCCTATCTGCAGTACACGATCCTGAACGCGGAAAAGATCAACAAGGGCGAGATCAAGGATCTGACCCAGCTCGGCGTCAAGGCGATCGATGACAAGACTCTCGAAATCACGCTTGAAAACCCGACACCTTACTTCCTCAACGCTCTGATGCACTACACGGCCTATCCGCTGCCGAAGCATGTCGTTGAAGCCAAGGGCGACCAGTGGGTCAAGATCGGCAACATCGTCACCAACGGTCCCTACAAGCCAGTGGAGTGGGTGCCTGGCTCGCACGTCACCGCGGTCAAGAACGATCAATATTATGGCGCCAACGATATCAAAATTGACAAGGTCAACTTCTACACGCTGGAAGATCAGGCCGCTGCTCTGAAGCGCTATCGCGCCGGCGAATTTGATATTCTAACGGAATTCCCGGCCGATCAATATGACTGGATCCAGAAGAACCTGCCCGGCCAGGCACATGTGGTGCCCTTCCTTGGCACCTACTACTACGTCCTGAACGCCACCAAGCCGCCATTTAACGACAAGCGCGTTCGCCAGGCCCTCTCCATGGCCGTGAATCGCGAAGTCATCGGCCCGAAGATCCTAGGCACCGGCGAATTGCCGATGTATTCCTGGGTGCCGCCGGGCACGGCCAATTACGGCGAGCCGGCCTATGTCAGCTGGAAGGACGAGCCTTACAAGCAGAAGGTCGAAGAGGCCAAGAAGCTGCTGAAGGACGCCGGCTTCGGCCCTGACCACCCGCTGAAGGCACAGCTGCGCTACAACACCAACGACAACCACAAGCGCATTGCCGTTGCGATCGCGGCCATGTGGAAGCCGCTTGGCGTCGATATCGAGCTCTACAACACCGAAACCAAGGTGCATTACGATGAAATGCAGCGCGGTGAGGTGCAGATCGGCCGCGCCGGCTGGCTCGCCGACTATAACGACCCGATCAACTTCCTGAACCTGCTCTCCACCGGCGTCGACATGAACTACGGCCGCTGGAGCAACAAGGACTACGATGCTCTGATCAAGCAGGGCAATGAAGAAACCGATCTCAAGAAGCGCGCCGAGATCTACAAGAAGGCCGAGCAGCTCGCCCTCGACGACAGCGCCGCGATCCCGATCTACTACTACGTTTCCAGAAGCATCGTCGCCCCGAAGGTGCAGGGTTACGTTGACAACATCCAGGACATCCACCGCACGCGCTGGCTGTCGATCAAAGAATAATTGGGAACAGGCTCCCTCCCGGACACGATCGGGAGGGAGCCGTCTAAGACCATGTTTGGCTACGCTCTCCGTCGTTTGCTGTCGACAATCCCGGTTCTGTGGATTGCCGTGACAGTGTGTTTTTTCATTCTGCGCCTCGCTCCCGGCGGCCCCTTCGATGGCGAAAGGCCATTGCCGCCGGAAGTCAAAGCCAACCTCGCGGCTCACTACAACCTCGACAAGCCCCTGGTTGAGCAATACCTGATCTATGTCGGCGACGTCATGAAGGGCGACCTAGGCCCCTCCTTCGCCAATCAGGACTTCACCGTCACCCAGCAGATCATGTCCGGCTTCCCCTACACGCTGACCATTGGTGGCGCCGCTTTCGTGCTTGCAACTGTCGTCGGCATCTTCATAGGCTGTCTCGGGGCGCTTTATCAAAACCGCGCGGCCGATTACTGGCTGGGCGGCGGTCTCCTCATCGGCCTGGTCATGCCGAGCTTCCTCATCGCGCCGATCCTGCAGCTCATCTTCGGCAACACGCTCGGCTGGCTGCCGGTCGGTGGCTGGGGTGACGGCTCCGTCAAATTCCTCATCCTGCCCATCATCGTCCTGACGCTGCCGCACGCGGCACGCATCTCACGCCTGATGCGCGGCTCGATGATCGAGGTGATGGGCCAGAACTTCATCCGGACCGCCAAGGCCAAAGGCATCGGTCCGCGACTGACGATCATGCGCCACGCGCTGAAGCCGGCCATGATGCCTGTCGTTTCCTATCTTGGACCGGCGGCAAGCTATCTGCTCACCGGCTCGCTGGTCGTCGAAAGCATTTTCGGCCTCCCCGGCGTCGGCCGCTACTTCGTCGGCGCGGCGCTGAACCGCGATTACGGCATGGTCCTCGGCACGGTCATTTTCTACATGGTCCTGATCGTGGTCCTCAACCTGCTGGTCGACATCGCCTATGCCTGGCTCGACCCGAAAGTGAGAATGCGATGATCCTCAATTCCGCCAAAAGAGAATTGCTGGAAGCGGAATTGCTTTCGGCAGAAGGGCTCGCACCCAAGGGGCGTTCCCTCACAGGCGACGCGATGCGTCGTCTCCTGCGCAACAAGGCGGCGGCACTTTCGCTGGTCATACTGGCCGTGCTGGTTCTGGTCGCCATATTCGGCCCGTATTTCCTGCCCTTCAACTATGAGGATCCGGACTGGACGTCGTTCCGCGGCGCTCCAGACTTCGCCGCCGGCCACTATTTCGGTACCGACGGCAATGGCCGCGACCTGCTGGCGCGCACGCTCTACGGCACCCGCGTCTCGCTGACGGTCGCACTTGTTGCGACCCTCGTCTCGGTCGTCATCGGCGTGCTCTATGGCGCCGTTGCCGGTTATTTCGGCGGTCGCGTCGATGCGATCATGATGCGCTTCGTCGATATCATGTACGCCCTGCCCTACGTCCTCTTCGTCATCCTGCTGATGGTGATCTTCGGCCGTAACGTCTACCTGCTGTTTGCGGCGATCGGTGCGCTGGAATGGCTCACCATGGCGCGTATCGTGCGTGGCCAGACCTTGTCGATCAAGCAGCGGGAATTCATCGAGGCCGCCCGCGCCTCGGGGCAGCGATCGTTCAAGATCATCCTGAAACATATCGTGCCGAACCTCGTCGGCCCGGTCGTCATCTACGCGACGCTGACCATCCCGGAAATCATCGCGACGGAGAGCTTCCTCTCCTATCTGGGCTTCGGTGTCCAGGAGCCGCTGACGTCTCTCGGCACGCTGATAGCCGAAGGCTCGGCGGGCATGGAGACGACGCCCTGGCTGCTGTTCTTCCCTGCCGGTTTCCTGGTCGCGCTGCTGATGAGCCTGCTCTTCATCGGCGACGGTCTGCGCGACGCATTCGATCCGAAGGATCGCTGACATGACAGACACACTTCTCGAACTCAAAGACTACTCGATCACCTTCCGCACGCCCGAGGGCGAAGTGGCGGCAGTCTCCAAGATGAACCTCAAAATCGGCCGCGGCGAACGCATCGCTATCGTCGGTGAGTCCGGCTCCGGCAAGAGCCAGACTTTTCTCGGCTTGATGGGCCTGCTCGCCAAGAACGGCCGCACCAGCGGCCAGGCGCTGCTCGACGGCAAGGATCTACTGACGCTGAAACCGCGCGAACTCGACCATGTGCGCGGCAAGGACATGGCCATGGTCTTCCAGGACCCGATGACCGCCCTCAATCCGTCGCTTCGCATCTCGCGGCAGTTGACGGAACAGCTCGAAGTTCATGGCGGGCTTTCGGCGCGTGCCGCCTCGGCAGCGGCGCTCGATATGCTGAAGCGTGTCGGCATCCCTGACCCGACCCGCCGCTTCAACCTCTACCCGCACGAGCTTTCGGGCGGCATGCGCCAGCGCATCGTCATCGCCATGGCGCTGCTGACCAAGCCGAAGCTCTTGATCGCCGACGAGCCGACGACGGCGCTCGACGTAACGATCCAGGCGCAGATTCTTGATCTTTTCAATGAGTTGACCGCGGAAATGCAAACGGCGCTCATCATGATCACCCATGACCTCGGCGTCGTTGCCGGTCTCGCCGACCGCGTTGCCGTCATGTATGCCGGCCGCATCGTCGAGGAAGCGCCGGTCGAGGAGCTGTTCGAAAGCCCGGCCCATCCCTATACGGCGGCGCTTCACTCGGCGATCCCGAGGCCGGACCAGGATGTCGACGACCTCACCGTCATCCCTGGACGGCCGCCGAACCTGATGCACCTGCCGCGCGGCTGTGCCTTCTCGCCGCGCTGCGCCCATGTGCAGGACGACTGCCTCGACGCCGCGCCTCCGCTCGACCAGCTTTCATCGCGACGCTGTGCGGCCTGCTTCCATCCCCTTTCGGCTAATCAGGAACGGAGCCTCGTCCATGGCTGAGCAAACGCTTCTGAAGGTCGAGCATCTGACGACCGAATTTGAACTGCCGTCGAAATCCTTTTTCAAGCCGCCGATGATCCTCACGGCTGTTAACGATGTCAGCTTCGAACTGAAAACCGGCCGCACCCTGGGCATCGTCGGCGAATCCGGCTGCGGCAAGTCCACGCTTGGCCGCTCCATCCTGCGGCTGATCAAGGCGCAGAAAGGCCGCATTCTCTGGCAAGGCGGCAATCTGCTCGATCTCACCGAAGAGGAAATGCGTGCCGCCCGCCGCGACATGCAGATCATCTTCCAGGATCCGATCGCCTCGCTCGATCCGCGCATGACCGTCGGCGACATCATCGCCGAGCCGCTCACGGTCTTCGAACCGAAACTGACTCGGGCGCAGCGGCAAGATCGCGTTCGCGAGATCATGGCTGCCGTCGGCCTCGTTCCGGAGATGATCAACCGTTACCCGCACGAATTCTCGGGCGGCCAAGCGCAGCGCATCGGCATCGCCCGCGCCGTTATCACCCGGCCGAAGCTCATCATCTGCGACGAGCCGGTCTCGGCGCTCGACGTTTCGATCCAGGGACAGGTCATCACGCTTCTGCGTCGCCTGCGCAAGGAGTTCGGCCTCACCTTGATCTTCATCAGCCACGATCTTTCTGTCGTGCGCCTGATCTCGGACGACGTGCTGGTGCTCTACCTCGGCAAGGTGGTGGAAGCAGGCGAAGCCGCGACAGTCTTCGATCATCCGGCTCATCCGTACACGCAGGCGCTGTTCTCCGCCGCGCCAATCCCCGATCCGAAGCTCGCTCGTGGCCGCGAGCGTATCCGCCTGCAGGGCGATCCGCCCTCGCCGCTTAATCCGCCGCCGGGCTGCGTCTTCTCGCCCCGCTGCTGGAAGGCGACAGATATCTGCCGCACGAAAATGCCGCCAACCGAGCACGTCCGTCCGGGTCAGACGGCGGCCTGCTATCACATGGATCGGCCGTAAAGCAGATCCAGCGAAAGTGGACGGCGGCAGCCGCCGTCCACCTTGCCCCAGCCGCCGCTTGCGCGTATGCAGCACCAAGACAAAATGCAGGAGGCAGTCTTGGGCGGGCGTTTTCTATCGATCGGCGAATGCATGGTGGAATTGTCGCAAGCCGATGACGGGCACCTGCGCAAGGGCTTTGCCGGCGACACCTTCAACACCGCCTGGTATGCCCGCGCCTGCTTGCCGGCCGACTGGTCGATCGATTATTTCACCGCCCTCGGCGACGATGCCATGTCCGACGAAATGATCGCCTTCATGGGCGGCGCCGGCATCGGCACGGCGAGCATCCGCCGCCTGCGCGGCAAGACTCCCGGCCTCTACATGATCAATTTGAAGGATGGCGAACGCTCCTTCAGTTACTGGCGCGATAGCTCAGCCGCCCGCCAGCTTGCGGCCGATGGCGATGCCCTGCGCGCTGCAATCGAAGCCTCCGACGTCCTTTATTTCTCAGGCATCACGCTGGCGATCCTGCCGCGCGAAGATGCCTTCACGCTGCTCGCAGAACTGCGTCGCGCCAAGGCTGCCGGCAAGCTGGTTGCCTTCGATCCGAACCTGCGCCCTCGCCTGTGGTCCAGCCTCGACGCCATGCACACCATGATTTCGGAAGGCGCGCGCGCCGCAACGCTCGTCATGCCGAGCTTCGATGATGAAGCCGTGCATTTCGGCGACGATTCGATTCCCGCCACCATCCGCCGTTACCGGCAGTACGGAGCCCAGATGATCGTCGTCAAGAACGGCGCCGAGGGCGCGACCATCGGCGATGGTACCGATGAGACCCTCGTCCCGGCGGTCAAGGTCGCCAAGGTCGTCGACACCACCAGCGCCGGCGACAGCTTCAATGGCGCATTTCTGGCTCACTATCTGCAGCATCAGGATGCGGTCGCTGCCGCCGGCTTCGCAGCCAAGATCGCGGCAAAGGTCATTCAGGAATACGGTGCGCTCGTCTCGCCCGAGAAGCTGAAGTCCATCCGCTAAACGCTGTAATATTTCCATCATGGACACCCCCCACAATAGAGTGGGCGCGGGAATCATGTTTGAAACACCGCAATCGCTGGCACCGTCATCATGAGGATGCGGTGCGGATGGACTGTTTTGGGCATGTTGCAACGCTTGTCAGACATCGATCAAACCACCTGGACGCAGGCGGCGACACCTGTCGCAGTACCCGAACGGCTGCTCATCGTCAGCGATGCCTGGCATCCACAGGTCAACGGCGTCGTCCGCTCCATCGAGAACACCAATCGGGAACTGACGCGCATGGGCGTCGAGGTCTCGATGATCACGCCGGACGGCTTTCGTAATATCCCCTGCCCGACCTACCCGGAAATCCGGCTTTCGATCGCCAGCTACCGCAAGATCGCCGCAAGAATAGAAGCACTCCGGCCAACTTATGTCCACATCGCTACGGAGGGTCCCCTCGGGCTTACGGCCAGGCGCTGGTGCCTGAGAAACGGCATGCCGTTTTCGACCAGCTACCACACCCGCTTTCCTGAATATGTCGCTGCTCGCTTGCCGATACCGGAGAGTTGGCTCTATGCCTTCGTCAAATGGTTTCACAATGCGGGCTATGGCTGCATGGTAGCAACGCCAAGTCTGGCAACCGAACTCAAGCAGCGTGGCATCCGCAACCTGCTGCCCTGGAGCCGCGGCATCGACTCCTCGCTGTTTCGACCGCAGCCTCAGGACGACGCCCCCTTCGGCCTGCCCCGTCCCATCTTCATGACTGTCGGCCGCGTCGCGCTGGAGAAGAACCTGCCCGCCTTCCTCGATCTCGACCTGCCCGGATCGAAAGTGGTGGTGGGCGATGGCCCCGCCCGGGCCGAACTGCAGAAGCTCTACCCTGATGTCCATTTTCTTGGCGCGAAATTCGGCGAGGAACTGGCGCATGCCTATTCGCAGGCCGACGTCTTCGTCTTCCCGTCCAAGACCGACACCTTTGGCAACGCCATTCTGGAAGCGCTCGCAAGCGGCGTTCCGGTCGCCGCCTACCCCGTCACCGGCCCCGCGGATATTCTGGGAGGAAACAGGGCTGCCGGCGTTGTAGATGCCGATCTAGCAACGGCCTGCCTCGCCGCACTCTCTTGCTCCCGCGATGCCGCACACACGCTGGCACTCAACTATTCCTGGGAGGCGGCGACGGCGCAATTTATCGGCAATGTCAGAATTGCCAATCACCGAGGCCGGCTGCACGTCCACAACAGGCATTGAGTCCCCAAACGATCGGCACCATCAGTGAAGTTGCAGCTCCGGCCTTACATGCCGTCAACGATCACCGCGCTGCCCTGACGGCATAGCATAGCCCTGCATGAGAATCGGATAGCTGCGTCTTATCCAGCACGATGAAGCCCACATCGAGCAATGGCGCGAAGAATGTCATTTGATTCTTATCTTTGGACCACCATTTATGGCACTCGATCACCACGGCATTGATCGACCCGAAAAGACCGTGCCTCGCCAGAGCCTCAGCAGCTGCCTTTCCAAAAACGGAAGAAACCCGTAGCTCAGGCATAAATTTGGGTGTACAATTATTTATCGCACGATCTACATTAGACCTCTCAGGGAGTACTTGAGATGACCGACGACCCGTTAAAGCTGGATAACTTCATCTGCTTCGCGCTCTATTCGGCGAACCATGCGATGAATCGTCTCTATAAGCCGATGCTGGACGCGCTCAATCTTACCTATCCGCAATATCTCGTCATGGTGACACTATGGGAGGAAGACAGCCAGACCGTTGGCGGCATCGGTGAAAAGCTGTTTCTGGAATCAAGCACGCTGACACCGCTCTTGAAGCGCCTGGAAGCAGCCGGCTTCATCAAGCGCATCCGCAGCAAGGAAGATGAGCGCCAAGTGCTGATTCAACTGACCAGTGAAGGCAAGGCCCTGAAGAAGAAGGCCGCAACCGTTCCCCCTTGCATTCTCGACGCCACCGAGCAAACAGTGGACGAACTCGCACGGCTGAAGGCGGAAATCACGACGTTGCGCGAGGCGCTCAGCAGGAATGCCGCCTGATTGAAGCGCGCCCATCTCTCGATGGGGCGCTTCGGCGAGTTACCGCTTCTTTTTGTTTTCGTAGGGATTTTCCGACGAGCGGAAATGAATGCGGATGGGCACGCCCGGCATGGAGAAGTCCTGACGAAGGCCATTGATCAGATAGCGCACATAGGATTCCGGCAGCGCATCCGAACGGGTGCAGGAAATCATGAAGGCCGGCGGCCGCGCCTTTACCTGCGTCATGTATTTCAGCTTGATGCGGCGGCCGGAAACGGCCGGTGGCGGATGCTGAACCTGCTGCGTCTCGAGCCAGCGGTTGAGGCGCGCGGTCGAGACGCGCTTGTTCCAGACCTTGTCCGTATCGACGATCGCCTGCATCAGGCGATCAAGCCCCTCGCCCGTCTGGCCGGCAATCGGTATGGCGCGAATGCCCCGCGCCTGCGGCAATAACCGGTCGGTCTTTTCGCGCAGATCGGCGAGCACGGCTTGGCGATCCTCGATCATGTCCCACTTGTTGAAGGCAAGCACGGCGGCACGCCCCTCGCGGATCACGAGATCGACGATCTGCAGATCCTGCTTCTCGAAGGGAATGGTCGCATCAAAGACGATAACGACGGTTTCGGCGAAACGGATGGCGCGCAGCGTGTCGGCAACCGAGAGCTTCTCCAGCTTCTCCGTGACCTTCGCCTTGCGGCGCATTCCGGCGGTATCGAACATTTTGACGGTACGGCCCCGCCAGCTCCAGTCGACGGAGATGGAATCGCGGGTGATGCCAGCTTCCGGGCCGGTCAGCAGCCTGTCTTCGCCAAGGAAGCGGTTGATGAGCGTCGACTTACCGGCATTCGGACGGCCAACAATCGCCACGCGCAACGGGCGCGTCTCGTCATAGGCGGGCTCTTCGTCGATCTCTTCGCCATCTTCGCCGACGGCAGGACGTGGAATGCTGACATTCGTCTCCGCCTCATCTTCCTCTTCCCCGAAGGCGCGCTCAGGCCCGATCGCCTCGACGATCGCGTCGCGCAGATCCATCATGCCCTGGCCGTGTTCGGCCGAGATCGGGCAAGGTTCGCCGAGACCGAGCGTATAGGCATCGTAGAATCCGCTGTCGGAACCACGCGCTTCGGATTTGTTGGCAACCAGCACCACGGGCCGGCCGCGCTTGCGCAGCATTTCGGCAAGCGTCTTGTCGACATGCGTCAGGCCCATCTTGGCATCGACGACGAACAGCGTCAGGTCGGCTTCGTCGATCGCCGCCTCCGTCTGGGCGCGCATACGGCCCTGAAGCGATTCATCCTGAGCCTCTTCAAGACCGGCGGTGTCGACGATGCGAAAACGGAGATCGATCAGCTTGGCATCGCCGGGACGACGGTCACGCGTGACGCCCGGCGTATCGTCGACGAGCGCCAGCTTCTTGCCAACCAGCCGGTTGAACAGCGTGGACTTGCCGACATTCGGGCGACCGACGATCGCGACCGTAAAACTCATTGAGCGATCCTTCAGCCTTTTGCGACCGGAGCCTTGCCGGATGCAGTGATGAGATCGAGCAGCATCTGGGCACGGTTGGCAACATTGCGCGGGCTCTGCGGATCGTCGACGATCGCCTGGAACCACTGCCGGGCCTTGGCGAAATCGCCGGCCTTGTAAGCGGCAAGGCCGAGAACGTCGCGCGCCGAATGGCGGAAGGCGTCGGCGGGGACGGCCAGTTCCTGGGCTTCGGCGGCGACCTGATCGTAGGTGCCGGTATCGACGAGAAGGTAGGCAGCACGCAGGCGGGCCGCATTACGGATAACGACCGGAAGGTCCGTCTGCTTGCCGACCGCCGAGAAGGTGGCGATGGCAGCGGCCTTGTCCCCCTTCTGTGCCTGCAGCGTCGCGGCGCGCAGGCGGGCCAGCACCGGATAGGAGCCGGGGCCGCTCTTTTCGATGGCGGCGAATGCGGCCAGCGCTTCATCCGTCTTGTTCTGATCGGCCAGCGTCAGCGCGGCAATGAACTGATCGCCACCGCTGCCGGCCTGATTGCCGGCCCAATAGCGATAGCCGCTATAGGCTGCGGTGCCAAGGACGACGAGCACGGCAGCACCGATGATGAGCTTGCCGAAACGACGCCATATGAACCGCAGCTGGTCCGAGCGCAGTTCCTCGTTCACCTCGCGGATGAAGCTATCGTCATTGAATGCCATTCTTGTCTCCGGCCCAGGCCAAATAGTTCAAAGCTTAGGTTTAGTGGGGCCTTCTACTCCATTTTGCGGCTGATGTAAGGGGGAATGGCAGAAATCGTCACATAACGAGCGGCGAAACCCCGATAATCCACGCATGAAGCTTCCAAATGATCAAGGCCCAGACAATAACGCCGATGACGATCGCATAAAGATCATATTTCGCCGAAACGAACGGACGCGGGGTAATTTCGCCGGCCCGCTCGCGCCGTTTCAGCGAAATGCGCAGAATTACGCCCCAGCAGAGGAAGGCGGCAAAGAGCAATATCGCCGCTCCATCACCATTCGACAGGAGATGCGCCAACGCCCAGATCTTCACCGACAGCACCATCGGATGCTTGGTCCTGACCGCGATATGCCCCGCCGGCAGCAGCGAGGCGACAAGACAGATCAGGGCGAAGAGCATCAGCAGGATGGTGATGTGGCTCATCCAGAACGGCGGCGTCCAGATCGGGGTCATGTCGCGCGCCTGACCGAAACCGTAGATCAGAATGACCAGCGCCACGATGCTGGCAATCGAATAGGCACCCTTCCAACCGCCCTCACCCAAACGCGCGATCATCGAGCGTCTGAGGCCGGGGGCAACAACACGGACCAGATGGAGGCCGAGAAAGAGAACAATGCCGAGAACGAGCAATGCCATGGATGAAATCCTTTATGGTCTTGTAGTCACATCCTTATCGGCTGCCGCAAAAAAATGCCAGCATCACCGCAGCTTCGCCGCAATTGCGCGAAAGGAAGGAAGCGATCCTGAGCGCGCTATCCGATATCGCTGGACGATTCCTGGCAAGCCTTGCTCGACGCAATCAATATTCGGTACCCATGTTTCGCTTTGCTACCTGTCTCTCCGTCGCCATTTCCTTAGGGCTTCCCGTCGCCGCCCAGGCCGATGACAAGCCCAAGCAACTCGTCATGATCTCCTTCGATGGTGCTCATGACAATGCGCTCTGGACCAAGAGCCGCGAGATCGCTTCGCGCAATGGCGCGCATTTCACTTACTTTCTGTCCTGCACTTTCCTGATGAACAAGACGCAGGCCAAGGCCTACCAGGGGCCGAAGCAGCGGCCGGGCAAATCGAATGTCGGCTTCGCCAAGAGCGAGGATGATGTGCGCACGCGCATCGCCAATATCTGGGGCGCGCATCAGGAAGGCCACGACATCTCAAGCCATGCCTGCGGCCATTTTGACGGCAAGGGCTGGAGTGCTGCTGACTGGAAACAGGAATTCATGAATGCGCGGATCGCGCTTCGCGACGCCTGGAAGAATGTTGGCCTTGCCGACAAGGAGCCCCAGGGTTGGGAAGATTTCGCGACGAACGACGTCAAGGGATTTCGCGCGCCCTATCTCTCCACCAGCGATGGCCTCGTGCCAGCGGAAAAGGAGATGGGTTTCCAGTATGATGCAAGCCTGGTCACCAAAGGCCCTGCACTGCCGCAGGTCGTCGACGGCATCTATCGCTTCGGTCTGCCACTGATCCCCGAAGGTCCCGAACATCGCCAGGTCATCGGCATGGACTACAATCTCTATGTCCGCCACTCCAGGGGCGTAGAAGACAAGGCCAATGCCAAGACCTATGAAGACCGCACCTTCGATGCCTTCGAAGCCGCCTTCAACAAGCAGTATGACGGCGAGCGCATTCCGCTGCAGCTCGGTTTCCATTTCGTCGAAATGAATGACGGCGCCTATTGGCGCGCCCTCGACCGCTTCGTCAGCGATGTCTGCCACAAGCAGGATGTCGCCTGCGTCAGCTATTCTGAAGCGATTCCATTGATTGCGGCAAGAGGCAAGCCGCAGCAGGGGTGAGGGCAATCGGACGAAGCCCTCGTGGTTGTCTAATCGCATTCCATCCGTCAAGCTGGTTTTGGCATTGAACGACCTTGCCGGCTTGCGGGACAGGCAACGCGGCCGAACCGATTGAGTGGATCTGCCCTCTCCGGCCATGTCGTACTGAGCTATCCAGTGCTGGGCGCAGGGTTGTCTCCGCGGTCGGCAAATGCCGCCGCACAATGGTCTTCGCAGGTGGGATCTTCCTATGTTCGAGACGCAGTCTCAACGAGCTGCAGCCACTAGAAGCGGAATGATCCTGCCCACGTCCGCAGCAGGGACGCTCAGCGCCCAGAGTTAGATGGCGCGCTGAGGGACGACGACTGGGCGTCTCCTATACGGTGGCGCCAGCCGATGCGTTGAACACTTCTGCCGTCTTGAGCATGCTGTGCATGATGACCGCGAGTTTCCGGGCCACGGCCACAGCGGCCCGCTTGAAGCCGAGTCGCTCGCGCAGCTTAAGTCCCCAACTCTTGAGACTGCTCTCGGTCCTGGCACTGGTTCTCGTCAGCAGCGTTGTCGCCGCTTCGTAAAGCAACCCACGTAAGCGATTGTCACCCCTGCGCGAGATATGGCCGTCATAATCGACCTCGCCTGATTGGTAGCGCCGGGTTGTCAACCCGAGCCAGGCGCCCACCGAGCGCGACGTTCGAAAGTTTCCTGGATCTTCAATTGCCGTAACGTAGGATACCGCCGTGACAACCCCGATGCCTGGGATTGTCATCAGTAGCTTCGTAGCTTGGCTCTCACGCGCCACCACCAGCAACTGGCGACTGAGATCAGCTGCGCGCTTTCGGAGATCGTGCCACGCCTCCAAAAGAGGCAAGATAACTTTTGCAAGCTCGTTGTTCCCATCCAAAAGCTTCCGCACATCGCCATCAAATACTCGACCCTTCGCTTTCGGGATGATCAGGCCGAAGGTCTTCATCAGGCCGCGGATTTGATTGCCGAGTTGTGTTGAGATGTTCAAAAGCTGTGCGCGGGCAGCCACCAACGTGCGGGCCATCATGGCGTCAAACGACTTGACGCGAACCGCTTTGTAAAAACCCGCTTCAGCGAGTTGCGCCAAGCCGTCCGCATCATTGGTATCGGTCTTGTTGAGCGTCTCGTTCAATACCTTTTGTGCGTGCCGCGCTTCAATGCAGATCGCAGGAACCCCCTCGGTCGTCAACGCGTGATAGAACCACGTCGACAGCGGTCCCGTTTCGAATACGACGCGCCGAGCGCGGGGAGCATGCCTGCGGATCATCTCTGCCAGAAGTTTTGGATCCGAAGGGCACTTCCCCCGCCAGATCCGCTTGCCGTTCTCCCGGATCGATATCGCGGTATCTTTCAATGAAACATCAAGCCCAATATACTGGTTCATGGTTGCCTCCATCCGATGTTTGGGCCCGGTTCCAATCGAGAGCCCTTTTTCCATCTTATCGGGGGCAACCACCCCCGCTAGCACAAAAAGCCAGGGCGAGATCGCGCCGCGATTACTCCATGTTCGAGACGGCCTTTCAGGCGGCCTCACCATGAGGACGCCTCCTGCAGAAGGCTGAATATTGAATTGGCTTCACGCAATAACGCGCTCCATCCTCACCCTGAGCTTGTCGAAGGCGAGGATGGCCCGAATATTCTAACCAACGAAAAGTCTACGGAGCCTTCTCATCAGCCGTCGGCGTGGATGACGCCCGCTTCGCGTTCCAGATAGGTTTGATCGATCTTCGGTAACGGCTCATCGTCGATCGCTGCCTCGAAAGCCTTCAGACGCTTGTGAATCGACAGAAGCTCGATGATCGTCGTCCAAGAATTGACGAGGTATTGGAAGGAATTGCTGACCTGACCGAAGGCAGTCGCGATCTGCTGATATATACCGTATGTGATCGCACCGGCAACGAAGGTCGGCACCAGCATGAACAATACGAACATCGTATCGGCCTGCAGATAGAAATAGCGCGCGACGTTGAAATAAACGTAGTGGAAGTAGATGCGGAAATAATTGCGCCGAACGTTGGCGAAAAGCTCCTTCACCGTCGTGGGCTGTGCCCGCTCTTCGTGATCCTCACCATAGACAAGCTCCTTGCGATAAGCCGCCTCTACGCGCTGGTTCTTGAAATTCAGCCCAGGAAGCTTGATGCCAGCGACCGCCAGTAGAACGGTGCCAAAGATCGACCAGAAAAGCGCCAGCCAGAAAAGTGAATGCGGAATTTTGCCAATAATCGGCAGCTCCGTTACGTAGGTCGAAAGCGCAAGCAGAATTGGCAGGAACACAATCAGCGTCATAACGGAATTGATGAGACTGATGCCGAGGCCTTCCAGCACACTGGAAAAGCGCATTGTGTCTTCCTGCACACGCTGCGAGGCACCCTCGATATGGCGAAGCTTCTCCCACTTCGACATGTAGAAGTCGTTCATCGCCGTCCGCCAGCGGAAGATGTAGTGGCTCGTAAAGAAATCCGTCAGAATCGAGACGAACATGCTGAGGAACGCGATCTGCGCAAAGATGATCATCAACGAATAGAAACTGTCAGTCGTCACACCCGGCTGCTTCGTGAGTGCAGCCTGTAGCAGATCGCCGAAGGGGCGGCGAAAATTGTTGATAACTACGGTGACCTGAACACCGAAATAGGTAACCAGGATGATGAGCGCAGAACCCCAAAGCGACCAAATCTTCCAGGGGTGGCTCCAGGCGCGAATGTGCCAAGCACCACAGAAGATAACGATGCAGGCAAGAAAGAATCCGTAAAACCAGAGATTTCCCCACAGCAGAAAATAGCTGAGATCGTATGGCTCCTTTCCTTCACCAGGCAACACGAAACCTAGCCGTGTCCCCAGGTCCGAAAAGAACAGATACCAGGCCGCAATGCAGGCAAGCGTCCAGACCACCATTGACGTGAAGAAAGGTTTCGGCTGCGGAAAGAAGGAGTGGAACACGGTGGATAGGCTTCCTTGATCGGGTTCAGACTGGAACCGCAAATGACGTTAATTTGTGGCGAGCCTAGGACAGTTCGCCAAGAGCGGCAACCGGCCAAGACATATTCTTACATAGATGTAATCGCTTATCCCACGATCGTGATGCAGTTGTTCAGCAACGGATTTTCACCCATTGGATGAACTCTCTCCCGCTTTTGAATGATAACCAGCAAGCGATCGTCCCATCTCGCAGCTCGCCTCTTGCAGAAAACTATCTTACGATATATATCTTACGACATGACTAACGATATAAACTCTCACCCTTCAAGGAGAAACGATATGAGAGGTTTTAGAGATCGTCACATGTTCGGAGATGGCTTTGACATCGTCGAGGCATATATCCTACGACACGGTCGAGGCCGTGAATCGCGCGGTGAGCATAGGAGAGACTTCATGAGAGGCTTCAAGGGCGGCATGTTCGGCGGCGGGTTTCGCACCGGCCGCAAGTTCGATGCGGCCGATCTGCAGCTCATCATCCTCGCGTTGCTCTCCGAACAGCCGCGCCACGGCTATGAACTGATCAAGACCTTCGAGGAGCGCTCCGGCGGCTTTTATGTACCGAGCCCGGGCGTCATCTACCCGGCGCTAACCTATCTCGAAGAGACCGGCCAGGCCGAAGTCGAGGTGAGCGGCGCGAAAAAGCTCTACCGTATCACCGAAAGCGGCCAGAAGCGCGTCGACGACAATCGCGATCTGGTCGAGGCAACGCTCGCCAAGCTCACCTCCATCGGCGAGAAAATGGCCCGCGTCCGCGAGGTTTTCGGCGGTGACGATGAGGATGGCCGCGACAATCCTTTCGATCGCCATGGCGCCGGTGACGTCCATCGCGCCCGCCACCTGCTGCGCTCCGCACTTCGTTCGAAGTTCCCATGGAGCAAGGCCGAAGGCGCACGCATCGCGGCAATCCTCGAGCGCGCCGCCGCCGATATCATCCGCGGCGAAACGAAGGGCCAGGACGAGCCGAAGGCTGACGATTGAGCTACGGCATGTCGCGCAAAACTGCGTAGCGGTTTTGCGATAACGACATGCGCAAATTAGACGCCTGAAGCGCAGGGCACGAAACTGAAAGTTCGCGACGGCTTCAGGACGTCAGGCGTCCGGCAATGTCAGGATGACCGGCCCGTTGCGGGTAGCGATGATCGTGTGTTCGTACTGGACGGTGGGAGCCTGGGGATCGGCATAGAGCGTCCACGCGTCGTCGCCGCCTTCTGCCCAGGTTGCACCGAGCGACAGAAATGGCTCGACCGTAAAAACCAGGCCATCCTCCATGATCCGGGTCTCGGAAGGGTCCGCCCAGGTGGAAACCTCGGCGGGCTCTTCGTGCAGCGAGCGACCGATGCCATGACTGGCGAGATTGGCAATCAAAGTATAACGGTTCTTCTGCGCGAAGGCGCCGACCGCCTGCCCGATCTTCGCAAGCGGCGCACCGCTCTTCACCTGATTGAGGCCGACCCAGAGCGCCCTCTTACCGTCGCGGCAAAGGCGCTCGATCTTCGGCTTGACCGGCGGCACGGTAAAGGACGCGCCGGTATCGGAGAAGAAGCCATCCTTCTCGGCCGATACATCGAGATTGACCAGATCGCCCGCCTTGATAACACGTGGGCCTGGAATGCCATGAGCCACTTCCTCGTTGACGCTGATGCAGGTCGCGCCGGGGAACTTGTAGACCAGTTCCGGCGCCGATTGCGCGCCGGCATCTTCCAGCACCTTGCGGCCGATCGCGTCGAGTTCCAGCGTCGTAATACCCGGCTCCAGTGCTGCGGCCATGGCCTGCAGCGCGTTGGCGCAGATGCGGCCGATATCTTTTAGTTTGGTCAGTTCTTCTTCGGTCGAAACGATCATCTACGGCTTCCGGCACCCCTCGCACTCTCGGCAACGTGCGGCGAGAGGCTCAAGGTCGCTTTCGCCCCTTCCCTCCGCACAGTCAATGTCTTTGTGAGGTTTTCCGCCAGATAGCGCAGCTTTCGAAATCCGAAAGGGGTCAGGAACGAGGATCGTCCGCGAGCAATGCCCAGCGTTCATGATCGCACCAGACGCCGCCGATTTTCAGATATTTGGGCGAGAACCCTTCCTTGCGGAAGCCGAGCCGTTTGACCAGCGCAATGGACGGATGGTTGCCCGGCTGGATATTGGCCTCCACGCGATGCAGGCCCACGGCATCGAAGGCGTGCGCGACGGCCAGACGAACCGCTTCAGTCATGAACCCCTGACCGGCGAAACCCACCATGCCGTGATAGCCGAGAAAGGCGCTGCGAAAGCCTCCCCAGACCATCTGACTGATATTGACGACGCCGACGATGCCGCCCGAACCGGGGTCGCGCGCCACCAGCCCGATGTTCGGCCCCGTCACCGTCTGACCGAACCACGCGTCGAAACCGTCACGATCAAGGAAGGGATAGGCCCAGGGCACATGGTGCGCGCGGCTCGCGATATTGGCGGCGATCAGCTCGTCCGCATCCGATTGCCTGACCGGCGCGATGATCACTTGCGGCATGGCTCGCTCCGTCCTTATTGAGGAGCGAGCCTTATCAAATCGAATCCAAAATCAAAAGCTTCGCTGAAAGAACGGAATCATTTTCCGAACCGCTTCATAACGAAGATAAAGTCCGCCCCAGGCGATCACTCCAAGATAAACGCCGAACAGCAGATGCGAGAAGATCGGGCTGCCGACTCTCAGATGCGTCGCGATCGCCCCACCGAGCAGACCCGTCAGCAGGATGGCGCCGAGGACGGACGTCCTCGGGATCGCATAGAGAATGGCGCAGCCGAGCGTGATGATGCCGAGCAGCCGCGCAAGTGCCGGATCGGCAGAATAACCAAGCCCCGCCATCGTCTCGGTGACGACCGAAAGCGGAACAAGCTTGATCGCGCCATCGAACAGCAGGAAGGCGATGACCAGTCCGCTCAGGATCATACCGGTCACGCGCTGCGCGCGCGTGACCGAGGGCAAAGATGAATCAGCAGCATAAGACATTGTCACATCCCCCGGAATTGAATCGGAAATTCAGATCTTGGCTGCCAGTGCTGCGAGCTGCTCGGCGCACTGACCCCATCCCTGATGAAAGCCCATCTTCTCATGCGCCTCGCGATCCTCCGCGGACCAATGCAGCACCGTGGCGGTATAACGGGTCTTGCCACCGTCGAGCTCGTCGAGCTGGATCGTCACCACCATGAAGGGCTTGGCCGACGGCACCCAGGCGCTGGTGAAGGCATCGGTGAAGACGATCCGCTCATTCGGCACCACTTCCAGATAGACGCCGTTGCCCGGATAATCCTCGCCTTCTGGGCTGCGCATGGTGATCGAGCTTGAGCCTCCGGCACGAGCGTCGACGCTGGCTGCCGATATCGTCCATGGCAGCGGTGCGAACCATTGTTTCAAGAGCTCCACTTCGGTCCAGCAACGGAAGATCTTGTCTCGTGGTGCGTCGATGACGCGGGTCAGGGAAAGCTCGTGGCGTTGGCTCTGTTCAGTCATATCTTGCTCCTCTTTGTTGTTTGACGCGGCCTGCTCGGCCCATACACGAATGACGTTCGAGACGGTCATTTCCCGACAGCGAAGACACAGGTTTTTCGATTATTTTGCAGTCGCAAAAGCATCCGCGCTCAGACGATCGAGCTGATAACGAATATGGGCTGCTTCGGCGGGGGAGCGGGCGAGCGCTATGGCTCTGTCGAAAGCGACACGAGCCTCTTGCGCGCGACCGAGCTGCGCAAGCAGACCACCTCTCACACCATGAAAATAGAAATAGCTGTCGAGCTGTGCTTCCAGCGGCGCAATCAATGCCAGAGCCGCCTCCGGCCCCTTGAGCTTCGAGAGCGCGACCGAGCGGTTGAGTGTGACGACGGGTGACGGCGTCAGCCGCTCCAGCATCTGGTAGAGAAGATCGATCTCTTCCCAATCCGTATCGGCGGCGCGCTTCGCTCTCGAGTGCAGCGCTGCGATCGCCGCCTGCACCTGATAGGGACCAGGCTTGCGGTGACGGATCGCCTTGTCGAGCAGCGCCAGTGCCTCGTCGATCAGCGTCCGATCCCAGAGCGAACGGTCCTGATCTTCCAGAAGGATGATCTGTCCATTGGCGTCGAACCTGGCGTGTTTGCGCGATTGCTGCAGAAGCATCAGTGCCAGCAGCGCCATGGTTTCCGGCTCGGAGGGAAAGATTCGCAACAGCAACCGGCCAAGCCGGATCGCCTCGTCGGCGAAAGCGGCCGCCTCACGATGGGTTCCGCCGGCCGAATAGCCTTCGTTGTAGATCAGGTAGATCATGGCACTGACGAGCGCCAGCCTTTCGCTCCGCTCTACCGCACCCGGTGTTTCGAAGGGAACGCCAGCTGCAGCGACACGCGCCTTGGCTCTTGTAATGCGCTGCTCCATCGCGCTTTCGCTGACGAGGAAGGCGCGAGCGATCTGCTGCACCGAAAGGCCGGAAACGATGCGCAATGCGAGTGCAATCTGCTGCGTCGCCGGCAGATCCGGATGGCAGCAGATGAACAGCAGCCGAAGAATATCGTCGCGATATCCGGAGCCATCAAGCCGTTCGGCCAGATCACTCTCCACATCACTCGTATCGGAGATCGCCTCTTCATCCGGCAGGCTCTGCAACTTGGCCTGCTTGCGCACCGTATCGATGCCGCTGTTGCGGCCGACGAAGATCAGCCAGGCAATGGGATCGCGTGGCGGCCCCTTGTCGGGCCAGGTCTTCAAGGCCCTGAGGCAGGCCTCCTGAAAGGCCTCCTCGGCAATGTCGAGATTGCGGAAATAGCGCAAAAGCGCGCCCATCACCTGGGGTCGGGCGTTGGTAAGCGCAATGTCGATCCAGGCAATGTCGGTCATGTTGCAACGGCTCCTGGCCGGAAGACATAAAGCGGGCGGATTTCATAGGAGCCGACGCCGGGATTGGCGACGGCAAGCTCCTTCGAAAAACCGATGGCTTCGTCTAAAGTTTCGAAATCGACGACGTAGAAGCCGAGCAACTGCTCCTTCGTTTCCGCGAAGGGACCGTCGATCACGATCGGTTCGTTCTTACCCTTGCGCAGGGTCGTTGCCGCCGTCGTTGGCATCAGCCGTGCTACGGGGCCGAGCTTTCCAGCCTTTGCCAGCGGCTCCTGCACGGCAATCAACCGTGCCATCGTCGCGTCTTCCTGTTCCTTGGACCAGGCAAACACCGTGTCTTCGTCGTTGTAGCATAGGATCGCGTAAAGCATTGAGATTCCCTTCTCCCTTTAAAGACGAAGGAATATCACCCGTACCGACAGGCTACGTCAAAAAATATCGAAGAGGATCTCAGATGTTCCCACGCCGGATCGCCAGCATACCGGCCTTCGCATCAAGCTCCGCCATAGCGCCGATAAAAACGCTTGCCGGGCTATCGCCATGCCCGAGCGGCAGGCCGCCGAGGATCGGCACTTTCAGTTCGGTCAGATGTTCACGCAGGATGTCGATCACCGAATAAGGGCGGTCGAACTCGAAGTCAGTAAACTGGCCAACAGCGACCCCTGCCAAACCATCCAAATGCCCGGCCTTGCGCAGCATGGTCATCTGGCGGTCCACCTGACCGCGATACATATTAACGGCTTCGAGCAAAAGAACCGCGCCATTCAGATCCGGCAGCGCCCAACCAGCCGAGGTCGCAACCATATCCAGATTGCCACCGATCAGCGGCCCTCTGGCCGTCCCGCCTGTCGTCAGACGGAAGGTCGGTTCATCGGGACGAGCTTCGATGACGATATCTTCGGTCGTCATCATCGCGCGACATAATGCTGCGCGCGTGTAAGGACTGACATCATCGTCATTCGGCCCGCGAAAGAAGGCTCCATGAATGCCGATCTGATGGCCATTCCTCAGGAGGCTGAGATGCAATGCGGTGATGTCGCTGAAGCCGATGACGAATTTCGGGTCGCGCCGCACAGCGGCAAAATCCAGTTTGTCGGCAATCCGATATGATCCCTTGCCGCCGCGGGTCGTAAAGATCGCCCGTACCTCTGGATCGCGAAGAGCAGTATTGAGATCGGCCAGCCGCTCCTCGTCAGTCCCGGCAAGATAGTCTCGTTTGCAAAAAGCGTGTTCACCGAAATCGACGTTCAATCCCCAGTTTTTCAATATTTCAGCATGCCTCAGAACCATATCCCTGTCGGGCGGGCTTGCTGGGGATACAAAGCGCACCTTGTCGCCCGGCCGCAAGGGCGGCGGCATCGATATCAGATCGGCGTCTGAATGGCTGCGTGATTCCATGGAGCGATCTTGGCACGGAATCACGACCAGCGTCAGCCGCAGATTGACCGTTGGCGGATCCTTAGCTCAAGAATTGATGACGGCCTCAGCCGTTATCGGTGCCGGTCGCTTGCCCTTGGCATCGGCTTCAACTGTCCAGCCGGCCTTCGCCTTGCCTGCCCATAACGGCAGGCCGATGGATTGCGACACGGCCGGATCGCTTGTGAACACCGGATAGCCGCGTTCCAAAAGCCGTTCGAGAACCTCGCGATCCTTGCGCACATGCAGCCGGGCGAGATTTTCCTGATTGTAGACGTGCCCGCCGGAATCGGGATTGATGCCGGTGATGATCACTTCGGTGGCGCCGTTATAGATCGCGAAGAGCACGGCATTGATGCCGTTCGAGCATTTGTCGTCGGCGCCGAGTTCGCTGCACTTCACCCCGCCGACCCGGTCGAGCAGTGCCATGCGCTTGTAGCGATCGACGATCTCCAGCTTGTCGTAGCTATAGTTGAACCTCCGCAGACCCTCTTCCAGCCGCTCGCGCTCTTTCCGCCAGAGCAGAACGTAGAGCATCTTGGTCCGTTCGCCGTTCAGAACCCGTCGCACCTCGACGGCATTGGTGTTGGTGCCTTCGATCTGGTTGAACTGGACGAGCGTCACATCGGGCGCCTCGATCCCCCAGCCCTTCGTCACCGTCTGCGAACCGTTGATGGTGATGACCTTGAAGCTCTCATCGAAATCCACCGGCTTGTTCGAAACCGGCGCCGAGCCGACGACGAGAACAGGCCCATCGAACCGCTCGGCCAGCATTGGCGGCTTCGGCCGTGTCAGATGATATTTGATCTGCCGGTAGTAATGTTTTTTCAGTTCAGAAAATTGAGCAGCCATTATTCGCTTTATCGTCTCTTGAGAAGGCGTCCGCCCTCAAAAGGTGCGGTCCGGCGAAATGTGGCACGGAATCCTCCCGGAGCCACGAACAAGGCGAGTATCGCTGCGCGCACTTATATAAGCAAAATAAAGAAATCTTACACGACATAACCTGGGGTGAGCAGCCGATGAGGGCCGATCACCCCTGCCGTGTACTCAAGGTGCGCGACACCGCGTTCTTCCAGCCTTTGAGCTTCGCGTTTCGGGTCTTGTCATCCATGCTGGGTTCGAAACGCCGGTCTCGCGCCCAGGCTTTGGCAAAGCCGGTGCGATCCGGCCAGACGCCGGCGCGGCTGCCAGCAAGCCAGGCGGCACCCAGCGCGGTCGTTTCAAGGATCGTCGGGCGGTCGACCGGTGCATTCAGGAGATCGGCAAGCCGCTGCATCGTCCAGTCGGAAGCGACCATGCCGCCGTCGACGCGCAGCACCGTCCCCTGCCCGTTGCCGTTGCGCCAATCCTTATGCATGGCATCCAGGAGATCGCGAGACTGGTAGCAGACCGCCTCCAGTGCCGCCCGGACGATCTCCTCAGGTCCGGTATTGCGCGTCAGCCCGAAAATCGCGCCACGTGCGTCCGGATCCCAATGCGGTGCCCCGAGGCCGGTGAAGGCCGGCACCAGATAAACCTCCTGCAGGGGATCGGCCTTGGCCGCCAGCTCGCCGGAATCCGAAGCGCGCTGGATGGCCTTCAGACCATCGCGCAGCCATTGTACCGCAGCGCCCGCGATGAAGATCGAGCCTTCGAGCGCATAGGTCGTCTCGCCATTCAGCCGATAGGCGATGGTGGTCAGCAGGCGGTTTTTCGAGCGCACCATATCAGCGCCGGTGTTGAGCAGTGCGAAGCAGCCGGTGCCATAGGTGGATTTCATCATGCCGCGTTCGAAGCAGGCCTGGCCGATCGTCGCCGCCTGCTGGTCGCCGGCAACGCCGAGGATCGGGATCTCCGCGCCGAAATGCGTGGAATCGGTGACGCCGAAATCCGCCGCACAATCCTTCACCTCGGGCAGCATGGCAGCGGGAACGCGCAGGATTTCCAGCAGTTCCTCATCCCATTTATTCGCACCGATATTGTACATCAGCGTCCGCGAGGCATTGGTGGCATCGGTGACGAAGCTCTTGCCCCCTGTCAGACGCCAGATCAGGAAGGTATCGATGGTGCCGAAGCACAGCTTGCCTTTGGCGGCAAGGGCACGCGTATCTTTCACGTTGGAGAGCAGCCAGGAGAGTTTGGTGCCGGAAAAATAGGGATCGAGCAGCAGGCCGGTGCGGCGCGTGAAGAGCTTTTCCAGGTCCTGCCGCTTCAGTTTCTCGCAATAGCTCGCCGTTCGGCGGTCCTGCCAGACGATGGCATTGTGGATCGGCTTGCCGGTCTCGCGATCCCACACGACGACCGTCTCGCGCTGATTTGTGATGCCGAGGGCTGCAATATCCTTGGCGGTGATGCCGGCAGCCTCGATCGCCTTGCGGACGGTGACGAGGACAGAGGACCAGATTTCCTCCGGATCGTGCTCTACCCAGCCCGGCTTCGGATAATGCTGAGTGAATTCCTTCTGCCCGACACCGGCAACCTTCATCTTGCCGTCGAAAACGATAGCCCGTGTCGACGTCGTTCCCTGATCGATCGCCAAGACATAACCGCTCATGCACTCCTCCCGCCTGTTGCGTCCCGAAACAACAGATACGCGAGCAAAACGAATGTGAAAAGAAAGCAAAACGAAATTTTTTCGCTAAAGGATATACTTTTCGATTCACAGCATGGTGGCCGAAGGGCCACCAGCATTGCGATTGCCATATCCGGAGGTTTGGGACTAGGCTGAGATCGTTTTGCACTGCAGCAGGAAGCTGCGCTGTCCAAGGAGATGATCATGGCAAGAACAGTTGTCGTCACCGGTTCCACAAGCGGTATCGGCCTCGCCATCGCGGCCGCCTTCGCCGCCAAGGGCGATAACGTCGTCATCAACGGCTTCGGAAAGCCCGAGGAAATCGATGCGATCAAGACGAAGCTCGAAGCCTCCGGCGGCGGCAAGGTGATCTATCATCCGGCCGATATGACGAAGCCTGCCGAGATCGCCGATTTGATCGCGACTGCCAACTCCACCTTCGGCAGCGTCGATGTTCTCGTCAATAATGCCGGCATCCAGCATGTCGAGAAGATCGAGGATTTCCCGATCGAGAAATGGGATCAGATCATCGCGATCAATCTCTCCAGCTCCTTCCACACCATCCGCGCCGCCATTCCGCTGATGAAGGCTAGGAAGTACGGGCGCATCATCAACATAGCCTCGGCGCATGGCCTGGTCGCCTCTCCCTTCAAATCCGCCTATGTCGCGGCAAAACATGGTATATTGGGCCTGACCAAGACCGCAGCGCTCGAGCTTGCCGAGTTCGGCGTGACGGTAAATGCCATTTGCCCAGGCTATGTCCTGACCCCGCTTGTCGAGAAGCAGATCCCGGACACCGCGAAGGCCCGCGGCATGACCGAGGAGCAGGTCAAAAACGAAGTCATCCTCAAGGCGCAGCCCACGCATGAATTCGTCAAGGCCGAGGAAATCGGTGCCCTCTCGCTCTACCTTGCCAGCGACGAGGCGCGCCAGGTGACCGGCACACACGTCTCGATTGACGGTGGCTGGACCGCGGAATAACCATTTGCGGTTAGGGCCGGATTCGTTCGCGCATCCGGCCCCGGCCAAGACATCATAAACGGGAACGACATGAGCGACAGCATCCGCTTTATCCTCAACGGCGAGGATATCATTCTATCCAGCCTGCGCCCTACCGAGACGCTGCTCGACTTCCTGCGTCTCAACCGGAGACTGACGGGCACGAAGGAAGGATGCGCGGAAGGCGACTGCGGCGCCTGCACGGTGCTTGTGGGACGTTTGATCGATGGTGGGCTGCACTATGAATCCGTCAACGCCTGCATCCGCTTCGTCGGCTCGCTGCATGCGACCCACGTCGTCACCGTCGAACATCTCGCCGCCCAGAACGGCACGCTTCACCCGGTCCAGCAGGCCATGGTCGATTGCCACGGCTCGCAATGCGGCTTCTGCACGCCGGGTTTCGTCATGTCGCTCTATGGTCTCTGGCTGACGACGGAAAAGCCCAGCCGGGATCAGATCGAAAAATCGCTGCAGGGCAATCTCTGTCGGTGTACGGGCTACGAGCCGATCGTCAAGGCGGCCGAGCAGGTCAGCCAGAAGCGGCCGAGCGCTCTTTTCGATCCACTTGAAAAGACCAGGGCCGATATCATCGCCCGCCTCTGGGCGATGCAGGGTGGCGATACCATCGAGATTGCCGAGGGTGAGGATCGCCTCATCGTGCCCGGCTCTGTCTCGGCGCTGGCACAGGTGCTTGCCGACGAGCCGACGGCGACCGTCGTTGCCGGCTCGACCGATGTCGGCCTCTGGGTCACCAAGCAGATGCGCCGGCTGAACCCGGTCGTTTTTATCAATCATCTGACCGATCTGCAGAAAATCGTCGTCGAAGACGATGGGCTTGGTATCGGCGCCGGCGTCACCTACAGCCGCGCTTTTGCTGTGATCGGCGAAAAGATCCCGGCCTTTGCCAACCTCATCAACCGCATCGGCGGCGAGCAGGTGCGCAACATGGGCACCATCGGCGGCAATATCGCCAACGGCTCGCCGATCGGCGACACGCCGCCGCCGCTGATCGCGCTCGGCGCAACGGTGAAACTCCGCTCGACAGCGGGCACACGCAGCCTGCCGCTCGAAGATTTCTTCATCGATTACGGCAAGCAGGACCGGCATCCCGGTGAGTTCGTCGAGAGCATCTTCGTACCCTATCCTGCCAAGGGTACGCATTTCGCCGTCTACAAAATCTCCAAGCGCCGCGATGAGGATATTTCGGCCGCTTGCGGCGCCTTCCATCTGTCATTGGATTCAGCCGGCAATGTCGAAGATATCCGCATCGCCTTCGGCGGCATGGCCGGCACACCGAAGCGCGCTCGCACTGTCGAGGCAGAATTGATCGGCAAGCCGTGGACAGAGGCAACGGTCATGGCCGCACGCGATGCCTTCGACAGCGACTACACGCCGCTCACCGATTGGCGTGCCTCCGCCGAATACCGCCAGCTGACCGCCAAGAATCTTCTCATCCGCTTCTATCTTGAGACATCAGGCGCACCGCAGGAATTGAAGCGTTTCGCGACGGCGGAGGTCTGAGCTATGGACAAGTCTACGTTCGAAGAAGCCAAGGTCCTCATCAACGGCTCGATGCACGGCTCGTTACGCCATGATTCCGCACATAAGCACGTCACCGGAGCCGCCGATTATATTGATGACATTCCCGAACCGGCCGGGCTGCTGCATGGCGCGCTGGGCCTTTCCGATCGCGCGCATGCCGAGATCACCGGCATCGATCTCTCGGCCGTCAAAGCATATCCAGGTGTCGTCTGGGTCTTCACTGGCTCGGATATCCCCGGCGTCAACGACACCAGCTCCAACGGCATGCATGACGAACCGCTGCTTGCCGAGACGAAAGTCGAATTCCACCGGCAGCCGATCTTCGCCGTCATCGCCGAAACCCGCGATGCCGCCCGCCGTGCTGCCCGCCTTGCCAGGATCGATTATCGCAACCTCCCGCATTGGAGCGATATCGACGGCGCGCTCGCCAATGGCGCACCGCTCGTCTACGAGCCGATGACGCTGAAGCGCGGCGAGCCGGAAACTGAAATGGCCAACGCCAAGCACCGCATCAAGGCGCAGATGCGCATCGGCGGTCAGGAGCACTTCTATCTCGAAAGCCATATCGCCATGGCGATCCCCGGCGAGGACGACGAAGTCGCTGTCTGGTCCTCGACGCAGCATCCGAGCGAAATCCAGCATATCGTCGGCCATGTTCTCGGCATCCCGTCCAACGCCGTCACCGTCAACGTACGCCGCATGGGCGGCGGCTTCGGGGGCAAGGAAACGCAGGGCAACCAATTTGCGGCTCTTGCCGCCGTCGCCGCCAAGAAGCTCGGCCGCGCCGTTAAATTCCGTCCCGACCGCGACGAAGACATGAGCGCCACGGGCAAGCGGCACGACTTCCTCGTGGATTACGAGGTCGGCTTCGACGACGAAGGCCGCATCCACGCCGTCGACGCCACCTATGCCGCGCGCTGCGGCTTCTCCTCCGATCTTTCCGGCCCGGTGACCGACCGCGCGCTGTTCCATGCGGATTCCAGCTATTTCTACCCGCATGTGCATCTGGTCTCGAAGCCGCTGAAGACGCATACAGTCTCCAACACCGCCTTCCGTGGCTTTGGAGGCCCGCAGGGCATGGTTGGTGGCGAGCGCATGATAGAAGAGATCGCCTATGCGCTCGGCAAGGATCCACTCGAAATCCGCCGTGCCAACTTCTACGGCCAGCCGGGCTCCGGCCGGACACTGACCCCCTATCATCAGGAGGTCACAGACAACATCATCAACCGCGTCGTCGACGAGCTCGAACAGAGTTCCGACTATCAGGCGCGGCGCAAGGCGATCATCGAGTTCAACCGCTCCAGCCGCTTCATCCGCAAGGGCATCGCGCTGACGCCGGTGAAATTCGGCATCTCCTTCACCATGACCGCCTTCAATCAGGCAGGCGCGCTGGTGCATATCTATCAGGATGGCTCCATTCACCTGAACCATGGCGGCACCGAAATGGGTCAAGGCCTCTATACGAAGGTGGCGCAGGTTCTGGCCGACAGTTTCCAGGTCGATATCGACCGGGTGAAGATCACAGCGACAACAACAGGTAAGGTGCCGAATACATCGGCGACGGCGGCCTCATCCGGCTCCGACCTGAACGGCATGGCAGCCTATGACGCTGCTCGCCAAATCAAGGAAAGGCTCATCACCTTCGCAGCCGAGAAATGGGGCGTGGGCGCGGAAGAGGTGCAGTTCCTTCCCAATCGCGTACGCGTCGGAGAAACGGAAATCCCCTTCCCCGATTTCGTCAAGCAAGCCTATTTCGCCCGCGTGCAGCTCTCGGCCGCCGGCTTCTACAAGACGCCAAAGATCCATTGGGACCGCAAGGCCGGCCGCGGCACGCCATTCTACTACTTTTCCTATGGCGCCGCCTGCTCGGAAGTGTCGATCGATACGCTGACGGGCGAATATCTGATCGACCGCACTGACATCCTTCACGACGTCGGTCGCTCGCTTAATCCGGCGATCGACATCGGCCAGGTCGAAGGTGCCTTCGTGCAGGGCATGGGCTGGCTGACGACCGAGGAGCTCTGGTGGGATGCCAAGGGCCGACTGCGCACCCATGCGCCCTCCACCTACAAGATCCCCCTCGCCTCCGACCGCCCGAAAATCTTCAACGTCCGCCTTGCGGAATGGTCGGAAAACACGGAGGCGACCATCGGCCGCTCGAAGGCCGTGGGCGAGCCGCCCTTCATGCTGAGCATATCCGTGCTCGAGGCCCTATCGATGGCGGTCGCCAGCGTCGCGGATTACCGCGTCTGCCCCCGCCTCGACGCCCCGGCGACACCGGAGCGCGTGCTGATGGCGGTGGAGCGGCTGAAGGGGATGTGATTGTCGTCCTGCCAAACGAGAGGACTGCATTTGACGCAGCCCCCTGTCAGCTTCGCTGACATCTCTCCCACAAGGGGGGAGATTGTTGGGGGTGTCGCTCCACCTAACAGAACATGCCACTGTCGTTTCCACAGATACTATCTTCGTTTGATATCCGAAGAAAGCTGCGGGTTACCCATCTCTCCCTTGTGAGGGAGATGTCCCGACAAGGACAGAGGGGGCACTCACGCTCCACATACATGAAGGGTCTCAATTCATGACCCAACCCCTCGACGGTCCTCACCACCTACAGCAGCGACCTATCGTCATAACGCGGCTCACGCCCATCCAGAAATCCAAGGTCGCGCTTCAGCCGGTCCGGCATCTCATCGAGGTCTAGATGCGGTGACGGTTCGCCGTGCTTCAGGAAGACCTGCATCAGCGGCTCCAGAAGACGCGCCACAAGCGCGGGCTTGGCTGCCTCCACCGGCTCGATCACATAACAGTCCATGACAACACCTCAATTCAATCAACGATATGAATTGCAGTCTGGCGCGAAAAATGCTGGAATTCCAATCGAACTATCGTCTGCATACATAAAGAGAACTTATCCATGAAGCAGTCCAAGCGCTTCCCGCTGAATGCCTTGCGCGTTTTCGAAGCCGCCGCCCGGCTCGGCAGTTTCACCCGCGCCGGCGAAGAGCTTGGCATGACGCAGACGGCGGTCAGCTATCAGATCAAGCTACTGGAGGAGACGGTGGGGGAGCCGCTATTCCTGCGTCGTCCGCGGCAGATCCTATTGACGGAAGCCGGAGAACAGCTCGCGCCGAAAGTGGCTGAAGCCTTTGCCCTGCTGCAGGAGGCCATGGCCTCGATCAGTGGCGATGCCGAAACGACGCTGCGCATTCATTCGACGCCCACCTTCGCCTCGCAATGGCTGGCTCGTCATGTCGGGTCGTTTCAGCTCAAGCATCCCAATATCGCGGTCCGGCTGGATACCTCCGGCTCGATCATCGACTTCGCCCGGGAGCCCTCCGATATCGCCATCCGCGCCGGGCGTGGCCAATGGCCGGGACTGCGCGCCCATCTTTTGATGAAGGTCTATTTCACGCCGATGCTGAGCCCGGCGCTTGCCGAATCTATCGGCGGCATACATGAACCGGCCGATCTCCTGAAGCTCCGTATCATCGACGCAGGCGACCCGTGGTGGGCGCAATGGTTCAAAGAGGCCGGCGTTCCCGATCCCGGCCTTCAGGGCCGGCCGCGAAGCAGGCTCGGTGCCCAGTCCTTCGAGGCGAGCGCAGCATTGGCCGGCCAGGGCGTCGCCATCCTGACCCCGGAGTTCTATGCGGACGATCTGGCTTCCGGCCGGCTGATCCAGCCCTTTGATATTCTTTCGTCCGACAATACGGACTACTGGATCGCTTATCCCGAAAACAGACGTCATACGCCGCGCATCCGCGCCTTCAGGGATTGGCTCCTCCGCGAATTCGGCATGCCGCTGGAATAGCCTTCAATAATCCATGTCGGGCGCATAAAAACAGCGCGGCGTATTCTCGTCCGGAAACAGACAGAGATGATAGGCTCCGTCGGGAGAACGCATCGTTTTCTGCTGCGGCAGATTGAAGATATGCGCGTGGGTTATATAGCGATGATCGCCCGGATTGAGCGTCACCCGATAGCCACCGGGTACAATGGTGACGGTACGCGAGGGGATCATCTCGCAATCGCCCGTCTTGCTGTCACCATTGCAGCAATAGGGGTCGTAGGACCAGCCGGAGGGCGCCTCATGCCCAAAGGCGAAGGCTGTGGAGAGAAGAAAAAATACGAACGCCAGAATACCTCGCATGGGCAATTCTCCGTCGAAAAAATAGACGGCTACCGCGGACACGGCCCGCTCCAAGCAGCCAAGGGCATTTTATTAAAAAACTGCCATAATCTGATCTAATGCGCCCTAGGCGCCAGACAAGAGCGTGGCTTTTTGCTGACGCGGCAAACTCTCCCCTTCCCTCCGTCGCCAACATTTTGCAAGGTGCGGAGTCGGAGGAAGAAAAAGGGGAACTGAATGTATGAATACGCCATAGCGTGGGAATGGCTGGCCTTTGCCGCCCGCTGGTTCCACGTCATAACCGCCATTGCCTGGATCGGTTCGTCTTTCTACTTCATCGCGCTCGATCTCGGGCTGGTGAAGCGCCCGCATCTTCCGCCCGGCGCCTATGGCGAAGAATGGCAAGTCCATGGTGGCGGCTTTTATCATATCCAGAAATATCTCGTGGCTCCCGCGCAGATGCCGGAGCATCTGACCTGGTTCAAATACGAAAGCTATTTCACCTGGATTTCCGGCTTCCTGATGCTGTGCATCGTCTATTACGGCGGCGCCAACCTCTTCCTCATCGACCGGCATGTGCTCGATGTCAGCGTCCCGGTCGCGATCCTGATTTCACTCGCTTCGCTTGCCGGCGGCTGGATCGTCTACGACCTGCTTTGCAAGTCCCCGCTCGGCAACAACACCTGGGGCCTGATGATCGTGCTTTATGCCGTCCTGGTTTTCATGGCCTGGGGCTACACGCATCTCTTCACCGGCCGCGCCGCCTTCCTGCATCTCGGCGCCTTCACCGCGACGATCATGTCGGCGAACGTCTTCATGATCATCATTCCCAATCAAAAGATCGTTGTCGCAGACCTCATTGCCGGCCGCACGCCCGACCCTAAATATGGCCGTATCGCCAAGCAGCGCTCGCTGCACAACAACTACCTGACGCTGCCTGTCATCTTCTTCATGCTGTCCAACCACTATCCGCTGGCTTTCGGCACGGCCTATAATTGGGTGATCGCGGCGCTGGTTTTCCTCATGGGGGTCACCATCCGTCACTGGTTCAACACGACACATGCCCGCAAAGGTCATCCAACCTGGACCTGGATCGTTACCGTCGTCCTCTTCATTATCATCATGTGGCTTTCGACCGTTCCGAAGGTGCTGACCGAGGAGAAGGAGGCCAATGCGATTCCTCCCGCCTTCCAGCAATATGCCTCGGATATACATTTCTCGTCCGTCAAAGAGATAGTTTCGACGCGCTGCACCATGTGCCATTCGGCCGAACCCGTCTATGAGGGGATTGTTCGACCGCCAAAGGGCGTAATGCTGGAAAATGACGAGCAAATCGCTATGCATGCCCGGGAGATCTATATTCAGGCCGGCCGCAGCCATGCCATGCCTCCGGGCAATGTTACCGAAGTGACGCCAGAGGAACGCAAATTGCTGGTCGCCTGGTTCGAAAGCTCCATCGGAGAAAAAAGCCAATGACCACCCTTCTGCGCGGCCGACTGCTTTCCTTCAAGCACCTGCCGCAAAGCCTCGATGATACGGGCAGCTACGCTTACGAAAGCGACGGCGGCCTGCTGGTCGAGAACGGCATGATCGTCGCGACCGGGCCTTATGCCGATATCAAGGCGCAGGCGCCGGAAGGTGTCGCCGAAGTCGACCACCGCCCGCATCTGATCCTGCCGGGTTTCATCGACATGCACCTGCATTTTCCGCAGATGCAGGTGATCGCCTCCTATGCCGCCAACCTCTTGGAATGGCTGAACACCTATACCTTTCCCGAGGAATGCCGCTTCGTCGAAAGCACGCATGCCGAGCGCATCGCCACGCATTTCTACGACGAGATGATCCGCCACGGCACAACGACGGCCGTCGCCTACTGTTCTGTGCACAAGACCTCCGCCGACGCCTATTTTGCCGAAGCCATGCGTCGCAACATGCGCATGGTCGGCGGCAAGGTGATGATGGATCGCCACGCCCCACAGGGTCTGCTCGATACGCCCGAAATGGGCTATGACGAGACGCGCCAGGTGATCGCAGACTGGCACGGCAAGGGCCGCAACCATGTCGCGATCACCCCACGCTTCGCCATCACCTCCACACCGGCGCAGATGGAGGCAACGGCCGCGCTTGCCCGCGAATTCCCGGATCTGCATATTCAGACGCATCTGTCCGAGAACCACGACGAGATCAAGTTCACCTGCGCACTTTATCCGGAAGCGATCGATTATACCGATATCTATGCTCACTACGGACTGCTCGGCCCCAAGAGCCTGTTCGGCCATGCGATCCATCTTTCCGACCGCGAAGCCGACGCCATGAGCGAGGCCGGCGCGGTTGCGGTGCATTGCCCGACTTCCAACCTGTTCCTCGGCTCCGGCCTCTTCCCGCTGAAGGCGCTGGCCCGCCGCGAGAAACCCGTTCGCATCGGTGTCGCCACCGATATCGGCGGCGGCTCCAGCTATTCCATGCTGCGCACGATGGACGAGGCTTACAAGATCCAGCAGCTGCTCGGCGAACGCCTGAACCCGCTGGAAAGCTATTACTACATGACACGCGGCAATGCCGAGGCGCTCTCCCTCGTCGATAAGATCGGCACGCTCGATGCTGGCACGGAAGCCGACCTCATCGTGCTGAATGCAGCGGCAACGCCAGCCATGGCACTGAAGATGGAAGTGACGAAGAGCCTTACCGAAGAGCTGTTCCTGCTTCAGACCATGGGCGACGACCGGGCGGTCGTCGAAACCTATGTTGCTGGAAAGCCGATGAAATCGATCCTGCAATGAGGCAATCCCAGCCCACCTCCATGTAACCATCCAGAAGGCAAAGAGCCATGACCGCGCCGCTGACCATCGCCGAACTGAAAACGCTTGCGCAGCGGCGCGTGCCGAAAATGTTCTTCCAATATGCCGATTCCGGATCGTGGACGGAGTCGACCTACCGCGCAAACGAGGCTGATTTCGCCAAGATCAAGCTGCGTCAGCGCGTGCTCGTCGACATGTCCGACCGGTCGCTGGCAACCACCATGGTCGGTCAGAAAGCCTCGATGCCGGTGGCGCTGGCACCCACGGGCCTCACCGGCATGCAGCACGCCGATGGCGAGATGCTGGCGGCGCGGGCGGCGGAAGAATTCGGTATCCCCTTCACACTCTCGACCATGAGCATCTGCTCGATCGAGGACATCGCCTCGGTGACGAAGCAGCCCTTCTGGTTTCAGCTCTATGTGATGAAGGACCGCGATTTCGTCCTGAATCTGATCCAGCGCGCCAAGGCAGCAAAATGCTCGGCGCTGGTGCTGACAGCTGACCTGCAGATCCTCGGGCAGCGCCACAACGATATCCGCAACGGATTGTCGGCACCGCCGAAAATGACGGCGAAAAATCTCTGGCAGATGGCGACGCGGCCAGGCTGGTGCATGGGTATGCTGAAGACCAAGCGCCGCTCCTTCGGCAATATCATCGGTCATGCCAAGGATATTTCCGACATGACGACGCTGTCACACTGGACGCATTCACAGTTCGACCCCAAACTCTCCTGGCGCGATGTCGCCTGGATCAAGGAGCAATGGGGCGGCCCGTTGATCATCAAAGGCATTCTCGACGTCGAGGATGCAAAAGCGGCCGTCGATGTCGGCGCCGACGCCATCATCGTCTCCAATCACGGCGGCCGGCAGCTCGACGGCGCCCATTCTTCCATCAGCATGCTACCGAGAATCGTCGATGCCGTCGGCGACAGGATCGAGGTGCATATGGACGGAGGCATCCGCTCCGGCCAGGACGTACTGAAAGCCATAGCCCTCGGCGCCAAGGGCACCTTCATCGGCCGCCCCTTCCTCTATGGTCTCGGCGCCATGGGTAAGGAAGGCGTCACGCTGGCACTCGAAATCATCCGCAAGGAGCTGGATATTTCCATGGCACTCTGCGGCAAGCGCGATATCAAGGCGGTGGATCGGTCGATACTCGCTGACCTTTAATAGCGCATGTCGTTACCGCAAAACCGCTGCACACATTTGCGCGGCATGCTCTAGCGCAGCCAGCCTGTCGCCAGACCGCTCGCCCACTCCTCGCGGCCGTTCTGCGCCGCGAGCGTCGCCATCGCCATGTGGTCATAGGCCACCTGCCGGAAGACTGGCAGCCAGGTATCGCCGATCTTTTCCAGAATGGCGTAAGAAGCAAAGGGATGGCCCGCCTCCACCTTGTGATAGTAGGGCAGGTCATCGTCGTAGGCGGGGCAGCCGACGCTCCCGGGATTGACGATCAGGCGCCCGTCGGAAAGGCGAACGGCGCGCGGAATATGGCTATGCCCGCACAGGATCAGCGGAAAATCGATGCCGGCAGCCAGCGCCTCGATCTCTTCCAGCGGCTTTAGATAGACATGACCCTCGGGCGAGACGGATTCGAGCCAATAGACATTATCATCGGCTGGCGTCGCGTGGCAGAGATAGGCCTCATCCAGATGGACCGCACTGACCGGCAAGGTGTGCAGCCATTCGAGATGGCGTTCCGTCAGTTCAGAATGCGCGGCCCGATCTGAAACATGCATCGTCTCGGGCGCCTGTTCGATCAGATAGCGGTCGTGATTACCGCGCACCGTCGGCGCATTCAGTTCCAGCAGCAGGTCGGCTGTCTTTCCCGCCGTCAGTGGCCCGCTGAAGCAATCGCCGAGATTGATGATGTCGCTAATGCCCTGCCTGCGGATATCCGCAAGCACGGCTTCAAGCGCCAGATGATTGCCGTGGATGTCCGCTATGGCTGCAAAACGCAATCTCAGCTCCCGCGATAGGTGGAATAGCCGTAGGGTGAGATCAGCAGCGGCACATGATAATGCGCCGTGCTATCGGCAATGCCGAAACGGATCGGCACCAGATCGAGGAAAGCCGGCTCCGGCAGCTTGATACCGCTGGCACGCAGATAGTCTCCGGCGCGAAACAGCAATTCATAGGTGCCGGCAACGAAGCTGTCGCCGATCAGGATGGGACCGCCATCCACGCGTCCGTCGGCATTGGTCGTTACCGTCTTCACATGCCTGCGGGCATCGCCCTCGATTCTGAAGAGATCGATCACCAGCCCTTCGGCTGGCTTGCCGAGGGCGGTATCGAGCACATGGGTCGTCAATCCGGTCATAGCGTCGGTGCTCCGATGATGAAGGGCGTGTCGAAGAAATATTCCTCGAGGTTGTTCTCCGACCCGTCACGATCCACGATAAGGAAATCACTCTGTTCGTCGAGGGCCATCAGGGGATAATGCCAGACATTGATCCGATAGTTCACGCCCTGGTCGCCGCGCGCAAGGAAGACTTGCGGCCGGCCCGGCTTGCCGCCCTCATCTTCTGCAACGACGACGAGGAACGGCCGACCATTCAGCGGCACGAAACACTGGCTGCCGAAGGGGTGGCGCTCCATCATGTCGATCGAGAAGGGAAAGGCACGCGGCTGGCCGCGAAAGAGGTTCAGGATAACCCGCGCCCCGTCACCGAGAGCTTCGGCATTCGACAACGCGTGGAAACGTTCGGTTGTGCCACCGTTGATGTACCGCATAGTCGCAGGATCGGCCTCGATCACATCGCCGAATGGCTCAAACGCGGCCTTTGTCAAAGGATTGATGTCTAGATGCTGTGTCATTGACTGATTATTCGCCTTCCGCTCGCCAATGGCGAATGGAGTCCAGTTGCAGGAGCAACTCCGGAAGAGATTTGCGCGCGATGTCCCACAGGGCCGCCAACTCGATGTTGACATATCCTTGCGCAATACGATTCCGAAAGTCCTGCATCACATGCCAAGGCAGCTCCGGATGGTCAACGACAAACTCCGGATATTCCTCGGCAATGCGTATGGTAGCCTCGCCGATCAGCAGAAGGTTCATGCCGACGGCGCGCTGTTTCTCGACACTCTTGAAAAAGGCGGCTTGATCGACGTCCCGGAGGAATTGACCGATTTCGGATGCAGCCTGCTGCATGCGTTCGAGGTAGGTAATCAGTCGATCCAGGCTCATGCCGGCTTTCCTCCGCCGGCAACGCCCGATTCCGGTGCGATGACGCGCCTCTTGGCGTCACCAATCATCCGTCCGCTTCTATCTCTGCCCAATGCTTTCCGTGGTCCCATGACTCAGTATCCTGCCAAGCGGATACTAAGTCATGAGTAGACCGAAAAATAGCGCGTACCTCAACGAGAAATCCGCCCAGGGACATGGGTTGGAGGATCGCGGCCCTGAGGCCAAACCTCAGGCTTCAGGCAGCATGGATTGCAGACGCAGTAGCGCGATCTTCTCGACCTGAGCGGCAGCCGTCGCAAATTCCGTGTCCCGGCCGTTGCCAATCCGGGTTTCGAAGGCGGCAAGGATATCGTCCTTGCCGAGCCCCTTCACCGCGATAATAAAAGGAAAGCCAAATTTCGTCACATAGGCGGCATTGAGCTCGGTAAACCGAGCATGCTCCTCGGGGCTTAACCGATCGAGCCCTGCACCGGCCTGCTCCTTACGGCTATCCTCGGTCAGCTGGCCGGCAATCGCCAGCCGGCCGGCGAGATCGGGGTGTGCCCGCAGCACGCCAAGTCGCTCCGCCTCGCTGGCAGCGCGGAAGACCCGCACCAGCGCGGCATGCACGCCGCCGGAGGTCAATGGCTCGGCAATGGCGCCCTGATCGTAGGCGCGCTCGGCAACGAAGGGCGAATGTTCGAAAACACCGCCGAAGCGGCCGACAAAATCATCCCGCGAGATCATATCAGCGCGCGCCCCCGGGAAGGTGATTTTCATACCAGTGGTTGGCAATCTCGATGCGCTTTGGGATCCAGACCTTGTCGTGCTTCTGCACATATTCGATGAACCGCCGCAGCGCGGCGGCGCGGCCCGGGCGGCCGACGAGGCGGCAATGCAGACCGACAGACATCATCTTCGGACTGCCGTCCTTGCCCTCTTCATAGAGCGTGTCGAAAGCATCCTTGAGGTAGGTGAAGAACTGGTCGCCGGAATTGAAGCCCTGTGGTGTCGCAAAGCGCATGTCGTTGGTTTCGAGCGTGTAGGGAATGATCAGGAACGGCTTGCCGTTCAGACCATCGACCCAGAAGGGCAGATCGTCGGCATAGGAGTCGGAGGAATAGAGGAAACCGCCCTCCTCCATGACGAGCCGCAGCGTATTGTCCGACGGCTTGCCCTGATACATGCCGTAGGGCCGCTCGCCGGTGAGTTCGGTATGCAGCCGAACGGCTTCGAGAATGTGCTTGCGCTCCAGATCCTCGGAGAAATCCTTGTATTCCAGCCAGCGGTAGCCGTGGCTGGCGATTTCCCAGCCCGCTTCCTTCATGGCGGCAACCGCTTCCGGGTTGCGCGCCATGGCAAGCGTCACCCCATAGACCGTCGCTTGAACCTTGAGTTCGGTGAACATGCGCCACAGCCGCCAGAAGCCGGCGCGTGAACCATATTCGTAGATCGATTCCATGTTGAGGTTGCGCTGATTCGGCCAGGAAGCTGCGCCAACGATCTCCGAAAGCAGGTTTTCCGACCCCGGATCACCGTCGAGAATGCAGCTTTCTCCGCCCTCTTCGTAGTTGATCACGAACTGCACCGCGATGCGGGCATCGCCGGGCCATTTCGGATCCGGCGTATTGCGGCCGTAGCCAATGAGATTACGGGGATAGATTTCCGACATTGAAGCACCTTCTCTGATCCCGGAACGGTAGCATCCACGCCGCGAAAGTCGAGACGGAAAGTGGAAAATCACTTTCGCTTCAAAGCGGGGTATTGGCGTGAACGCCAGCCGCTAATCTAGGCGATCTTGCGGGCGCTGACCTTTCCCATGGGATGCAGCGAGTGCACCCGGAAGGGACCGCCAGCGCCTTCTTCCATCATGAGCGCAATGTTGGAAACGGGGATGGGCGCAGCCAAGGCAGGCTCGAAGAAATCGCGCAGCGCACGCTCGATACGCGCCATATCGGCAAGGCTCACGGTGCCCGTCAGCATCATCTGGAAGCGAAACTCGTCCATGACGTGCGGATGCCCCCAGCGATGCAGATTGGCGAACTGCGTCGCAGAAAGCCCATCCGGATCGATCCGTTCGATCTCGGCTTCGCTCAAAGGAGCCCGATATTGATCGAAGGTCTGCACCAGCGATGCCGCGAGGAAATGCATCTGCTGGCTTGGTGCGGAGGGAACGAGGCCCAGCGCGCCGCCGAGCCGCGCGACCTCGAGCCTCGGGATTTCGAAAGGCGCTACGGTGCCAGAGAACCGCATCAGATCGCGCAGCAACCCGGCTTCGGACATGTCTTCGGCCAACCGGAACGGCGCCTTCAGAATCCCCATGAAACCATAGCGGCGCGGGACTGCGGTGTAGAAAGCGATCTCGTGAATGCCGAGCCCGCGGACTGCGGGCGGATCGACCATCTCGCCGGAATAGACATTGCGGCCGAGCCAATTCGCCGCCACAAGCGTCAGCGGATCGCTCGCAGACGGTGTGAAGCAAATGGCATACCGCATAAAATTCCTCCAGGGCGTAACGTCAGGCAGACCGAACCGGCACCGATGGCCAAGGAGATAGGTGATTTGCGTGACAGATTGACGACCCGAAAGAGGCGTGAATTCACGTTTTATGTGATATGACTGAAATATGACTCGCTAAAGTGAAACTCTGCGGCAAGTTGAAGCGACCGGGCGCGCCCACCGCCTCACGTACCGCCGCCTCCGCCAGCCTATGCGCCAGCCCGAAGCTCACCTTAAAGCCGCCTGTGAGCGCAATCAACGCGGGGTGATCTGGATGGGCACCCACCATCGGATCACGATCCACGGCCTTCGGGCGCAAGCCCGCCCAACGCTCGACGACTTGCGCGGCGGCGAGCACCGGCGCCATGGCACGCGCCGCTGCAAACAGATCGTCGAGCTGCCCATCCGTCGATAAAGGATCGTCAAATCGGTTCTCGCTCGTGCTGCCGACCGCGACCAATCCATTCTCATGCGGAACGATATAGAGCCCGTCGCGGAAGATGACGGGCAAGCCGCCGTCAACATCGGCTTTCAGCATGGCCGCCTGTCCCTTGACCGGTTGACCGAATGAGGCTTTGCGTCCTTCCGTCAATTCATCAAGGATCGGAAACGAACGGTAACCGGCAGAAAGGATACAGCGCCCGAAGCGAATGTCGCCATCGCTTGAACGCGCAAGGCCCCGCCCTGGATCGATACTCTCGACGGTAACGCCCTCGCAAAGCCGAACATGTCGTGCAGCTGTAAGGAACCTCCGCAGGACCTCCAGAAACGCGCGCGGTGCGACGCGGGCCGCCAGTGTATCGTGGACAAAGCCGCTTTCGCCGGCTGAAGGTTCGATCCAGTCTTCGACGGGTGCGTCATCCAGCACATTCCAGTGAAACCGGCGCTCCCCATGGTGCCAATGCACCTCCGCATCCTGGGAATGACCCAGCGCGATCTGCCTCAAATGCGGCTTCGGCAGCGGGATCAAGCGACCGGCGCGGCGATAACCGGCTGAAAGGCCGGTCTCCGCTTCCAGGGTTGCAATTTCCTCTTCCAGCGCGACAAGCGCATCGAACTGAAACTGTTTCTTCTCGGACCATTTGTCCGGCATGTGCGGCATCAGCGCGCCAAGCAGACCACCGCTTGCCCCCTGCCCGAAACGGCCAGCTTCGACAAGCAATGTCCGGATACCAAGACGCTCGGCATGAACGGCGGCCCATAGCCCCATGATCCCGCCACCGACGATCAGCAGATCGACGGACGATTGACCCGCAGGTCTTGGAGGATTATCGGCTTTTTCCATGACAGATCCAGTTTCCGATCGGACCAAGGCGTCCGAAACCAATGCGGCAAGCCCGGAGCTCGAATGGCGCGACGGCGATATGCCCTATTCGACCGCATTTGGCGACCATTTTTATTGCCAGACCGACGGCAGGTTGGAATGTGGCCATGTCTTCCTGGCCGGCAATGGCGTTCCCGACCGCTGGCAGGGACGACAGGACTTCCGCGTCGGCGAACTCGGCTTCGGCACCGGCCTGAACTTCTGCGAGACCTGGCGCCAATGGCGGCAGCAGGCCATCCCCGGTTCGAACCTGCACTTCATATCCTTCGAACTCTATCCCATGAGAGCGGAGGAGATCGACCGCGCGCTTTCGCACTGGCCGGAAATCGATGGGGAGCGCCAGGCTCTTGCCGCAGCGTGGCCGGACAACCCGCAGGGTGTCGTGTCGCTGAGGCTAGATGCAAATACGCGTCTCAGCGTCGTCTGTGGCCCGGCTCTCGAAGGCGTCAGCCGTGCCGAACCGGGTTTTGATGCCTGGTATCTCGACGGTTTCGCACCCTCGCGCAATGCCGACATGTGGTCGCCGGAGCTGATGCAGACGCTCCACGACAAGACGGTTCCGAACGGCACCTTCGCCACCTATGCAGCCGCCGGCTTCGTGAGGCGAAACCTGCAGGCGGCCGGATTTATCGTGGAACGGCGCAAGGGCTTCGCCGGCAAGCGCGAAATGCTCTGCGGCATCAAGCCGGCCTGAGGCCGGTCCGATGTGCCGGGTTAGTCGGCAACCATATCGAGGGCTCAGATGAGTTCGCCAAGATGCTGGCGAACCCACTTGGCCTCTTCGGAGGCCGTCCGCCGGAAGTGCCGTTTGAAATCCCGGCTGAACTGCGCAGCACTGGCATAGCCGACCGATGCCGCCACCTCCGCAATCGTCCCACTTTGACGCGCGATCATCAACCGCGCCTCGTGGAGCCGCATTGCCTTCACATATTGTATCGGACTGCTTCCCGTCAGGGCTTTGAAATGGACGTGATAGGAGGGAACGCTCATCCCCACCTCACGCGCCAGCGCGGCAACCGAAATCTCGGAATTGTAGGTTTCACGCAATCGGGCCAGGCTTCGCACGATCTTACCGGAAATGCCCTGCTGCTGAAGCGCCGAGATCATCGCTCCGCCCTGCGGACCCACAAGGACCCGGTAGTGCAGCTCGCGCAGTATGCCTGCTCCCAGAACCGCAAGCTCGATGGGATCACGCAATGCCCGCAGCAGGCGCAGCACGACATCCTCGATCATCGGCTCCATCCTGCTCGATATCAGGCTTCTCACTTTGCCCATCGTTGTTACGGACCGTCTCGCCCCCACCTCCGAGGCGATCTCAGCAGCCACAAGCATGTCGAACTCGACATAGACAGCAAGCAAGGGGCGTTTTGCGCTGGCTGACGATTCCATCCGAAACGGAACGGGCACCGACACGGCCAGATAGTGCTCCTCATCGTAGAGGTAGACCTCGCCTTCCAGCATACCCTGCTTTCGGCCTTGCAGAACGAATACCGCACCGGGCTTGTAGAGCACCGGGACATCGTGAAGGACCGCCTCAGTCCTGAGAATCCGGACACCGGCAAGTGCGGTTGGATTGTATCCCTGGCTGGGAGCAAGAAGGCCTGCCAGCTCCATCAACTCCCGACGCTTCGACCATTGGCTCTTCGTATTCATAGGATTTGGCAAGATATTCATAGTTTTCGCGATCGCTGACAACAGTTTCGAAGATTATCAGTCATGAGCATCGACCAATCAAGAAGAGAACATCTATCATGTCACAGAAGACCTTCTTCATCACCGGAGCGAATTCCGGCTTCGGTTTCGCAATCGCAGCCGCCGCGATCCGGAATGGCCACAAGGTTATCGGCACCATCCGCTCGGAACAGTCGCGGACAGCCCTGACAGAACGCTTGCCGGCAGTGCAACCCATCCTATGCGACGTGACGGAATTTGACCGCATAGGCGACGTTGTTCGACAGGCGGAAGAAGACCATGGACCGGTCGACGTGCTGATCAACAATGCCGGCTACGGTCACGAGGGAATTCTTGAAGAGTCGCCTCTTGAAGAAATGCGCCGCCAGTTCGACGTGAATGTCTTCGGCGCAGTTGCGGTCGCCAAGGCCTTCCTGCCGCGCTTCCGCGAAAGGCGCAGCGGCTTCATCGTCAACGTCACCTCCATGGGCGGCATGATCACCATGCCCGGCATCGCCTATTACTGTGGAAGCAAATTTGCGCTTCAGGGCATCTCGGAGGTCATGCGAGCAGAGATGGCGCCTTTCGGCGTTCGGGTCACTGCCCTCTGCCCCGGCTCCTTCCGGACAGACTGGGCCGGACGCTCGATGGTCCGGACCGAACGATCAATCGCGGATTATGACACGCTGTTCGATCCGATCCGGCAGGCGCGGCAATCCAAAAGCGGCAAGCAGCTCGGCGATCCCGACAAGCTCGCCACAGCCGTCCTGGACCTGATCGAATCCGACGCCCCTCCGCCGCAGCTCCTGCTCGGCAGCGATGCCCTTGCACTTGTGTCGGATAGGATTGAGCGCCTCAAACAGGAGATCGAAGCCTGGAAAGCCGTTACCGTTTCCACCGATGGCTGATGGCCGCGACGGTTGCGATGGCGGGAAGCCGCCATCCAGCCCTGCGAGCAAGTCTGGATCCGAACCCTAGTTGTTCGAGCGATCTGCCATGAGAGCGGTATCGCCAAGATAGCGCCGGATCTTCGTCTCGAGAAGTTCGGGGCTGATCGGCTTGGACATGCAATCATCCATGCCAGACTGCATGCACATGATGCGATCGACATCCAGTGCCTGCGCCGTCACCCCGACGATGGGCACATGCCATCCATGCCCGGCCTGTGTCTCGAACTGCCGGATCATGCGGGTCGCCTGATGACCATTCATGACCGGCATGGACACATCCATGAGAATCAACGACGGCCGCAGCTGGCGCCATGCGTCCACGGCAGCCTGGCCGTTCTCCACGACGAGAAACCGCAGGCCGGTCGCCTGCAGGATCTGCGTGAAGACGATCTGGTTCACCTCGTTGTCCTCCGCCACGAGGACGTCGATGGCATTGCCTGATTTGGCCGACGTCATCCCGTCCGTGGCCTCGATCGCGGCTGCGGCTTCCATCTCTATCGGCAGCCGACGTTCAACGGAGGCCAATCGCTCACCCAGCTTTTTCCGCCGCGTTGCACGCACGACATCGATGATCGTGCCGCGCAGCACATTGGCGCGCACAGGCTTCATCAGATGCGCCTGGCCGTTGACCGCGGCGAATTCCCTGTCGCAACCGGCGACACCCATCGACGTCAGGAACACGATCGGCAGCGTGTCGAAACGCGGATCGGCGCGCACGGCGGTCGCGACCTGATAGCCATTCATGCCGGGCATGCTGTAATCGACGATAACAGCATCGACCGATACGCCCATATCGAAGGCAGCATCCAGAATAGCGAGCGCGGTCCCACCATTCTCGGCGACATGCCCGTCAAAACCCCATTGCGCCAGCTGTTCGGTCAAGATGCGCCGATGGATCGCGTCGTCTTCCACGATCAGGACGCGGGCATCCCTGACATTGGCCGGCAGCTCCGCGATTTTGCCCCGAGCGGCAACCAGCGGCATCGGCAGATGGACCGTGAAGACCGATCCCTTCCCCCATTCGCTCTCCACCGACAGCGAACCGCCGAAAAGATCGACGAGACCGGCAGTAATGGTAAGACCAAGGCCCGATCCCTCGAGCCGCCGCGCAAAGGATGAATCCGCCAGTGAGAATTTGTCGAAGATCGTATCGAGCTTTTCTTCGGGAATGCCGATGCCTGTATCTTCGATACGGAGGACAAGCAATATGGTGTCGCCCGGTGCCGGCTGGCTGTCCAACTCCACCAGCACATGACCGCGCTCGGTGAACTTGATCGCATTGCCGACAAGATTGGTCACGATCTGCCGAAAACGACCGGCATCGCCGAGGATCGCCGCCGGTACGCCGGGAGCGATGCGCACCATCAGCTCGATATTCTTTTCCGATGCGGCGGCAGCCAACAGGGTCGCGATATCCTCGACGGCCTCGGCGGGATCGAATGCCATCTTGCGCAGATGCATCTCGCCGGTATCGATGCGGGAAAAATCGAGAATGTCGTTGATGATGGTCAGCAACGCATTGCCCGATTTGACGATGATATCGACGAAGGTCTTCTGCCTCGCATCGAGATCGGTCTTGCCAAGCAGTTCCGCCATACCGAGAACGCCATTCATCGGTGTGCGGATTTCATGGCTCATATGAGTGAGAAATTCGGATTTCGCCCGATCCGCGGCATTGCTGCGCGCCAGGAGCAGCTGCAAATCCGCCTCGCGCTCCTTCATCTCGGTAACGTCGGTCAGCACCACCGTCCAGCGGCGATGCTCGCCGAGCGCGGCTTCGAGCTGCATCCAGCGATCGCCTTCAATCTGGAACACACAAGAGATCGGCTTGCCGGCAGCAACGCTTTCTCCCCAAGATGCCCGCATAGCCTCGGCGTCCTCGCCGAAGTCTCCGCGTTGCGCACAATAATCGAACGCCGCAGACCAGTTTCTACCGACTTCGAGGAGCTCGGCCGGCAGCTTCAGCATATCCTTCAGCCGGTCGTTGGCCAGCATGATCGTACCGTCTTGAACGATCAGCAGGCCTTGGGACATGGCCTGCATGGCATCGGCCATCAGCTCGCCGAGGCGTTCCAGCGCCAGCCGGGCCTCGGTGATCTCGCGGAATTGCTGCTTGACGGCGGAAATATCCGTGTAGGACATCAGCGTCCGCCCGTTGGCAATGCGGCGCGCATCGATGATGACGGATTTGCCGTCGGCAAAATTCACTTCTGTTTGTAGATGCTCGCCTGCCTTGCGCAGTGCTGCCAGGCGCGCCTGATAAATGTCGTCGATGCTGCGGCCGTCGGTGTCGAAGCGCGCGAGTTCGTAATGTTTGGCGATGAGATCCCGATAGGGGCGGCCTTCGAAGCGCTCATCCTTCGAGAATTCGAAAATGTCGTAGAAGGCATCATTCACGTATTCGACGACGTAGTCGCTGTCGTGGATCAAAACACCGATCGGCATCGAGCGAAGAATATTGTCGAGATCCTGATGCAGTCCCCTGGCAGGCGCTTCAAGAAATACACCGAAAATATAGAGGCGGTCTTCCGCAGGGGAAAAACTTTCGATCTGGATGCGCGAGCGCTCACGACCCGATCCATCGAAGCACAGCGCCACTTCTTCAGAGCCGAAGACCAGCGCACGGCGCTCCCTGTCTTCTCTGTCGGCGCTCTCGCTCGCATCGAGGAGATCGTGACTGCGATTGCCGATGAAATCGGAAATCTCGCGCCCGAAAAACCGCGCATAGGCATCATTGACGGCGACGTAACGAAGCTCGCTGTTCTTGATGTAGGCGGGCCTGTCCAGACTGGCGATCCGACGGCACGCTATGTCGAGCAGTTCACCGTCCAAGGTCAAACGGAGCCTCTCTTTTCACCGCGCATGATAGTTCATGAAACGACCCTCTAACATAAATGCCTTTAACAAGGCGTTAACCATGTTTAACCATCGCGCCGACGTCGCGTTCAGACCATGCACTGTTCTATAACGGTCATGCCTTGGTCGCAAACGACGGCGGCACATCGAGGGAAACTCTGCCAAGAATCCGTCAACGGATCATTGGGAGCGAGCGCCATGAGCGATGAAGAAAGCCTGACCTTGAACGAAGCGCAGATCGCAACGGCGACGGGCGAACGGCGGCGGCGGGCCGGAGGGCGTGGCGCCGAACGCAGCCGCAAGCCGAGCGGCACGAAATATCTCAACCTCGTCAACAATCTCGCGCACACGGAACTCCTGTCGCCTGAAGCGCTTGACGATATTCATGAGGCATCGCTGACCATCCTCGAAGAGATCGGCATGGATATCATCCTGCCGGAAGCGCGCGAGCGCATGAAGGCTGCCGGCGCGGACGTCACGCTGGGCAAGGAACGCGTCCGCTTCGATCGCAACATGATCATGGAGCTGATCGCTTCGATCCCCTCGAACTTCACGCTGCATGCCCGCAATCCCCTTAGAAACGTCGAGATCGGCGGCCGCAATCTTGTCTTCGCACAGGTTGCCTCCGCTCCCTTCGTCGCCGACCGCGATGGCGGCAGGAGAGCCGGCAACCAGGAGGACTTCCGCAAGCTTATCAAGCTTGCGCAGTCATTCGACGTCATCCATATGACCGGCGGCTATCCGGTCGAACCCATCGACATCCATGCCTCGGTGCGCCATCTCGATTGCCTCTCCGACATCGTGAAGCTCACCGACAAGGCCTTCCATTGCTATTCGCTTGGCAAGCAGCGCAATCTCGACGCGATCGAGATCGCCCGTATCGGCCGCGGCATCAGCATGGAGCAGATGGAGCGCGAGCCCTCACTCTTCACCATCATCAACTCCTCCTCGCCGCTGCGCCTCGACGGACCGATGCTGCAGGGGATCATCGAAATGTCCTCACGCGGCCAGGTAGTCGTGGTCACACCGTTCACGCTGGCAGGTGCCATGGCGCCGGTGACGATCGCCGGCGCGCTGGTGCAGCAGAATGCGGAAGCGCTCTGCGGCCTCGCCTTCACGCAGATGGTGCGCAAGGGCGCGCCGGTCATGTATGGCGGCTTCACCTCGAATGTCGATATGAAGACGGGCGCGCCCGCCTTCGGCACGCCGGAATACATGAAGGCGGTCATCGCGGGCGGCCAACTCGCTCGCCGATACGGCATCCCCTACCGCACCTCCAACACGAACGCTTCCAATACGCTCGATGCGCAGGCAGCCTACGAATCAGCGCTGTCGCTCTGGGCGCTGACCCAGGGCGGCGGCAATTTCGTCCTGCATGCAGCGGGCTGGAGCGAAGGCGGGCTAACCGCCTCCTTCGAGAAATTCATCCTGGATGTCGACATGCTGCAGATGGTCGCGGAATTCCTCAAGCCGCTTGATGTCAGCGCCGATGCCCTGGCGCTGGATGCCGTACGCGACGTTGGCCCCGGCGGCCATTATTTCGGCACGGCGCACACGCTCGCCCGCTACGAAACCGCCTTCTATTCGCCGATCCTGTCCGACTGGCGAAACAATGAAACCTGGACGGAAGCCGGAAGACCTACAACCTACGATCACGCCAATCGCGTCTATAAGGAAACGTTGGCGCGCTACGAACGGCCGCCCCTCGATCCGGCAATCGAGGAAGAGCTCGACGCCTTCGTCGCAAGACGCAAGGCGGAGGGCGGTGTTCCTACAGATTTCTAATTAAAAATCAAAGGCTTTACGCCTGGAATCATGAACGAAATTTAATCTCGCGACCCACTTTTCGGCCGCGACTTCGCCCCGTTTCCCAAGCAACGTCTAACTCGGCTTTGGCTGGGAGCCAGCCTGTGTTTTGGGAAAGGGATGTCAATGTCTGTGCTTCGCACTTTAACGACGGCCGGTTTGATCGCGCTGACGCTTGGCAGCGCCACGGCCGTAACCACCACCACTGCCAGCGCCTCCGACCGCGGCGCCTTCTTCGGCGGTCTTGCCGCCGGTGTTGTCGGTGGCGCCTTGATAGCCGGGGCTGCGCGCCCGGCCTACCCTGCTTATTATCCGGCATATCCGGCCTACTATGACGGCCCGGTCTACGAGCGCGTCTATGTGCGCCCCTATCCCAGCTGCTATTGGGCGTGGCGCCACGACGGGTGGGGTCGGCCCTATCGTGTCGAGGTCTGCCGCTAGGATCAGCAATCGCTGATTGAGCGCATGCGCCCTTGTCAGATTTGGGATGCCGCCGGATTTCGGCGGCATTTTTGTATGCGCGATGAAAAGCTTTCGCCTACACCTCTTGACATTCCGCGCGTTTAAGACCAAATGCGCCTCAGCTTTCACCTTCCGGCCGCCGCGTGAGCGTGCCCTGCGGGACAATCTGTACGCAAGAGAAGGATAAAAGCGCTTTTATGAATGAGGCCGCGCCAAGCGCTGCGGCCAATGCGCTGGGAAAGCTATTTCCAACTTACAAGTTCCCACTTCACGCGGGGTTCTTGACGCCAGAGACAGACCGGACCGCATGGTGCGACCCGGCCTATTTTCTGTGGCGCCCCGAAAGGTATTGAATTGACCGATTTTCACTCGCTTGGTCTCTCCAAGCAGATCGTAGATACGCTGTCGCAGAACAACTTCGCTACGCCGACGCCGATCCAGGCACAGGCGATCCCACTCGTTCTCCAGGGCCGCGATCTTATCGGCCTCGCCCAGACCGGCACCGGCAAGACGGCCGCATTCGGCCTGCCGATCATCGAAATGCTGACCAAGGAAGGCAAGCGCCCGGATAACCGCACGACGCGCACCCTGATCCTTGCCCCCACCCGCGAGCTGGTGAACCAGATCGCCGACAATCTGAAGCTCTTCGTGCGCAAGACGCCGCTGCGCATCAACATCGTCGTCGGCGGTGTTTCGATCAACAAGCAGCAGCTTCAGCTGGAGCGCGGCACCGACATTCTCGTCGCGACGCCAGGCCGCCTGCTCGACCTCATCAACCGCCGTGCCATCTCGCTCGGCCACGTCACGCACCTCGTCCTCGACGAAGCCGACCAGATGCTCGATCTCGGCTTCATCCACGATCTCCGCAAGATCGCCAAGCTCGTCCCGGCCAAGCGCCAGACCCTGCTCTTCTCGGCGACCATGCCGAAGGCGATTGCCGACCTCGCTTCCGATTACCTGACCAATCCGGTCAAGGTGGAAGTCACCCCGCCCGGTAAGGCTGCCGACAAGGTGGAACAGTATGTGCATTTCGTCGCCGGCCAGAACCACAAGACCGAAATCCTCAAGGAAACGCTGAACGCCAACCCGGATGGCCGTTCGATCGTCTTCCTGCGTACCAAGCACGGTGCCGAGAAACTGACGAAGCATCTCGACCATGTCGGCTATGCCGCCGCCTCCATTCATGGCAACAAGAGCCAGGGCCAGCGCGAGCGCGCTCTGAAGGGCTTCCGTGATGGCGACGTCCGCGTTCTCGTCGCAACTGACGTCGCCGCACGCGGTATCGACATTCCCGGCGTTTCGCATGTCTATAATTACGACCTGCCGGAAGTGCCGGATGCTTACGTCCACCGCATCGGCCGCACCGCGCGCGCCGGCCGCGATGGCATCGCTATCGCCTTCTGCTCGCCCGACGAAATCCGCCTGTTGCGTGACATCGAGCGCCTGATGGGTATCGAGATCGCCGTTGCGAGCGGCGAAGCTCCGGCCGATCGCGGCCGTCCCGTTCGCGGCAAGGGCCGTGGCGGCCAGGGTAATGGTAATCACGGCAATGGCGGCCAGGGCAGAGGCCAGAATGGCCAGGGACGCGAGCGCGGCGAAGGCCGCCCGCAACGTCCGGCCCGCCGTCCGTTCTTCGACAAGGAAAACGGCGAGGCTCGTGGTGAGGCTGGCGAGCGCCAGGAACGCCGCCCGCGCGACGATCGCCCGCATCGCGAAAACAATCGCAACGCCGATTTCCGTGGCCAGCGCCGCAACGAACCGACGCCACGCCCGGAACCCGACAACGACCTCGCCTCCACCTCGGATTTCCGTCCCGCTCGCAAGCAGCAGCACAATGGCCAGTCCAATGGCAACGGTGCCGCGCATGAGGGCGGCGCCCATCGCGGCCAGCGCCATTCCCACGGCCGCCCCGCAGGTCGCCACAACGAAGAGCGTGGCGCCCAGGGCGAACAACGCAATGGCGGCAACGGCCGCATGCGCCGCCGCGGCAATAGCGGCCAGCGCCGCGAGCGTGCCTGATGGAGTTAAGGGGGCCGATTGGCCCCTTTTTCTTTGGTTATTCCGCCTGGCTTTGCAGGCTTTCGATTAAAGCCGGGAGATCATCCCAAACATATGCGATCTGACCGATTGCAGTTTCGCCGAATGTAAGCGACCCCGTCGCCACTGATCGACCGCGCAGGCGCTCGTAGAAACCCCTGTTTGGATTGTTCTCCAATGCCAACGCCAGCAATCCTTTATGTTCCATATCTTTGAGAGCTCGCGCCACTTTAGTAAAGAGAGCCGAACCGATCTTGCGGCGCTGATAGCGAGGCAGAAGATAAAGCGCGTAAACTTCAGCTTCCTGCGGGAAGCCCGAATGCCGGCTTGACCCTCCGCTCGCAAATCCGACAACCTCGCCTTTCTCGTCTTCCGCCACGTAATAAGCAATGCCGGCATGACCAAGATAGCGGCGATGGCGCTGCTCCTGATGTCTATAGGACATGCCCTTTAGGAAATCCTCCGGCAACAGCCCGGCAAAAGTCGCCCTCCAGACATCGACCACGACACGGGCAATGCCCGACAAATCGCCGTCGACAGCAGGCCGAATCTCAATCGCCATCAATAGTTCCTCCGTTGACGGCCTGCATGAAGACTTCGGACGCAGTCATGAGAGTAAATTCGAAACTTCGAAGCAACCCGGCTTTCTCATTTCTCTTGGCGAACAATGTTTGGATGACTGTTTCCTGCCTGCAGACGCTTCCCGGCATAGTCTAGAGCATGTTTGGAGGATTGGGAGGCGGTGCATTGCGAAAGACGGCAACGCGGCCGATGTCGGCAAACGACTGGGGGCAGCTCCTGCTTCTCGGCGCGTTGTGGGGCGGATCATTTTTCTTTGCCCGTATAGCGGTGGCAGAAATCCCGCCGCTGGCGCTGGTGCTCTATCGGGTTTCGATTGCCGCGCTTGTTCTGCATGTCTGGTTGCGCCTGCGTAACATTTCCTTTGCTCCCGCTATTGCCAGATCAGCTTCGTTCCTGGGTCTCGCACTGCTCAACAACGTCATCCCGTTTTCTCTGATATTCAGCGGCCAAACGGAGATCGGAGCAGGCCTTGCCTCGGTGCTCTACGCGACAACGCCCCTCTGGACAGTCCTGGTCGCAAATCTGCTGACGGCTGACGAAAAGCTCTCCGCCAGCAAGCTCGCCGGCGTGGCTCTGGGGATTGGCGGCGCTGCCATTATGATCGGTCCAGGGCTCTTCGCCAATTTGGGCGGACCGACATGGGCAAAGCTTGCGGTCATCGGAGCGGCAATTTCCTATGCATTCGCGGCCGTTTTCGCGAAGCGATTTCGGGATATCAAGCCGGTCGTTGTTGCCGCCGGCCAGTTGACCGCCTCCACCATCGTTATGATACCGATCGTCCTTCTTCTCTACGATCCGGGCGAAATCATAAGTACGAATATCTCGATCTGGCTGGCCATTGGGACTCTTGCAATCGTAACGACTGCCTTCGCCTTCATTCTCTATTTCAATCTCATCGCCTCCGCCGGGGCGACAAATGCGTCGCTGGTGACGCTGCTCGTGCCGGCGAGCGCGATCATCTTGAGCGCCGCATTCCTTGGAGAACGTCTGGAACCTTACGAATTCCTCGGATTGGCTCTGATCGTCTCCAGCCTGGTAGTTGTCGATGGCAGGCTCTTACGATGGCGGCAACGGAGCGATGCCCTGAAGAAGTCGTAGAGCCTATTCCGGCACGACTTCCGCCTGACGCCGATTGGTGAGGTAGACACCGATCACCACAATCACCGTGCCGACGATAATCGGCAGCGTCAGCGGCTCGCCGAATGCGATAGCGGCCTCGATGGCGACGGCCGGCGGCATCAGGTAGATCAGCGATGCGGCGCGCGACACCTGCCCGCGGCGGATGAGATAGAGCAGCAGGCCGACGGCGCCCATGGACAGGCCGAAGACCGACCAGAGCAGCGACAAAATCGCTGTCTGCGTGCCGTCAAAGTGCAAATCTTCGAAGATGAAGGTCAAGGGAACGGTCACGATCAGCGCGCCGACATATTGCAAGGTCGCAATGGTTCTGAGGTCGCCTGTCTGAAGGTGCCGCTTCTGATAGAGCGTGCCATAAGTCACCGAGACCATAGCCAGCAGATTGACAACAAGCGGCACCGCCGATTGCCAGAGGTTGGCCGTATCCGTCGCCAGGAGTTTCGGCGAGATCGCGATCGCAATGCCGAGGAAACCGAGAAGCAGACCGACCTTCTGGATCGGCCGCAGCCGCTCGCCGACAAGAAGCGGTGCGGCCATGGCGGTCATCAGCGGCTGCAGTGCCGCAATGATGCCGGAAATGCCGGCCGGCACGCCCTCGGCAATCGCCCACCAAAGGCCCGCGAGATAGATGCCGTGCAGGAAAATCCCTGAATAGACAGCCCGAAACACGCTGGCCCAGTCGCGTGGCCACCGGGCGCGGACGATCGAACAGAGCAGCACGAAAGCAAGCGCCGAAAGGCTGTAGCGAATCATCAGGAAGGTAAAGGGACCCGCATGCAGCGAAGCATATTTGGCGACGATCCAGCCGGTGGACCAGAGAAGGACAAAAATCGCGGGCGCAAGCCTATCGAGGGACATGGGAATCGGACCGATATATGTGGCGCTTGGGATCCGGAATCCTGGTCGACTCGGGGTGTCGCGCGGAGGGGTTGAAGGCTGATAGCCGATAGCGGCTGTGCGGTCAAAATCGATCTGCTGAAAACAGCGATCAATTTTTCTTCACGTCCGGCCAACCACCGCCATGGTTTCAGAAATCTCAGCCATCACCCAGGCACTCAGTCCGCAAAAGAAGCAGATGCTCAAATTTTGATCCGCAGATTGCGACAAGAGCTGGCAGGTAACAACCCTGTTACTCTTAAATGCCTGTAAATCCGGCATTTTCCGACATTCAGAAATTCGCGATGGCAACTGCGCATAGTTCTTGCATTGTAAAAACCGTTGTATTCAAATGGGTAAAAACACGGGGACCGCACCTTTGGCATTTGATGAAATGATTACTGCGGATGAAAGTCCGCGCGCGCCTTACGAGAAATACTTCGAGTGGTACTCAGGCCAGGACAGAGGCCACCTCATTGCCAAATCCCGCGATGCGGAAACCATCTTCCGAAAGACGGGCATTACCTTCGCGGTCTACGGACACGCAGACTCCTCCGAAAAGCTCATCCCGTTCGACATCATCCCCCGCATCATATCAGGCCGCGAATGGCGCAAGCTCGCCCAGGGCATCGAACAACGGGTCGTCGCCCTCAACGCCTTCCTCGACGACATCTACCACAAGCAGGAAATCATCCGCGCCGGCCGCATCCCGCGCGAACTGATCGAGAAGAACGACGCCTTCCTGCCTGAAATGATCGGCTTCCGCCCGCCGGGCGGCGTCTACACCCATATCGTCGGCACCGATATCGTGCGCACCGGCGAAGACCAGTTCTATGTGCTCGAGGATAATGCCCGCACCCCTTCCGGCGTCAGCTACATGCTGGAAAACCGCGAAACGATGATGCAGATGTTCCCCGAGCTGTTTCACCAGAACAAGGTGCAGCGCGTCGAGGACTATCCACTGCTGCTGCGCCAGAGCCTGGCATCGCTCGCGCCTCCGGGCTGCACCGGCAAGCCGCGCGTCGCAGTGCTCACGCCCGGCATCTACAACTCCGCCTATTACGAACATTCTTTCCTGGCCGACATGATGGGTGTGGAACTGGTGGAAGGCTCGGATCTGCGCGTCATCGACGGCAAGGTGAAGATGCGCACGACGCGCGGCTATGAGGCGATCGACGTGCTCTACCGCCGCGTTGACGACGATTTCCTCGATCCCCTCACCTTCCGCCCGGATTCCGCACTCGGCATTCCCGGCATCATGGATGTCTATCGCGCCGGCAATATCACCATCGCCAACGCACCCGGCACCGGCATATCCGACGACAAGGCGATCTATTCCTACATGCCTGAGATCGTCGAATTCTATACCGGCCGCAAGCCGATCCTCGAAAACGTGCCGACCTGGCGCTGTTCGGAACCCAGCAGCTTGCAATATGTGCTCGATAACCTCGCCGATCTCGTAGTCAAGGAAGTCCACGGTTCTGGCGGCTACGGCATGCTTGTGGGACCGACGGCCACGAAAAAGGAGCGGGCGGCCTTTGCCGAGAAGCTCAAAAGCAAGCCGAATAACTACATCGCGCAGCCAACACTTTCCCTCTCTACGGTACCTATCCTGGTCAACAAGGGTATTGCGCCGCGGCACGTCGATCTGCGGCCCTATGTCCTCGTCTCCGACAAGGTGCGGATCATCCCCGGCGGTCTGACCCGCGTGGCGCTGAAGGAAGGCTCGCTGGTGGTCAATTCCAGCCAGGGCGGCGGCACCAAAGACACCTGGGTTCTGGAGGACTGATCGGACATGCTGGGAAGAACCGCGAATGGCCTCTACTGGATGTTCCGTTACATCGAGCGCGCCGAAAACATAGCCCGTCTCGTCGACGCCGGCCAGCGCATGTCGCTGACCCGCAGCGATGCCGTCGATGACGACTGGGACGGAGTCCTGCAAAGCGCCGGCGTGCGCGAAGCCTACGATGAGGTGCATAACAAACTGACCGGCGCCGACGCGATCGATTATCTGATGCGCGACCGCTCCAATCCGTCGAGCGTCATGTCCTGCATCGAATATGGCCGCAACAATGCCCGCATGGTGCGCACGGCGCTGACCCGCGACACGTGGGAGGCGACCAACGAATGCTGGATCGAGCTGAAGTCGCTGCTCGGCAAGAAGCTGAAGACGGCCGAGCTGCCTGAGACGATCGACGTCATCAAGCAGCGGGCGGGCCTCATCCGCGGCGCCTTCCACGGCTCGATGCTGCGCAACGAACTCTATAATTTCGCCCGCATCGGTACCTTCATCGAGCGCGCCGACAACACGGCACGCATCCTCGATGTCAAATATTACGTGCTGCTACCATCCGTCTCGCATGTCGGCTCCTCGCTCGACAACGCGCAATGGGAATCGATCCTCAGATCAGTCTCCGCGCACCGGGCCTATAAATGGGCCTATGATCCGGAATACAAGCCGGCGAACATTGCCGACTTCCTGATCCTCAATGGGCAGATGCCGCGTTCGCTCGCCTATTGCTATGAGAAGATCGTCAGCAATATCGGCTATCTCAGCGCCGAATATGAAAAAAAGCTGCCGGCGCACGATACCGCGGAAGCCATCCGCAAGTCGCTGCAAAAGCTGACGATCAAGCGCATCATGGATCAGGGCCTGCATGAGTTCCTTGAGGATTTCGTCGCACGCAACAACCAGTTGGGCGCCGAAATTTCCGACGGCTACCGGTTCTACGAATAGGCGGGCGATATCATGAGACTGACGATCAGCCACATCACAGAATATCGCTACGACGAGCCGGCGCAATTCTCGCTGCAGCGACTGCACCTGACGCCGCTGACCGGCGTGGGACAGACGGTCATCGACTGGAAGCTCTCGGTTGAAGGCGCCAAGCCCGAGGTGGAATACGACGACCAGTTCGGCAATCGCGCCACGCTGGTGTCTCTCGATGGACAGCAGGACGCAACGAAGATCATTGCCTCAGGCGAAGTCGAGACGCAGGATCTCAATGGCGTCGTCGGGCTGCATCAGGGCTTCAGCCCGCTCTGGCTTTTCCTGCGGGAATCGCCGCGCACCAAGGCAGGCAGGCTGACCAAGGAGCTGTTGCGCGGCGTTTCAGGCGACAACGAGCTCAGCAGGATGCATGCGCTGATGAAAGCGATCCACGAGACCGTGGAATACAAGCCGGGCACCAGCAATACGGAGACAACGGCGGAGCAGGCACTGGAGGCAAAGAGCGGCGTCTGCCAGGACCACGCCCATATCTTCCTCGCCGGCGCCCGTGCGTTGCAGATCCCTGCCCGTTACGTCTCCGGCTATCTGATGATGGAAGGCAAGAACGAGCAGGCCGCGACCCACGCCTGGGCCGAAGCACACGTTCCCGGCCTCGGCTGGGTCGGCTTCGACCCGGCCAACAACGTCTGCCCCGATGCCCGTTATGTCCGCATCGCGACCGGCCTATGCTATCGGGATGCGGCACCTGTCTCGGGCATGCGCATCGGCACGCCGGGCGAAACCCTTATGGTCAAGGTGACGGTCGCGAGCCAGGGGCAAAGTCAGAGCCAAAGCCAGAGCTGATAGGCAAATTCATTCTGCCGAAAAAACCTCGACATGGCCTTTGCCGCCATAGCGAAGGATTGCATCATCGGCTGTCAGCAGCGGAATACGGTGAAAGCGTGCTGTCGCCACGATAATTCGGTCTGCCGGATCGGCATGGAATTCACCCGGCAGCCGAACGCTGTCCACCGCGATCTGTGGCTCTATGGGAGCTAGCTCCAAACCAGGCAAAGCCAGTGCCGTGGCGAGCCAACGGCCAACGTCATCACCAAGTGCGATACGCCCTTTCTCTGCAAGCATAGCGACTTCCCAAGGAGTGATCGCGGAGACCAAAATGCGACTGCGCGCCGTCGTTTCATCGATAAGCTTACGAGCCCGAGCACTCAGCCTAGGATCGTCGTGCATAGCCCAGATCAGAATATGCGTATCGATGACGATCAACGCGTCGCGTCCCATTCTTCAGCATCGATAGCGGGCAGGAACGGATCGTCATAATGGAGGACAGTACCCTTCATCGCGCCGATAATGCTGGGGCGATCTGTTTTCTCCGACGCAGGAGTCAGCAGAGCGACCGGCTTTCCACGCTTCGTAATGATAATAGGCTCTCCATCATCGCCCATTTGATCGATCAGATGAAGACATTTTGCCTTGAATTCGGCTGCACCGACAGATTTGACAGACATGGACACTATTCCTGTACAGATGTACATAAAACATGGTCATTTCGTGCAAAATAGTCAATGCCGCCTCGAAGTCCCAGTAACGAAAAAGGGGCCGAACCCTCGTCCCGCCCCTTTTTCCAATTCCAGAAGATAAGCCTTTAATGGCTATCGCGATTGTTCGGGATTTCCGAGCCGCGCGGGCCAACGAGGAAGTCGAGGTCGGCGCCGGTGTCTGCCTGCATGACCGACTTGACATAGAGACCGCCGTAACCGCCGGTGAGCGGCTTGACCGGAGAAACCCATGCAGCGCGGCGCTTGGCCAGTTCATCATCCGATACTTCGAGCTGGATGGTGCGGGCGGGAACGTCAACGGCGATGATGTCGCCGTTCTGCACCAGCGCCAGCGGGCCGCCGTCGGCAGCTTCCGGAGCGGTGTGCAGGATGACGGTGCCGTAGGCCGTACCGGACATGCGCGCATCGGAAATGCGGATCATGTCGGTGATGCCCTTCTTCAGCACTTTCGGCGGCAGGCCCATGTTACCGACTTCGGCCATGCCCGGATAACCCTTCGGGCCGCAATACTTCAGCACCATGATACAGTTCTCGTCGATATCGAGATCATCGCGGTTGATACGGGCGTGATAGTCCTCGATGCTTTCGAAGACGACAGCGCGACCCTTGTGCTGCATCAGATGCGGCGATGCAGCCGACGGCTTCAGGACAGCACCCTTCGGCGCAAGATTGCCGCGCAGAACGGCGATACCGCCCGACTGCGTCAGCGCCTTTTCCTTCGGGACGATGACGTCGTCATTGTAGTTGACCACATCCTTGACGCCGGCCCAGATCGTATCGCCGGTCACGGTGATCGCGTCCTTGTGCAGCAGGCCCATCTCGCCAACCGCCTTGATGACGACGGGCAGACCGCCGGCATAGTAGAATTCTTCCATCAGGTGCTTGCCCGACGGCTGCAGGTTGACGATCGTCGGCACTTCGCGGCCGAGACGATCCCAATCATCCAGCGACAGATCGACGCCAACGCGGCCGGCAAGCGCCAAAAGATGCAGAACGGCATTGGTCGAACCGCCGACGGCGCCATTGACACGGATGGCGTTTTCGAAAGCTTCCTTGGTCAGAATGTCTGATGGTTTCAGGTCTTCCTTGACCATGTCGACGATACGACGACCAGAAAGCTGCGAGATGACGCGGCGACGCGCATCGACCGCAGGGATGGCGGCATTGCCGGGCAGCGTCATGCCGAGCGCTTCGGCCATCGATGCCATGGTCGAGGCCGTACCCATGGTCATGCAGCTACCGGCCGAACGGGCCATGCCCTGCTCCGCATCCATGAATTCATCCAGCGACATCTCGCCGGATTTCACCATTTCCGAGAATTGCCAGATCGCCGTGCCGGAACCGACATCCTTGCCGCGCCACTTGCCGTTCAGCATCGGGCCGCCGGAAACGAGGATGACCGGAATATCGACGGAAGCCGCACCCATCAGCAGGCTCGGCGTGGTCTTGTCGCAGCCGCCGAGCAGCACCACACCATCGACCGGATTGCCACGGATCGCTTCTTCCACGTCCATGGCCGCAAGGTTGCGGAACATCATCGCCGTCGGGCGCAGCGTGCTTTCGCCGACGGAGAAGACCGGAAACTCGACCGGGAAGCCGCCCGCTTCGTAGACGCCACGCTTCACGCGCTCTGCGAGATCGCGCAGATGCGCGTTGCAAGGCGTCAGCTCCGACCAGGTGTTACAGATGCCGATGATCGGACGACCGTCGAATGTATCGGCCGGCAGGCCCTGGTTCTTCATCCAGGAGCGATGCATGATCGCATTCTTGCCGGTGCCGCCAAACCAGTCGTAAGAGCGCAGCTTGCGCGGCCATTCAGCTTTCTTTTTCATGTCTCAGTACCCTTTGCGTCGCCCAGACAGCCTCGTTCGCGCCTGGGCTTTAAAATCGATGATCAGGCGAGCGTGTAAGCCGTCTTGACGGTGGTGAAGAATTCGGCGGCATATTTTCCCTGCTCGCGCGGGCCGAAGGACGAGCCCTTGCGGCCTCCGAACGGCACGTGGAAATCGACGCCCGCCGTCGGCAGGTTGACCATCACCATGCCCGCTTCCGCATTGCGCTTGAAATGCGTCGCATGCTTCAGGCTCGTCGTGGCAATGCCCGAGGACAGGCCGAACGGCGTGTCGTTGGCCGTGGCCAGCGCCTCTTCGTAATCCTTCACCCGGATGACGGAAGCGACCGGCCCGAAAATCTCTTCGCGGCTGATGCGCATCTGGTTCGTCGCTTCCGTGAAGAGCGTCGGCTGCAGATAGAAGCCGGGCGTGTCGCGGCTGACGAGCTCGCCGCCGAAGGCAAGCTTGGCGCCTTCCTGTTTACCGATCTCAATATAGTCCGTATCCGTCTTCAGCTGCTTGGCATCGACGACCGGGCCGATATGCGTGCCCGACTTCATGGCATTGTCGACGTTGAGCGTCTTCAGCTTCTCCGTCAGCGCCGCCACGAACCTGTCGTGAATGCCTTCGGTGACGATGAGACGCGACGAAGCCGTGCAGCGCTGGCCGGTCGAGAAGAAGGCAGAATTGGCGGCCGCCTCGACGGCAACCGTCAGATCGGCATCGTCAAGCACCACCATCGGGTTCTTGCCGCCCATCTCAAGCTGATACTTGCGGCCATGCTCGACCGAAGACAGCGCCACGCGCTTGCCGGTGCCGACCGAGCCGGTGAAGGTGATACCGGAAAGAACCGGGCTGTCGAGCATTGCCTGGCCGACGATTGAGCCCTTGCCCATGACCAGGTTCAGCACACCCTTCGGCAGACCGGCGCGGTTCAGGATATCGACGATCGCCCAGGAGCAGCCGGGCACCAGATCGGCCGGCTTGAAGACGATGGTGTTGCCGTAGCAGAGCGCCGGCGCGATCTTCCAGGCGGGAATAGCGATCGGGAAGTTCCAGGGCGTGATGACGCCGATGACGCCGAGCGGCTCGCGCGTGATCTCGACGCCGATGTTCGGACGCACGGAAGGCACCACCTCGCCTGCCAGGCGCAGCGCCTCGCCGGCAAAGAATTCGAAGATCTGCGCGGCACGGATCGTTTCGCCGATCGCCTCGGGCAACGTCTTGCCTTCTTCGCGGGCCAGCAGCGCGCCGAGTTCGTCCTTGCGCGCCAGAATCTCCTCGCCGGCCTTCTTCAGGATCGTGTGGCGCTCCAGAATGCCGGAGCGCGACCAGGCCGGAAAAGCGGCCTTCGCAGCAGCGATCGCATCCGTGACGTCCTGCGCGCTTGCGCTCGCATAGAGGCCGACGACCTCGTTCGTATCCGACGGGTTGATGTTCTCGGTGCCGTTCGTCCCCGTCCACTCCCCGGCGATCAAGTTCTGATGAATGGTCATGGCGTCATGCCTTCCTGGATCGTATTGAAGATGCCCGGCCGATCCCTTGCGGCCGGGCTCGATGCATTACAGCTGGCGAACAGCCACTTCTTCCTCTGCATCGATCGCCAGCGGATTGCGCAGCGGCAGGCCGAATTCACCAACTTCGATTTCGAAGACATCGCCGACTTCCGGCTTGATGCCTTCCGCAAACGAAAGCGTCGCAGTGCCGAACATATGCACATGCACATCGCCTGGAACGCGGAAGATGCCGTATTTGAAGTGGTGATATTCAAGATTCGCGAAGGTATGCGACATGTTCGCTTCGCCGGAGAGGAAAGGCTTCTCGAAAATCACCTTGTCGCCGCGCTTAATGCGGGACGTGCCGCGAATATCTTCCGGCGCCACTCCGATGCGGATTTCCGGGCCGAAACTTGCCGGACGCAGCTTGGAATGGGCGAGATAGAGATAGTTGATCCGCTCGGTGACGTGATCGGAAAATTCGTTCGACAGCGCAAATCCGATACGGAACGGCGTGCCGTCCTTGGCAATGACATAGATACCGGCCATTTCCGGCTCTTCGCCGCCATCGAGCGCGAAGGATGGAGATACGAGTGCCGCACCCGGGGCCGCAGCGCCATAGCCATTGCCCTTGTAGAACCACTCGGGCTGAACGCCCTTCTCGCCCGCCTTCGGCTTGCCACCCTCGATGCCCATCTTGAACATCTTCATGGAGTCGGTCAGCGTCTCCTCAGCGGCTTCCGTCGTCTTCTTGTGCATGGAATCACGCGTCGCGGCAGAGCCGAGATGCGTCAGACCGGTACCGGTCAGGTGCAGGTGCGCAGCGTCCGGATGCGTGATCGGCGGCAGGAAACGGCCCTCTGCATAGGCTTTTTCGAGATCGATCGCCTCGCCGAGACCATGTGCCTCGATCACCGATGCCAGCGACTTGCCGCTATCGGCGGCCTCCATCGCAAGCTTGTAGACGCTACCGCCATTGACGACGACCTTGGCAGCTTCGCCGGATCCGTTGCGGACCGCAACGACGATCTCGCCGTTCGAACCCTTGATCTGCGAGATGAGCATGTCTTTCATCCTTTCCTAACAGACAGAGATTGGATGCAGTTTCCCGTTCCGGCTCTCGGCGAGAGCCGGACTCTGTCATGGATTTGGTTTTTAAAGTCTCGGCTGGCCGCTTAAGCGATCAGCCCTTGTTCTTGTTGTAGACGTCGATGAACACGGCAGCGAGCAGGACCGCACCCTTGATCATCTTCTGGGAGTCCGTCTGGTATCCGAGGATCGACATGCCCTGGTTCAAGACACCCATGATCAAGGCACCGATGACCGCACCCGTTACCTTGCCGACGCCGCCGGAGGCCGAAGCACCGCCGATGAAGCAGGCCGCGATGACGTCAAGTTCGAGGCCGTCGCCGCCCTTTGCGGTTGCCGAATTCAGGCGTGTCGCGATGATGATGCCGGCGATGCTCGCCAGGATGCCCATGTTGATGAAGGTGTAGAAGGTTAGGCGGCGGGTATCGATACCCGAGAGCTTCGTCGCCTTTTCATTGCCGCCCATCGCATAGATGCGGCGACCGATCGTCGTGCGCTGCGTGGCAAAGCTGTAGAGCGCGATCAAAAGCAGCATGAGAACCAGAACGTTCGGCAGGCCTCTGTAGGAAGAGATCTGATAGCCGATGAAGATGGTCGCAGCGGCAACCACCAGATTCTGGGCAAGGAAGAAGCTGAACGGCTCGACATCAATACCGTGCTTCTCGTTAACGGTACGGCGCCGCCATGACAGCAGGAACATGACGATCGGGATGGCGACGGTCAGTAAGATCGACGTCGAGTGGATACCGCCCATATCGGCGAAATCCGGAATGAAGCCCGTCGCAACGATCTGGAATGCCGGCGGGAACGGACCGATGCTGCTGCCGTTACCGGTTGTGTTGATGATCGTGTAGGTCAGGCCACGGAAAACCAGCATGCCTGACAGCGTCACGATGAATGATGGAATGCGGTGGTAGGCAATGAAATACCCATGCCAGGCGCCGACCGCGGCACCCATCAGCAGACAAATGACCGTCGCGAGCGCAAGATTCATATGCATCTGCACAACCAGAACGCCGGCGACCGCCCCGACGAAACCGACGACGGAGCCGACGGAAAGGTCGATATGGCCGGCCACGATGACCAGCAGCATGCCGAGCGCCATGATGACGATGAACGAATTCTGCAGCACGATGTTGGTCAGGTTCTGCGGCCTGAAGAGAACGCCGTTCGTCAAGTACTGAAACAGCAGCATGATGACGACGAGCGCGATCAACATGCCGTATTCGCGGATGTTGTTGCGGATATGGTCGCCGATTGAAACGACGTGGCTGCTTTCCGTGGCTGGGTTGGCCGAACTCATTGATGCTTCTCCCCTGAGCGCATAATAGCGCGCATGATACTCTCCTGGCTTGCCTCTGCCTTCGGCAGTTCGGCAACAATTCGACCCTCGTTCATGACGTAGATGCGGTCGCAGGTACCGAGAAGCTCGGGCATTTCCGATGAAATCATCAGAACACCCTTTCCGTCGGCGGCAAGCTGGTTGATGATGGAATAGATTTCGTATTTGGCGCCGACGTCGATGCCGCGTGTAGGCTCATCGAGGATCAGGACGTCCGGGTCCGAGAACAGCCATTTCGACAGCACCACTTTCTGCTGGTTGCCGCCGGAGAGGTTGCCCGCTTCCTGGAAGACGCCGGCCGAACGGATACGCAGCTTGGAGCGATAGTTCGTCGCCACCTGCAGCTCGCGCACGTCGTCAATGACGGTCGCCTTGGAAACGCCAAGCAGATTGGCAAGCGTCGTGTTGTGCAGGATGCTGTTGGTCAGAACCAAGCCGAGCTGCTTGCGGTCTTCGGTCACATAGGCAAGACCGGCATCGATCGCCTTGCGCACCGTGCTGGTGTCGACCAGCTTGCCGTCCAGGAAGACTTCGCCGCTGATCTTGTGGCCATAGGACTTGCCGAAGACGCTCATGGCGAATTCGGTACGGCCTGCGCCCATCAGGCCGGCAATGCCGACTACCTCGCCCTTGCGCACATTGATGTTGATATTGTGCAGAACCTGGCGATCGCGATGCTGCTGGTGGAAGGCATTCCAGTTCTTCACTTCGAAGATCGTTTCGCCGATCGGCACCGAACGCGGCGGATAGCGGTCGGCAAGCTCGCGCCCGACCATGTTGCGAATGATGATGTCTTCGCTGATCTCTTCTTCGTGACAGTCCAGCGCCTTCACCGTCATGCCGTCGCGCAACACAGTGATCTGGTCGGCCACCTTGCGCACTTCGTTGAGCTTGTGCGTGATGATGATCGAGGTAATGCCTTGCTTGCGGAACTCCATGAGGAGATTGAGCAGCGCATCGGAATCGTTTTCGTTCAGCGATGCCGTCGGCTCGTCGAGAATGAGCAGCTTGACGCTCTTCGACAGGGCCTTGGCGATCTCGACGAGCTGCTGCTTGCCGACGCCGATGTCGGTCACGAGCGTATTCGGAGATTCCTTGAGGCCCACTTTGGAAAGAAGCTGTTTGGTCCGGCTGAAAGTCTCCTGCCAATTGATCATGCCATTGGCGACGACCTCATTGCCCAGGAAAATGTTCTCGGCGATCGACAGAAGCGGAACGAGCGCCAGCTCCTGATGGATGATGATGATGCCGATGTCTTCGGAATCCCTGATCGTCTTGAATTGGCGGACCCCGCCATCGTAGTAGATGTCGCCTTCATAGGTGCCGGCCGGATAAACGCCTGAAAGCACCTTCATCAGGGTGGATTTGCCGGCTCCGTTTTCGCCAACTAAGGCATGGATCTCGCCCTGACGGACTTTCAGATTGACATTTTCCAAGGCGTTCACACCGGGGAACGACTTGGTGATGTTCCGCATTTCGAGAATGGTATTGTCCATTGTCCAAATCCAACGCCGCGACTGAACATAGCAGACCGCGCGATCGTCTTAAATATGAAAGCCAGGGCCCGCCTTTCAGCGAGCCCTGACCGGTCTATTGAAAAATTACTTCAGCTGGTCAGCCTTGTAGTAGCCGCCCTCAACGAGGACCTTCTCGTAGTTGGTCTTGTCGACTGCGACCGGGGTCAGCAGGTAGGACGGAACAACCTTGACACCATTGTCGTAGGTCTTGGTGTCGTTGACTTCAGGCGTCTTGCCTTCCATCAGGGCGTTGACCATGTTGACGGTAACCTTGGCGAGATCACGAGTGTCCTTGAAGATCGTCGAATGCTGTTCGCCGGCAATGATCGACTTGACCGACGGAATTTCGGAGTCCTGACCGGTAACGATCGGAAGCTTCACGCCGCCGGAACCGTAGCCGACGCCCTTGAGCGCGGAGAGGATACCGATCGACAGACCGTCATACGGAGACAGGACGGCATCGACATGAGCGTCGGTGTAGTAAGCCGACAGCAGGTTGTCCATACGGGCCTGGGCCGTTGCCGGGTCCCAACGCAGCGTACCGACCTTGTCCATACCCATCTGGCCGGACTTTACGACCAGCTTGCCGCTGTCGATGTACGGCTTCAGGACCGACATAGCGCCATCATAGAAGAAGAAGGCGTTGTTGTCGTCCGGAGAACCGCCGAACAGCTCGATGTTGAACGGACCCTTGCCATCCTTGAGGCCGAGAGCGTCGACGATCGAGTTTGCCTGCAGGACGCCAACCTTGAAGTTGTCGAAGGTCGCATAATAGTCGACATTCGGGCTGTTGCGGATCAGACGGTCATAGGCGATGACCTTGATGCCGGCATCGTGAGCCTTCTGCAGAACGTCGGACAGCGTGGTGCCGTCGATCGAAGCGATGACGAGGACCTTGTCGCCCTTGGTGACCATGTTCTCGATCTGCGAGAGCTGGTTCGGAATGTCGTCGTCGCCATACTGCAGGTCGGTGCCGTAACCGGCAGCCTGGAGCTGCTTGACGATGTTGTTGCCGTCATCGATCCAGCGAGCCGAAGCCTTGGTCGGCATGGCGATGCCTACCGTGCCCTTGTCCGCCGCGAAGGCAGGTACCACCAGCGTAGCGACGCCGAACGCAGCGCCGGCCATCAATGAGATAATGGATTTCATTACTCTCTCCCTTGTTGATAAATGCGGCGGACAAAAAATGCCCGCCCGAAACTGCGGCAGGTTCCGTAGAAGGAATGATTTACTTCTAATTGTGAGAAACGAAGTAGGTCTCCTCCACGCTCTCACGGTTTATGAGCTGTACCCAGCGCACAATCGGCAAACTCGTACGATTTCGTATAACTGTCAAATAGAATAACTGGCTAAACATATACCAAGTTTGGTATAATGTTAAAAAATAGTACTTTTTTGCCGATGAAGGGGAAAATTGGCCGTTATGGAGAAAATATATAACGATTATGTGAGCGATGGCATTGAGATTCATTCCGACAATTTTCGCGACGATGCGTTGTTGAAAGCCGGTTTGAAGCTCAATCACCTGCGCATGATCGTCACGATCGAGGATCACGGGCAAATTTCTGCGGCCGCTGAGTCCATGAATATGTCACAACCTGCGGCTTCACGCATGCTCTCAGAAATGGAGTCGATTGTCAAAAGCCCGCTTTACGAGCGTGTCGCCAGAGGCGTCGTGTTGACCCCTTTCGGCCTCGCTCTCGCCAAGCGGGCGCGCAAGATCCTACTGGAGCTGCGCGAGGCAGGTCGGGAGCTAGGTGCCTTGCGGACCGGCAAGGGCGGCTCGGTCTTTCTGGGGGCTGTGACCGCGCCGGCGATCAGCCTTGTCGTCCCGGCGATCCAGCGCGTGACACGCACCTATCCCGGCATAGAGATCAATATCGAGGTCGAGAACAGTAATGTGCTCGCGCGCGAGCTGCTCGCCGCCCGCCACGACTTCATTATCAGCCGCATCCCGGATGATCTCGATCCGCGTCTGTTCACCGCCCATGAGATCGGCGTCGAGAAAGCCTGCCTGGTGGTCCGCAATGGGCATCCGCTGCTTGAGAAGGGCGTTGCCGGCCTGCATGATCTGGCCGGTTACGATTGGGTATTCCAGCCTCCGGGCACGTTGCTTCGCCGCAAGGTGGAGGACATCTTCCTTGCCGCAGGCGTGCCCTTGCCGGAAAACGTCGTCAACACTTCGTCTCTGCTTCTGACGCTTGCGGTCGTCTGCAAGACGGATGCGATTGCGCCGATCGCGCTCGACATGGCGCAATTCATCTGCGGGCAGACATCTCAGGCCGGCGAATCCTCTATCCTGCCGATCGATTTCGATATCGACGTCAGGCCCTATAGCCTTATCACCGCGCGCGAACGCGCCATGCCACCGAGCGCACGTCTGCTGCATGACATGATCCTGGAAGAGAGCCGGCATCTCTCGCTGACATAAGTGCAAGCCATAAGCTCCGCGCCAACTTCCACTCCTATGAAGCTTGGCGTGGAGATCACACATGCTGTTCAAGCAATCATTGTTTCAATCCGTGCTCGACCGTCTCGACAGCGAAGAGGACGGCTCAGAAAAGGAAGAGGCCGCGCATCGCGTCCGCGGCCTGAACGTCAGCTTTGCAGCAACGGTTCTGGGCGGCGAGACCCCCGGGGCGCAACGGCCCGATGAAGCCTATCGCGACAATCTTGGCGATCCCGTCATCCTGCCTGAATTGGAACCAAAGCCCGAACCCGCGCCGCAAGAACCGGAGCCGCCGGTCATGCCCGAGCATCTCAGCCGAACGTCACGGGAAGAGGTTGCAGCCGAACTCGCAATCACCTCCGACCTCACACGCGAAACTCTGCAGGAAAAGCGCCGTAACTTCGCCAAGGCCAATCATCCAGACAGCGTCGCCACCCTCTTCCGCGAACAGGCGACGACCCGCATGACACTCGCCAATCAGCTGATCGACGAAGCCATACGCCGCCTCAGGCGGTGATTATTTCTTGTCGTCTGCCGGTTCGTCATCCTCGGCGGGCTCGTCTTGCGTGGGCGCAGCACTGGTCGCTTCGGGTGGTTGTGGTTTGAAATTCAGAAGCAACATCCAGGCCGAATAGGCGCCGAGCGCACCCGACAGCATCGCCCAAAACGGCTGCGAGCCGAGCGTTTCGACGGCTGCCCAGCCAAAGCAGACGGCCACGATGAGGATGCGCACCCAAAGCGGCTTGTAGAGCGGATGGCTGGGATCGATCAGTTGCATGGGTCTCTTTTGCCTATTCAAGAAGACATGTCTTTAGCGCATCATCGGGAAAATTGTGAAGCCGTCCGGATAAAATAAGACTCCTTGAGCGGATTTCGGCTAAGCCGGCATCGAACGGTGATTTTGAGAATTGTGAAGTTCAAGCGGCTTGACGCCGCCATCGGAAAATGGAATGAAAATTCCATAGAGATTTATATTCGGTCCATTTATTCCGAATTCAGGGAGGTAGAAATGACTGTCAGATTTGGTCTGCTCGGTGCAGGACGCATTGGCAAAGTGCATGCGAAGGCCGTCAGCGGCGATGCCAACGCCAAGCTCGTCGCCGTTGCGGATGCGTTTCCCGCGGCTGCGGAAGCTATATCCGCCGCCTATGGCTGCGAAGTCCGCACCATCGAGGCGATCGAGGCCGCCAAGGATATCGATGCCGTCGTCATCTGCACGCCGACCGATACCCACGCCGATCTGATCGAGCGCTTTTCACGTGCCGGCAAGGCCGTCTTCTGCGAAAAGCCGATCGATCTCGACGTCGCACGCGTCAAGGCTTGCATCAAGGTTGTCGAGGAAACCAAGGGCAAGCTGATGGTCGGCTTCAACCGCCGCTTCGACCCGCATTTCATGGCTGTGAAGAAGACGATCGACGAAGGCCGCATCGGCACCGTGGAGATGGTGACGATCACCTCGCGCGATCCGGGCGCCCCGCCTGTCGATTACATCAAGCGCTCCGGCGGCATTTTCCGCGACATGACCATCCACGATTTCGACATGGCCCGCTTCCTGCTCGGCGAAGAACCGGTTGCCGTCACTGCAACTGCCGCCGTTCTGGTTGACAAGGCAATCGGCGAAGCCGGCGATTACGACAGCGTTTCCGTCATTCTTCAGACGGCGTCGGGCAAGCAGGCTGTTATCTCCAACTCGCGCCGGGCCACCTACGGCTACGACCAGCGGATCGAGATCCATGGCTCGAAGGGCTTGGTTTCCGCTGAAAACCAGCGCCCCTTCTCCATCGAAGTCGCCAACGGCGATGGCTACACCCGCCCGCCGCTGCATGATTTCTTCATGACACGCTACACCGAAGCCTATGCCAACGAGATCGCGAGCTTCATCGCCGCTGTCGAAAAGGGCAGCGCCATCACACCATCGGGCGCCGATGGCCTTGCCGCACTGAAGCTGGCGGATGCCGCACTGCAGTCCGTCAAGGAAGGCCGCCTGGTAAAGATCGACTAAGCCGCCTCCATTCCTCAAGGAATGTGATCCTCCCAAAAGTCCGCCGCGATCTCCATTCGCGGCGGACTTTTTCTTTGGCGCGATCTGGAGCTCCCGAGAGGCTTCGATGGAAATCTCTTGCGAATCACATAAGTCTATGCTTATCTGTTGCCATGATAGAGAATGAGATATTCCGGGCTTTGGCCGATCCGACCCGCCGCGCCATCTTCGAGAAGCTGGCGACGGGCGGCATGAATGCCAGTGCCCTGCGCGAAGGTATCGACATCAGCCAGCCGGCAATGTCGCAGCACTTAGCGGTTCTGCGGAGTGCCGGGCTGGTCAGGGAAGAACGACAGGGGCGTTTCGTGAATTACGAGGTCGATCCGGAGGGACTTGCCCTCATCGCCCAGTGGCTGGCGAAATACCGCGCATACTGGCCCACCCGCATCGAAGCTCTCAAGCTGTTGCTGAAGGATATGGATCAATGAACAATCTCAAGATCCCTGAGCGAAAGAACGGCATCGCGCTGGAATACCAGCTCAGCGAACCGCCGCAAAAAGTCTGGCGTGCAATCAGCACCCCTGAGCTTCGCCAAAACTGGCTGCCGCAGGAGGCCTTGGCCAGTCCCGAGTCGATATCAGTCACGCCGGGCAAAGAAGTCAGCTATAGGCTGCGGGACGACACACCGCCCTTCCTCGAAAGCATCGTGACTTTCAAGATATCTTCGAACGCAAACGGCGGCACCTGCCTGCGGATCATCCACGAGCTCGATGACGTTCGGCTTCGTGAGACTGAAAAGGCTGCGGCAAACAATAACAGCCTGACCGTCATGCGCGCCGCCTGACGTTCTGAATAGATCAACAATTTCAATAACATTGGAGTTCGCCGATGCGCGAAGCGATGCAACTCGTTCCTATGGTCGTCGAGCAGTCCAGCAGAGGGGAGCGGTCTTTCGACATCTATTCCCGCCTGCTGCGCGAGAGAATTATCTTCCTGAATGGTGAGGTAAACGACGATGTCTCGGCCCTCGTCTGCGCGCAACTGCTGTTTCTCGAGGCCGAAAATCCCAAGAGACCGATCCATCTCTATATCAATTCGCCCGGCGGTGTCGTGACCAGCGGTCTGGCAATGTACGACACCATGCGTTACATCCGCGCGCCGGTGCATACGCTATGCATGGGAACCGCTCGTTCGATGGGCTCCTTCCTCTTGATGTCGGGCCAGCCGGGTGAGCGCTCCGCGCTTCCAAATGCCAGCATCCATATTCACCAGCCATTGGGCGGTTTCCAGGGACAGGCATCGGACATCTTTATCCACGCGGAAGAAATGAGGCGAACGAAGCATCGCATGACGCGGCTTTACGCCGAGCATTGCGGCCGCTCCTACGAAGAATTCGAACGCGCCATGGACCGCGACCACTTCATGACAGCGGAAGAGGCTCTGGAATGGGGGCTGATCGACCGTATTCTTCAGGTCCGCGAAGATGAACAGCCTTTGGGCCTGACAGATTGATCGGGATGACGACCCTGCGGCCAAGCGCATTGCCAAGCCTTGCGCCGCCCTCACCTCTCAACCCGCCTGATCGCGCAGCTCGACGACCGAGGCTCCCCTCTTCACGATATCATTGTCGATGATCGAAAATGCGCGGTTCAGATGCCCTTCGAAGACGAGCGTCGGCTCGTCGGCGATAACACGCAGCTCCGGCATGCCCTCCATGCGCACGACGTGCGATTCCGCCAAGCCCTCAGTTATGCCCTCGATCAGCAAATCATAGTAGCGTACGCCAGGCCCGGTGATGACAATCGGCATCCGCTCGTGCAGGCTCAGGACGCGCGAAAGGCCGTTGCCGAGCGCCAGGCCGGCCTGGCGAAAGGCCAGCACATTGCGGCGCCCGCCGTGACGCGCGCTCGCGGCGATCTTGTCGAGCTCGGCGATCGGCACGAACTTCGCCGGGATCGTGTCGAGCGGCACGTCAAAGGCCGTCCGCAGCATGGCGTAGAAACCGGCATAGGCCTCGATGCATCCACGCGCGCCACAGCGGCAAAGAGCGCCGCCCGGCACATGCATCATATGCCCGAAATTCGGCGCCGATATATGATGGTCGCCTTCATGTTCCCGGCGCACGATGCCGAGCCCGATACTATGGCCAAGCGATAGCGCCGCCAGCGAGCGGAAATCGCCGCGCGTGCTGATTTCCTCCTGCCGCCCAAGGGCCGCAGCCACAAGCAGGGTTTCGTTGCCGAGAATGATTTGCGCCGACCATTCGTCGCGAAGCACGGCGGCGAAATCGATTTCTTCGCGCCCGAAGATCGGCGACCAGCGCAGCACCGGCGCCGAAGTATCGACAAGCCCCTTGCTGCTGATCGAGATCATCAGCACCTTGTCGCGCGGCAATTGCGAGCGGGTGACAATCCGGTTCAGGGCATCACGCAATCCGGCCACGAAGCGCTCGACACCCGTAGCGTTCTGCTGCCTGTCCTCGGTAAAGCGGTCGATCAGTCGACCGGTATAATCGACGAGCGAATATTGCACGGCATCCGACGAGATGACGACGACGATCAGATAGCCGCAGTCACGCTGCTGCGAAAACAAAACGCGCGGACGCCCGCGGCCGCTGGCCGCCTGCTGCTCGGCCTTTTCAATGATCTGCGCCCGCTCGAGATCGGCCGTGATGACCGATACGGTCGCAGAAGAGAGCCTGGTGAAATCAGAGAGCTCGGTATGGGCGAGCGGGCCGTGCCGGCGCAGCGCCGACAAGACCAAGGCGCTGTTCTTTTGACGGACCAATTCGGTGCTCGATTTGGCCAGCATCGGCAAACTCCCTGCTCATTCAACCCTCCTCCTCCGCAGCCCCTGATAGCTTTTTCGGACGACCGATGAAACCTGGCGGCGCGGGTGTTGACAGCTGAAAAAATCTCTGACACTAAATTTCTCGACTGTCGAGAAAAAAGTCCAAAGCTTTTCTTGTCAGCATTTTCGCCGCGGCCGACGGGAGTTCAGGATACGTGCGGTCGCATTCACTCGGGAGGATCACATGAAAGCTTTCATCAAGCTGGCTGCGGGCGCGGCCATCGTTTTGACCATGCAGACGGCCGCCTTCGCCAAGGATCTCGTCGTCGGCGTTTCCTGGTCGAATTTCCAGGAAGAGCGTTGGAAGACCGATGAAGCAGCCATCAAGAAGGCTCTGGCAGCCGCTGGCGCCAAGTACATTTCCGCCGACGCCCAGTCGTCCGCTTCCAAGCAGCTGACCGATGTCGAGTCGCTGATTTCGCAGGGTGCTAATGCCCTCATCATTCTCGCTCAGGATTCCGATGCCATCGGCCCGGCCGTCGAAAAGGCCGCTGACGAAGGCATTCCGGTCGTCGGTTATGACCGCCTGATCGAAAATCCGGCAGCCTTCTACATCACCTTCGACAACAAGGAAGTGGGCCGCATGCAGGCTCGCGAAGTCCTGAAGGCAAAGCCGGAAGGCAACTACGTCTTCATCAAGGGTTCGTCGTCCGACCCGAACGCCGACTTCCTGTTCTCCGGTCAGATCGAAGTGCTGAAATCCGCCATCGACGCCGGCAAGATCAAGAATGTCGGTGAAGCCTACACGGACGGCTGGCTGCCGCAGAACGCGCAGCGCAACATGGAGCAGTTCCTGACCGCTAACAACAACAAGGTTGATGCGGTCGTCGCCTCCAACGACGGCACCGCCGGTGGCGCTGTCGCAGCACTCGACGCCCAGGGCCTCGCCGGTTCCGTTCCGGTTTCCGGCCAGGATGCCGACAAGGCCGCTCTGAACCGTATCGCGCTCGGCACGCAGACCGTTTCGGTCTGGAAGGACTCTCGCGAACTCGGCAAGCGCGCCGCTGAAATCGCCCTCGCTCTTGCCGGCGGCAAGACCCAGGACCAGATCGAAGGCGTCCAGACCTTCAACGGCGGCCCGAAGCACGTCGCCATGAAGTCGGTCTTCCTGACCCCGATCCCGATCACCAAGGACAACCTGAACGTCGTCATCGACGCAGGCTGGATCTCCAAGGCTGAAGCCTGCCAGGGCGTGAAGGCCGGCAGCGTCGCTGCCTGCAAATAAGCACCGGCTTGACGAGCTGACCCGAAGATAATGCCGACGCCGCAAGGGGCTTTCCATTGCGGCGTCGAATGCGGATGAGAGGCCCGCAACCAAACCCAGAATGGGAATGAAGGCCTCCCGCATGTGTTGCGTCATCGCATATCCGATCGGCTTGCCGGATGGCGGTCGTGGACCCGGGACAACCGGATGGGCGAGCGATGACGTCTATTGTGACCAGCGCGGATACTGCCCAGCGATCAAGAAAGAGCATTCGCGGGCCTGCGCCCAACAAGTGGGAGAACGGCAAAGCGATGGCCGACATGACACATTCCACAACATCGAGTGGTCCGCGCAATGCGGAAGAAGGCGCCATCACGCGCTTCCTGCGTGCAACGGAAATCGATACCCGCCTGCTCGGCATGATCGGCGCTCTGTTGATCATCTGGATCGGCTTCGACGTCTATACCGGCGGCCTTTTCCTGACCCCCAGAAACCTCTGGAACCTTTCCGTTCAGACCTGCGAGATCGCCGTGCTGGCGACGGGCATGGTACTCGTCATCGTCACCCGCAATATCGACCTTTCCGTCGGTTCCATGCTCGGCTTCATCGCCATGATCATGGGCGTCATCCAGGCAAAATACCTGCCCGCCTATCTCGGCTTCGACAGTTCCTGGACCTGGGTCATCACGCTGATCTGCGGCCTTGTCATCGGTACGCTGCTCGGCACCTTCCAAGGCGTCATCATCGCTTTTCTGAATGTCCCCTCCTTCATCGTCACCCTTGGCGGCCTTCTCGCCTGGCGCGGCCTTGCCTGGTACGTCACCAGCGGCCAGACGGTTGCCCCGCTCGACGCCACCTTCCGCATCATGGGAGGCGGCGCCGAAGGTTCGATCGGTGCGACATGGAGCTGGATCCTCGGCGTACTCGCCTGCGTGTTCATCGTTCTCGGCATTATCGGCGGGCGCCATCAGCGCAAGCGCTTCAACTTCCCGCGCCGGCCGCTCTGGGCGGAATATTTCCTCGCCATCCTCGGCTCCGCTCTCGTCCTCGTCACGATCTACGTCTTCAACATCTATTACTGGCCAACCGGCATCGCGAAGAAATACGCGACCGAGCATAACATCCCCTGGCCGGAAACGGGGCTCGATATCCCCTACGGCATCGCCGTGCCCGTGCTGATCGCCGTCGGCATCGGTATCATCATGACCTTCATCGCCACCCGCCTGCGCTTCGGCCGCTACGTCTTCGCGATCGGCGGCAACCCGGAAGCAGCGGAACTCGCCGGCATCAAGACGCGCTGGGTAACGGTGCGCATCTTCGCGCTGATGGGCTTGCTTGCGGCGGTCGCCGCGGCTATCTCCACCGCCCGTCTGAATGCCGCCGCCAATTCGCAAGGGACGACCTACGAACTCTTCACCATCGCCGCAGCCGTCATCGGCGGCACGTCGCTTGCCGGCGGCAGCGGCACCATCGCCGGCGCCATGCTCGGCGCCCTCGTCATGCAGTCGCTGCAATCGGGCATGGGGCTCGCCAATGTCGATACGCCGATCCAGAACGTCGTCGTCGGCGTCGTGCTCGTCATCGCCGTCTGGCTCGACATCGTCTATCGCTCGCGCGCCAAGTAAAAGGAATTCTGAACCATGACGGATCAAACCACTCCGCTTGTGGAAATGAAGAACATTTCCATCTCCTTCGGCGGCATCCACGCGGTCGACAACGCCTCGGTCGATCTCTACCCCGGCGAAGTCGTAGCGCTCCTCGGCCATAACGGCGCCGGCAAGTCGACGCTGATCAAGATCCTCTCGGGCGCCTACAAGCGCGACAGCGGCGATATCCTGATCAACGGCGAGCCTGCCGATATCCGCAGCCCGCGCGACGCCAAGAAATACGGCATCGAGACGATCTACCAGACGCTCGCCGTCGCCGACAATGTCGACGCCGCCGCCAATCTCTATCTCGGCCGCGAGCTGCAGACACGCTGGGGCACGCTCGACGACGTCGCGATGGAAGCCAAGGCCCGCGAAGTCATGGGGCGCCTCAACCCCAACTTCAAGCGCTTCAAGGAGCCGGTGAAGGCGCTGTCCGGCGGCCAGCGCCAGTCGGTCGCGATCGCCCGTGCCATCCTCTTCGATGCCCGTATCCTGATCATGGACGAGCCGACCGCGGCGCTCGGCCCGCAGGAGACGGCGCAGGTCGGCGAGCTCATCAAGCAGCTGAAAAAGGAAGGCATCGGCATCTTCCTGATCAGCCACGACATCCACGACGTCTTCGACCTCGCCGACCGCGTCTCGGTCATGAAGAACGGCCAGGTCGTCGGCCACGCCCGCACCGAAGACGTCACCAAGGACGAAGTGCTGGGCATGATCATCCTCGGCAAGGTGCCGCCAAAGGCCACCCCCGGCCCCGGCGCGATGAAGGAATGAGCCTATACCACCCATGACAGCAAGGCCGCGCGCCCAAAGCCCGCGGCCTCATCTCACCAAAACGTCCGATCTCACGCTTTCCTGAATTTTCCCGATTGAAGCCAAGCGCTTCCTAGGCTAAGAACCAGCCATCGGACAGGCGATTCAAAACCGCCACGGCATGCACCCGTAGCTCAGCTGGATAGAGTGTTGGATTCCGATTCCAAAGGTCACAGGTTCGAATCCTGTCGGGTGCGCCACACTCCACTAGGTCCGTTCTGGACACATAGGTTACGATTTATTCCTGAGACATAGGTAACACTTTTGGACCGAAAGGGTTCGGCAGCGGTTCGAGCCTGCATGTCTCGTCATCGAAGCGCCACCTCCGTAAGCGCATAAATAGATTTATTTCAAACGCCGCCGTTTCCCACGAAGGGACCGAATCTAAGAGCGGCTTGACGAATTCAACTATTCGATAGTAGGGGAAGGCCGCGCAGCCTTTGGCTGCAGGATGACATTGAAACACGCACATGAACATATTCCGGCGGGTGGACGGACAGTAGTACGATGTCTTTCATATCGAATAAATGGCGTGTCTCAGACTTGGATCAATTCGCCATCGAGTGCGATCGCTTAGGGGGGCCAGAGCACCCCGATGCCGTGCGCGCCATGGGCAACTTTTCGCTCACATTCGACACCGAGATTGACATACGTCTCGATCCGTTCTCGGATGCGTATTTTGAACAGCAACTCGCCCTTTATAGCGAGATATCGGGCCGCTCATTCGAACCGGCGAAAGGTGAACTAACGCCGATCGATGCGGTAAAGCATTCTCAGGGTGCAAATCCATTTCTCTCTACCGACGTTTCCGCCATGGCAAGTCATGTGCGGACGATCGCCACTGTCATGACGGTCGCCAATCTGCCAGCCGGCGCTCGCATCCTGGATTTGGGCTGCGGTTGGGGGCTGTCGAGTGAAATCATGGCCTTCTGTGGGGCTACGATTGATGCGGTAGACATCAATCCGCCATTTGTTCAATTGGTCAATTTGCGCGCGGCACCACGCAACTATGATATCAAAGCCCGCCAGGGAGAATTCGATAATCTTCAAGCTCAAGGCACTTATGATCTCATCCTATTTTATGAGTGCCTTCACCATGCGTCCAAGCCCTGGGAACTGATTGAACGCGTAAAGCCATTCTTGTCGAAGACTGGTAAGATTGCCTTTGCAGGAGAACCCATAAACGATCTCTGGTGGCCGCACTGGGGCTTGAGATTGGATCACCTGTCGGTTTATTGCATTCGAAAGTTCGGCTGGTTTGAAAGTGGCTGGTCTGAGGGCTTTATACGAAGCTGCTTCCGTCGCGCCGGACTGGATGTCGTCATTTATCCTCGTATCGGCCTTCGAAACGGACCCATCGGCTATGCCATGCTCCCTGGTGCTCCCGCCAACGCCGAACCAATCCCTCAGGCCGCTGGCTTGAGGCACCTACTGCTGTGGAGGGCCTTAAGTGGCTTGAAGCGGTTCGGACGGAGGCTGCTGAAGTCAAGGTAGGGTGACACGATCCTCGGATATGCATCTCCCCTCCGATGGCAGATAGGTTGGACACCAATACCGAGGTCAGGCATGAACCACTCGCTAGCCCACCCAGCACTCGTTGCTAGCAACCGAGATAGCCATTCCGCGTCGCGGCATATCCACAGACGACCGTTCACATAAAGCCCGGATTTCGTGGCAGATACTGCGTCCAGTCGCCATAGCCGGGCGATGCCATCAGCAGCATCGGAAAGGTGATCCGCATGCCTTGATCGATCGCAAGGCTCAAGGCACCGTCGCATGTGCCCGGCAGGAACGCCGATATCTTCTCGGCACCGCCATTGGCCGCCAGCTTCAGCATGGTCGCAAAGCCATCGCGAAGAAAATCAGGTCGCGTGACCGCGAGGGGACCGATATGCCCATTGGAGCCGATGTAACCATAGCCGACAATATCATTGCCAGCGTAGAGCAGAACCCCCTTGGCTGCAGGATCGTCGAGCAGATAGCGGTGATGTTTCTCCCGCGAGATGCCTAGCGCTCGGGAATCGATTTCGACCAGATTTTGCATCACAGCGGCGCCGTTATCGATCGCGATGGTGCGCAATGGCAGTTCCGGCAAGGTCTGCCTCATCTGCTCGCGCGCCATGCTGAAAAGATAAATCGGCATCTTGGGAAAGAGGCCGTGCCGCATGTATAGGCCCTGCGAGACACGATTGAAGGTGAAAGTGATCAGCGCTTTGTGAGCCGCTCCCGATTTTCGGGCATGCTCCATGGTTCGTTGCAATAGTCCATTGCCGATACCCTGTCCCTGATGGGCGGGATCGACGAACAGCTGGGCGAGGAACCAAACGTTGCCGCAAACCCAACTCCAGGCGAAGCCATGAATTTCCCCGCCATCTTCTGCGATCCATAATCCATCGGGGTCGTCCTTGAGTGAAAACAGCTGAAAGTTGGGAGGGCTTGCCGTCGCCATGGAGCCGAAGCCATGCCGGACGGTAAGATCGTTGATGCTGGCAACCACCAGAGCATCGGTCGCGGCTAAATCGTCCGCGCAAGCAGGTCTGTAAACAAGCGGCATTGGGCAACCCCGCAAATGCTTCCGCGACAAAGCACAAGCCGCAACGCCGGTCATATCGATCACGCACGACCGCCGCCGCTTCGCTTCCGGCACCCTTGGTCCCGATAAGAGAAACCGGAGGCTTGATGCTTCTCCCTCTGGACACTTTCTTCGATCCCGAGACCGCGATAATAACATACGCGTTCTCAGTTTCATCCTGCGGGATGCGCCATTTTCCTAAACTGTTTCGGTGCGAATGCCGAACTCGAACTGCTTGTAGCAGCGGGATGCTCTCCGGCAACCGGCTTCCATCTGAAAACGCAACAAGAGATCCTATGGGGCTAGTCGCACCTCCTGTTACGGTTCGACGTGTTTAACCTAACAGGAGAAAGGGCGATGCTCGAGGAAAATGACGCCGTAACTGATGCACCGATTGGCGCGGACATTTTCGTGT